>JBEDET010000001.1:0-129534 GCA_041175505.1 Pseudomonadota bacterium
GCAATGGACAATATGGGTCAAATCCGAAGGACGCCAAAATGGCTTCGATCTCAAAGCAAAATGCCCTTGCAGGCAGAATAACTGCCTGCGGCGAACATTTTACTTCGATATCTTTGCCATTTTGACGCCGCGACGGTGCATTTAATAGGTCCTGACCCTAGGCCTGCGATGTGCGCACAAGAGCGCCGATGACGAGATGTTCGGCATCGGGCTCAGCGAGCTGGATCATCCCGCCGCCCTGCAGCGCAAGCGTGTGCGCCATCCACGCCGCAGCGGTGCGGGAATCTATCATTGAGGGATCAAGCTTCCCCGTCAGTGCCTCTCGTACAGCGGAATCCATGACAATTTTCGGACCACTCGCCCGAATGACAATTTCCTGCTCGTTCAATCCTGCTTCAGCGCCCACGAATAAAGTGCCGCCACGCACCAGCGCTTCATTTGCCAACAGCACGAGGTTCAACAGGATTTTGACCGCCCTTTTTGGCATCATCTGCGCAGGAACAGCCCATTCCAACACCGTGCGACCGCTCGCGGTGACCAACGGTTCAATAACGCCCCGCGCTTCTTTAGGGTCGACTTCCGAGCCAAAGCCGCCGGCAGCACCAAAGGCGAGGCGGAAAAACTTCAGCTTATCAGCCGCAGCCTTGGCGCTTTCCGCCAGCAAATCCATGCACCGTTGCCGCATTTCCGGATCATGCTCGTCCGCCAGCAACTCAAGGCCATTATTCATGGCACCGACCGGGCTCAAAAGGTCATGACACAGGCGCGAGCAAAGCAGGCTGGCAAAATCGATTTCCGTGTCGGACATTAAAAATGGTTCCTTGGGCTGACTTGCATATTGATGGCGGTCATGGACTGTGTTTTCACGCGATTCAACCCTCCACGACCAGCGGCACGTGGGTAAACCCTGTGACGTGAGCGCCAAGTGCGATGGGTTGCCATGCCGTGACCGCTCCCCCTGCAATGATGAGCCATATCAGGCCATCGGGTGCGGCCTGCGCGATGTCCGACGCAGAAGGCTGCGCCAAGCCGTTCGGGTGCGAATGGAAATAGCCCAAAAGCGGCATGCCGCCTGCTCTGGCATCCTTATGGACAGCGATAAGTGCGGCGGGATCGATTTCAAAATTCCGTGACGGATCGGCGGCTACATTGGCTGCCCATTCCACGGCAATGACCTTCCGGTCCCTTCCACGCAACACACCACAACATTCATTTTGGCCGGCGTCCGCCGCCCAATGCAGAAGTTGTTTCTGGTCATTGCTTGATAAATGCAGGGCCATCACCCATGTGTATGCGATGGTTGGAGAAAATGCCACATTTACAGGTATTTTGGGCGAAGGAAGGCTCGATAGCGCGCTTGCTGCCGCGCTGCCGCAGTTTTCGCGCGCACGTATTCAGGCCCTGATCGCTGACGCTGCGTTGCGGATCAACGGACAAAGCTTCGTTGATGCCGGAAGCAAGAAAATGTCCGGGCAGCATTTTGAGCTAAATGTCCCTGCCCCCAAGCCGGACAAAGCAATCCCACAAGATATTCAGCTCGACGTTGTTTATGAAGATGAGCATCTCATAATCGTCAACAAACCCGCTGGATTGGTGGTGCACCCTGCCGCCGGGCATAGCGACGGAACATTGGTCAATGCGCTGCTGCACCATTGTAAGGGCAAATTATCCGGCATTGGCGGCGTTCAGCGGCCAGGTATTGTTCACCGAATTGATAAAGATACATCCGGGCTATTGGTCGTGGCGAAAAGCGACGTCGCGCATGAGGGGCTGGCAAAATTGTTCGCCGCGCATGACATCGAACGCAAATATATCGCGATCGTCAGTGGCATCCCTGCCCCACCTGCGGGGACGGTGCGCACGCAAATTGGCCGGTCAACGACCAACCGTAAAAAAATGGCGGTACTGCCCGATTCCAAGGGCAAGCATGCGGTCACGCATTTTCGCATGACGGAGGCATTTTCCAAAACCGCAGTCGTCGAATGTACATTGGAAACGGGGCGGACTCATCAGGTCCGCGTCCATATGGCCCACATCGGCCATCCACTGATCGGCGATAGCGTTTATTCTAATCGACAAAACCCCTATAGAATCGGACCAGATCAGGCTCCGTTCGACCGACAGGCATTGCATGCTGCCTCATTGGGGTTTATTCATCCGATAACCGGCGAAACCTTACGGTTCGAATGCGGTTTACCAGAGGATATGCAGCTTCTGTTAAGCCAATTGCGTATATAAAGTTTTAAAGGGAACGCTTTGCTAGCGGGTGCTTGATGAGGCCCGGTGGGAAGCACAATGAAAGAGGAAAACATGTCTGAGAAAAAGAATGTTCCGGCTACAATACCTGCCCTTGGGGGGGACGCGAGCCTAAACCGTTACCTAAGCGAAATCCGGAAGTTTCCGGTTTTGAAGCCTGAGCAAGAATATATGCTCGCCAAACGCTTTCAAGAGCATGGCGATACCAAAGCTGCCGAGCAGCTTGTTACGTCACATCTTCGCCTCGTATCAAAAATTGCCATGGGCTATCGCGGCTACGGCCTGCCGGTGTCCGAGCTTATTTCCGAAGGCAATATCGGATTGATGCAAGGCGTAAAGAAATTCGATCCAGACCGCGGTTTCCGCCTCGCGACCTACGCGATGTGGTGGATTCGCGCGTCGATGCAGGAATTCATTCTGCGCAGCTGGAGCCTGGTCAAAATCGGCACGACTGCCGCGCAGAAAAAGCTGTTCTTCAACCTGCGCCGGATGAAAAACAACCTTCAGGCATTTGAAGATGGCGATCTGAATCAAGAAGCCTTGCGTAAAATTGCCACCGACCTTGGTGTGTCCGAGGAAGAAGTGAACAACATGAACCGCCGCATGGCGATGGGCGGTGATACGTCACTGAACGTCCCAATGCGCGAGGATGGCGATGGCCAATGGCAGGATTGGTTGGTCGATGACACGCCATTGCAGGACGAGCGCGTTGCAGACGCACAAGAAGGCGATATGCGTCATGCCCTGCTCTCCGAAGCAATGGACAGCCTGAATGAGCGCGAGAAGCATATTCTAACGCAGCGCAGGCTGATTGAAGAGCCGCAAACGCTTGAAGAGCTGAGCCAGACGTACAGCGTTAGCCGTGAGCGCGTGCGCCAGATTGAGGTGCGGGCATTTGAAAAGCTACAAAAAGCAATGCTGCGTATCGCCGGCGAAAAGCGGTTACTGCTCACCATTTAATCCCATGTAAAAATAGATGACGGGCGGAGAACGCTGCGCTAGCTTTTGATAATGAAAAAACCGAAGCGCTCGTTTTCCGCCCGTATCTCTCGTTCTAGCCTGAAAACGGCTATATATGTTACCGGGGGGACGGTCGCGTTGACGGCCATATACGCCGTTGTTCCCGTGCCCACGACGCTAACCATGTTGTTCGACAGTCATGGTGCAAAGCGCGACTGGACGCCGCTTTCCGACATCTCACCAAATCTGGTCCGCGCCGTCATTGCCGCCGAGGATGGCAAATTTTGCAGCCATGATGGTTTTGACCGTGAGGCGATTGAAAAGGCGCTTAAACGCAATCAGCAGGGCGGAAAAATGCGCGGTGGCTCAACCATCAGCCAGCAGACCGCGAAAAACGTGTTTCTGTGGCAGGGGTCCGGTTGGACGCGTTACCTGCGCAAAGTGCCCGAAGTTTATTTCACTTTCCTGATCGAAAAAATTTGGGGCAAACGCCGGATTATGGAAGTGTATCTGAATGTCGCTGAAACCGGCATTGGCACTTATGGGGCCGAAGAAGGCGCGCAGCGTTACTTCAACAAATCTGCCAAAGATCTTACACGCACGGAAGCCGCACGATTGGCTGCTATTCTGCCATTGCCCAAAAAGCGCGCGGTAAACGGCGTGGGTGGTTTTACGCGCCGCTATGGGAACAACATCGCCGCCCGCATTCGCGTCGTCAAACGCGACGGCCTCGATAGCTGCATTTACCCATAAAAAAAGGGCGGAACCGAAGCCCCGCCCTTTTTAATTTTCTAGTTCAATGGCTTAGAATACCAATGTAAGCGTTCCGCTCACGGTGCGTGGTGCACCGATTTGGACGAAGCCGGGGCTACCGTACGTCGCAACACCGGTTGTACGGTTATATGACGCGCTCTGCGCCAAGCCACCGCCAAAACCGCCGACATAGAATTGATCGAACAGGTTGTAGACGTTGAGCTGGAAGCGGGTCTTGTCGCTCACACCCAAGAAGCCAAGGTTGACGCTCGCATCAAGGTTGACCATCCAATATGCAGGCGCAGCTGCACCAAAGATTTCGGTCCGCGCTGTTGTGCCCAACGTGCCGGTTGGAACCGCGCCAGTTGGAATGAACGAACCTGTGTAGGTCGCTGCGCCCGTATCGAAGATGTTCCGTGGGCCAGTGCGCTTTGCCGTAATGCCAAGTTCAACTGGTCCAACTTCGCCGCGTACAGTTCCACCGAACGAATATTTCGGCGAGCCACCTTCACGCTGGCCAGCAGTCGCAGCAAAAACTGGCGTACCGTTAGTGTTTTCACCGATAGCAACGTTGTTCTTGATTTCCGACTTCATGTACGAACCGAATACATACAACGCCAATTCTGGAATTGGCTGATATGAAATCGAACCATCGATACCGTATTTGTCGACATTGCCGAGGTTACGATACACGTTCTGGTCCAGTTCTGGATCGTAAGCCGAAGCCAAACGGTTCTGGAACTTCGTCAACCAACCCGAAAGCTGTGCCTGGATGTTACCGGAACGGTAACGAACGCCAAGGTCAACGCTGTCTGTCGTTTCTGGAGCAGGACGCGCACCTGCGGTCGTGATCGGGAAGAAGAACGCGTTGTACAAGCTGTCTGTACCTGGAACCGAAAGGCCCTGTGCAAAGCTTGCGAACATGCTGAATTCAGGCGTGAACTTGTAGTTCAGGCCCAGATTTGGCAAAATCTTGTCATATTTGAAGACGCGATTTTGTGGACCAGCCTGCGTTGGGTTGAGCGTTGCGTTCAGGGTGTTCTGACTCGCATCGCCGAAGCACTCAACAAAGCCGCCAGCTGAGCTGGTGAAGCAATTGTTGGTCAGGTCGCGCTTGAAGAACGGTGCACGAACACCAGCTGTCACGACCAGATTGTTGTCCAGATATTCACCGCGATATTCGCCAGAAACCTGCTGCAAAATTGCATAAGACAGACGGTTACGCTTTTGAAGCGTTACGCCGTTAGCAGCAGTTTGAGGACCGTTTACTGGAAAAACGTCAAGTGGCTCACCATTGGTGTCCAACAGGCCAACTTCGCCAGTCTGACGGTGACGTGCACGGTCAAAGGTGTACGCAAGACGAACCGAATGCGCATCGTTGATTTCATAACGCAGCGAGCTGATCACGCCATAACGATGCGTTTGGGTCTGGCTTGGTGCCATCATGGTAACCTGATCCAGGATGTCGCCATCGCCGTTCAGATCCTTACCAAAGAATGGCGAGCCCGCGAGATATCCAGCCTGGCAGTTTACGCCAGCACCAGTTACCAAGGTCGTGCAGTTTGCTACGCCGCCAGTCGGATCGATGTCGCGAGCGGCTTCACGTGCAGTAACGGTGCCACCGCCATTTGCCTTTACGTACTGATAGCTTGGATCGACGGTCAACGTCAGCTTTTCACCGAAGCTAAACTTCGACGAACCACGGATGCTTCCGGTGTTTGACGGGTTGTAACGACGGTCAAATTCCGTGCCGCAAGTTGTTGCCGACTGCGCAGTACCCGCGACTGGTGTTACAGTTGTAGTGCAAGGGAAGTTGATCAGATATTCCCGCTCATCATTGTTCGCTGGGAAACGGTTGGACGAAGCGGCACCAACGACACGGCCGGCGTCGTTGCGCAATGGCAGCGAACCGAAGAAGTTGTTGCGGTTTTCGTTGTAGTTACCGGAAATCGCAATGAAGTCACCATCGCTGCCAACTGGCTGATAGATTTTTGCGTTATACTGTTGCTTGTCGACGACGCCATAATTGTTGAACGGGTTGTGGTTGGTCGCTTTTGAAGCCGAGACGAACGCACGTGTACCGAACGACGTCAGGTTGCCGGTATTGATCATGCCAAAAAGACGATCAAAGTTAAAGTCGCCAAGCGAGCGCGAAACCTTAACACCGAAATCTTCAGTCGGGGTCATCGTGCGGTAGTTGACGGTGCCGCCAACAGCCGATGCTGTAGGGCTGTCGACGTCAGTCGTACCAAGGTTGACATTGACCTGTTCAATCAATTCAGGGTCAAGCTGTTGGTTCGAATAGATGGCGTAGTTGCCGGAGTCATTCAACGGGACACCGTCGAACGTCAGCGAGATACGCGACGAGTCAAACCCGCGGATGTTCAGCGTACCGCCCGACGAGCCATAAGCATCGTTGTTCTGGAAGCTAACGCCTGGAATGACGTTGATGGTGTCGAGGATTGTCTGACCTGGGTTCTGACGTTCGATCAGCTCTTGCGTAAGAACCGCTTTTGCCTTGGTCGAGTCAGGTGCCTGAATTCCGGCAACGTCCTGCGAACGCGAACCGGAAACGACGATTACTTCTTCTTCGAAGTCGACTGAACCAGTCGACTGCGCGAAGGCAGCGCTTGAAAAGCTGCAGATGGTAAGTGCAACCGCACTCGCCGCAAGCTGATAACGAATTTTCATTTCTAAAACCCCTTTGGTTTTCACATGCCAATTCAAAAGCAACCAAGCATGACGCTCGAATCATCCATATGAATTGAACCGTGCCATCCCCTTGGGGCTGGAGAATGACAGTAAAATGACACCCCGCCCCGCAGAAGATTCGCCCTTAACCGACAGCGCCGGACAGGCAAAGTATTGCAGTGCAGCAACCTGTGAAAATTGGCCTATTTAAACATTTTGTTAAGACTTGTGGCGCGTTTGCCACAGTCAGTGGGAAATGCGCTTAAGCAGCATCCTCTTTGTTCGATTTCGCCGATTTTGCGTAAACGAGGACCGGTGTCTTGCGACCTTCGACCACGTCTTTGTCCACGACGACCTCATCGACACCGTCAAACGTCGGAAGATCAAACATCGTATCCAACAATATCGCTTCCAAGATCGACCGCAGTCCGCGGGCACCGGTTTTGCGTTCAATCGCTTTCTTCGCGACCGCTTCCAACGCTTCATCGGTGAAACTCAGGCCGACATCTTCCATCTCGAACAGCTTGCGATACTGCTTCACGAGCGCGTTTTTCGGTTCCGACAGGATCTTGACGAGCGCAGGGATATCCAGATCTTCCAGCGTCGCAGTGACCGGCAAACGACCTACGAATTCAGGGATTAAGCCATATTTCAGCAAATCTTCTGGTTCGACCTGCTTGAGGATTTCACCCGTTCCGCGCTCATCAGGATCAGCGACATGTGCGCCAAAGCCAATCGACTTGCCTTCAAGACGATTGGCAATAATCTTTTCCAGCCCGGCAAACGCGCCGCCACAGATGAACAAGATATTCGTTGTATCGACCTGCAGGAATTCCTGCTGCGGGTGCTTACGGCCCCCTTGCGGAGGGACACTAGCGGTTGTGCCTTCCATAAGCTTCAGCAAAGCCTGCTGAACGCCCTCACCGCTGACGTCGCGGGTAATGGAGGGATTTTCAGCCTTACGGCTGATCTTGTCGATTTCATCGATATACACGATGCCGCGCTGCGCCTTTTCGACATTATAGTCAGACGCCTGCAGCAGCTTGAGGATGATGTTTTCAACATCTTCGCCAACATAGCCGGCTTCGGTCAAAGTTGTCGCATCGGCCATGGTGAATGGCACGTCAAACGTCTTGGCCAAAGTCTGGGCAAGCAAGGTCTTTCCGCAACCGGTTGGGCCAACGAGCAGGATGTTCGACTTGGCCAGTTCAACTTCGGCGCCTTTGGCACCATGGTTGAGCCGCTTATAGTGGTTGTGAACAGCCACCGACAGGACACGCTTTGCCTGCGGTTGACCAATGACATAATCATCGAGAACCTCGCAGATTTCACGCGGTGTCGGAACTTCACCTTCCTTGCGGCCGGTAAGCGTTCCCTTGGTTTCTTCACGAATGATGTCGTTGCAAAGCTCAACGCACTCATCACAGATGAAAACGGTCGGGCCAGCGATCAACTTGCGGACTTCATGCTGTGACTTTCCACAGAATGAGCAATATAATGTGCTCTTAGTGTCGGATCCGCTTAACTTCGTCATAATATGTCCTGCTACCACGCCGAAACGGGTCGTACTTTATTGAACCAACATCCTAAAGATGCGTTCCAATTTGGCAATAGCCCAAAATGGGCTGTGCCATCTTGGCAAAGGCCTGAACGCGATTGCTAACGCAATCAGTCTGCACCTGCCTCGGAATTCAGCGGACGCTTGTCAAAGACTTCATCCACCAAACCAAATGCCTTGGCTTCGTCGGCTTCGAGGAACGTGTCGCGATCCATTGCCTTCTCAATGTCCTTCAACGGCTTGCCCGTATATTTGGCGTATAAGTCGTTCATACGCTTGCGAATGCGCAGGATTTCATTCGCCTGAATTTGAATGTCGGATGCCATACCACGCGCGCCGCCCGAAGGCTGGTGGACCATGATACGCGAATTGGTTAGCGCAACGCGCATGCCGGGCTCACCCGCTGCCAACAGGAAGCTGCCCATCGATGCGGCTTGTCCGATGCACACTGTCCCGACCTTTGGACGGATATATTGCATGGTGTCATGAATCGCCATGCCAGCGGTTACAACGCCGCCCGGCGAGTTGATGTACATCCAAATGTCTTTCTTTGGATTGTCCGACTCAAGGAACAACAGCTGCGCGGTGATCACCGACGCCATATTGTCTTCGACTTCACCCGTCACAAAAATGATCCGCTCGCGCAATAGGCGCGAAAAGATGTCCCAGCTCCGCTCTCCGCGGTTCGATTGCTCGATAACGACGGGAACTAGGGCTTGTACCGGATCAAATGGGACGTGCATGAAATACCTCTGGGCTGTTCTGTTTTTACGCTGATGCCTACATCGGCGCGGGCAGACAAAGTTTCAAGCAGGAAAAGGTTAAGTTGGCGTGCAATCCACAGAGAGTTCGCCAAAACTGCGCTTCGACGTAGATTGTAAAATCGATTAGTTTTTAGATTTTGAATGATCAGACCGATTAAAAGCCAAATGTGATGCACATCCGCGCGACGGCAACAAAAAAGGCCCCGGAATCCCGGGGCCTTTTCATTTGTCCAAAGTTGGACGATTATTTCTTAGGCGCGGCCTTTTTGGCAGGAGCCTTCTTGGCCGCTGGCTTAGCTTCCTCTGCATCCTTCTTAGGAGCAGCTTTCTTTGCAGCAGGCTTAGCTTCCTTTGCAGGTGCCTCCTCCTTAGCTGCTGCAGCCTTTTTCGCAGGTGCCTTCTTCTTGGCCGCTGGCTTTGCGTCTGGTTCAGCTTCAATCGCCGCTTCAAGAACGTCCTTAGTTACGGTCTTTTCGGTGATAGTCGCCTTGTCGAACAAGAAATCTACAACCTTGTCTTCAAACATTGGCGCACGCAGCTGGGCCGCTGCCATTGGGTTTTCCTGCAGATACTGCACAAAACGCTGACGGTCTTCAGGGCGATATTGCTGCGCAGCTTGCTGCACGAGCATGTTCATTTCCTGTTGGCTGACTTCAACGCCATTTGCCTGACCGATTTCGGAAAGCAACAGACCAAGGCGAACGCGGCGGACGGCGATATCGCGATACTCTTCGCGCTCGGCTTCCATTTCCTTCTTCGCAGCTTCGGCGTCTTCTTCGCGGGCAGCTTCCTGCTCCAGCTGCGCCCAAATCTGTTCGAATTCTGCTTCGACCATCGATGGCGGCACGTCAAAGTCATGATCCGAAGCAAGCTGATCAAGCAACTGGCGCTTCATGTAGGTGCGGGTCAGACCGTTATGTTCTTGCTCAACCTGAACCTTCATCAGTTCACGCAGCTTGTCGATACCGTCAAGGCCGAACATCTTGGCAAGATTGTCATCCGCTTTCGCTTCGACTGGCTTGCGCACTTCGGTGACGACGATGTCAAACGTCGCGGCCTTGCCCTTCAGGTTTTCGGCATTGTAATCTTCGGGGAAGGTTACGTTCAGAACCTTCTCGTCATTGGCTTTAACGCCAACGAGCTGGTCTTCGAAACCGGGGATCAACTGCCCTGAGCCAAGCTCAACGGCCATGCCTTCGCCCTTGCCGCCTTCGAAAGGTACACCGTCAACCTTGCCTTCAAAGTCGATAACGACGCTGTCGCCCATCTTTGCGGCATATTTCTTGTCAGCCGCTTCAAAGCTCTTTTGACCTTCAGCAAGCTTCAGGATCGATTCGTCTACCTGTGCGTCGCTTACTTCAACGGTCAGGCGCTCAAGCGTGATGCCATCGATCGACGGAGCGGTAATGGCGGGCAGGACTTCGAGATGGAAATCAACAACCGCGTCTTTGCCGGGCTCGTACCCATTGTCGAGATGCACGTGCGGCTGAGTCGCAGGGCGCAGCTTGTTATCAGAAATCGCCTTTTGAACGCCTTCTTGGATTGAACTGTTCAGCGCGTCCTGAAGCAGCGAATCCTTATGCATTTTCTTGACCAGATTGGCTGGAACCTTACCAGCGCGGAAACCGGGCATACGCACCTGAGGCGCGATTTTCTTTACCTCGGCATCGATGCGTGATTCGACGTCTTTCGCGGTAATCGTCATACGATATGCGCGCTTCAGGCCTTCATTCTGTGTCTCGACGGTTTGCATAATATCTTCTCTATCTGCAGGCAAAGCGGCTCGCCTCACCTTAAACGTTAAATGGCTTTCGGGCTCAACGACAGCCGGGAACTTCCCTATTTCGTGGTGCGGGCGAAGGGACTCGAACCCCCACACCTTGCGATGCCAGAACCTAAATCTGGTGCGTCTACCAATTCCGCCACGCCCGCTTACGAAAAGCTGCCGTTTCACAAACGACGGGAGCCTCTAACGGGAAAGCCCCGCTAGGGCAAGGGCAGAAGCGGCAAAACCGCCGCTGCGCCCTTATCACCTATTAACCAAGCGCCTTTTTCAGCAAGTCGTTGATGATTTGCGGATTGGCCTTGCCCTGCATCGCCTTCATCGTCTGGCCCACGAAGAAACCAAACAATTTGTCTTTGCCCGACCGGTACTCGGCAACCTTATCTTCATTGGCGGCCATGATCTTGGCAATCTCGGCCTCAATTGCGCCTGTGTCATTGGTCTGTTTCAGGCCTTTTTCTTCGACAATCGCAGATGCACCCTGCCCCGTCTCAAGCATGATTTCAAAGACCTGCTTGGCGATGCTGCCGCTGATCGTGCCATCGGCAACCAGGCCCAGAAGCTCGGCAGCTTGCTTTGGATTGACCGGGCTTTCGTCCAAGGTCTTGCCCAGCTTGTTCAGCGCACCGAACAATTCGGACATCAGCCAGTTAGACGCCTGCTTGGCATCGACGCCTTCGGCCAACAAATCTTCAAACCAAAACGCCGTTTCGGCTTCTGCCGTCAGAACAGCGGCGTTGTATGCGGTGAGGCCCAATGCTTCATAACGCGCACGTTTGGCGTCGGGAAGCTCGGGCAAAGACGCACGGCATTCCTCCAGAAATGCGTCGTCGAGTTCGACTGGCAACAAATCGGGATCGGGGAAATAACGATAATCATGCGCGTCTTCTTTTGACCGCATCGAGCGCGTTTCCATCTTGTTCGGGTCGAACAAGCGGGTTTCCTGAACCACTGCGCCGCCACTTTCGATCAGATCCACCTGACGCTGCGCTTCATACTCAATCGCCTGCATCATGAACCGGATCGAGTTGACGTTCTTGGTCTCTGTGCGCGTGCCCAGTTCACCACCGGGCTTGCGGACAGACACGTTGACGTCAGCGCGCATGGAGCCTTGCTCCATATTACCATCGCATGATCCGACATAGCGCAGGATGGAGCGGAGTTTCTTGAGATACGCTCCAGCCTCTTGCGGGCTGCTAATGTCAGGACGCGACACGATTTCCATCAGCGCAACGCCCGAGCGGTTCAAATCGACAAATGACATGGTTGGATGCTGATCATGCATCAACTTGCCTGCGTCTTGCTCGACATGGATGCGCTCGATACCGATTTTTTTGGTCGGGCTATCGGGGTCTTTTTCGTTCAGCGTGACTTCAATCTCGCCCTCCCCCACGATCGGGTGGTAGAGCTGCGAAATCTGGTAGCCTTGCGGCAAATCGGCGTAGAAATAATTCTTGCGGTCAAAGCGCGACCAGCGGTTGATCTGCGCATTGATCGCCATGCCGGTGCGTACAGCCTGACGCAGGCATTCGCGGTTTGGCACAGGCAACATGCCGGGCATCGCTGCGTCGACAAGGCTCACATGGCTGTTGGGCTCAGCGCCAAAGCCGGTGGAGGAGCCCGAAAAGAGTTTGGACTCGCTGGTGATCTGCGCATGGACTTCAAGGCCAATCACGACCTCCCACTCGCCGGTATTTCCCTGGATGCGGTACTCGCTCATATTACCACCACTCTCCGGCTTCCGCCGTAAATCCTGAACGCTGCTCAATCGCGAGGCCGGCGTTGAGCACAGCCTGTTCGTCAAGCGCCTTGCCGATAATCTGCAGCCCCAAAGGCAGGCCTTGCTTGTCGAGGCCACCCGGAACCGACATCGCGGGCAACCCGGCCAATGATGCTGGCACCGCGAACACGTCGTTCAAATACATCGACAATGGGTCGGCGTTCTTCTCACCCAAACCAAAAGCCGCGCTTGGTGCGGTTGGCGCGAGGATGAGGTCGCAGCTTGCCCACGCATTTTCGAAATCGCGTGCGATTAAGGCACGAACCTTTTGCGCCTGCGTGTAATATGCGTCGTAGAAACCAGCGCTGAGCACATAAGTGCCGATCATGATGCGGCGGCGCACTTCTTCACCGAAACCGGCGGCGCGGGTGGCGGCATACATATCCTGCAGGCCAGCGCCCTCAGGCAAGTCGCGCAAACCGAAGCGCACGCCGTCATAGCGCGCGAGGTTGGATGACGCTTCAGCAGGAGCGATGATGTAGTACGCAGGCAACGCATATTTGGTATGCGGCAGGCTGATGTCGACGATTTCCGCGCCTGCATCCTTCAGCCATGCGATGCCATTATCCCACATCTTGGCAATATCTTCGTCGATACCATCAAGACGATATTCGCGGGGAATGCCAATACGCTTGCCCTTCAGATCGCTGTTCAAAGCCGCTTCCCATGCGGGCACAGGCAAATCGAGCGAGGTCGAATCCTTTGGATCAAAGCCTGCCATGGCTTCCAACATGATCGCGCAATCGCGCACATCACGTGCCATTGGGCCAGCTTGGTCAAGCGAACTGGCGAATGCCACAACGCCCCAGCGCGAGCAGCGGCCATAGGTTGGCTTGATACCGCTAATGCCGACAAATGCCGCTGGTTGGCGAATGGAACCACCGGTGTCGGTACCCGTCGCAGCGGGGCAAAGCCGTGCCGCGATGGCAGAGGACGAACCGCCCGATGAACCACCCGGCGCAAGTGCGGCGTTGCCACCGTCATTGCGACGCCAAGGCGAAATGACGTTGCCGAAATAGCTGGTTTCGTTCGACGAACCCATGGCGAACTGGTCAAGGTTGAGCTTGCCCAACATCCCTGCGCCAGCCTTCCAAAGATTGGCAGATACTGTCGACTCATAAGTCGGCACGAAGCCTTCCAGCATATGGCTTGCAGCGGTCGTCTGCACGCCTTCGGTGCAGAACAAATCCTTCATGCCAATTGGCACACCGGCCATTTTGCCCAGTGGCTTGCCCGCCGCGCGGTCGGCATCGACCGCTTGCGCAGCCGCAACGGCCATTTCAGGCGTTTCCACGATAAAGGCGTTCAGCGCCTTTGCCGCAGCAACGCGCGTGTTCAGCGCTTCAGCAACCTCAACGGCTTTGAATTCGCCGTTGGCCACACCATCACGAATGGCGGCTACGCCCAGTCTCGAAAAATCAGTCATTATTCAATCACCTTGGGCACGCCAAAGAAGCTGCCTTCCTTCGCTGGCGCATTGGCAAGCACCTTGTCGCGGACATCGCCATCGGTGACGACGTCGTCGCGCAGGCGCAGCTTATTGGCAATGACAGCCGTCATCGGCTCAACGCCAGTGACGTCGACCTCGCCCAATTGCTCCACCCAGGCAAGAATGCCATTGAGTTCGCCGACCATCTTGTCAGCCTCTGCATCGCTAATCGCGATGCGCGAAAGCCGTGCGATTTTGTTCACGGTATCTTTATCTACAGACATAAGCCAGCCGCTAGCATTGCGCCTGCCCCGCTTCAACGGAAAAGCTTAATCTTTCAGGCTGCATTCAATTTTCCGATGCTATTTTCGTCCAATCGGCTAAATCGCATCAAAATTTCAGGACATAAACTTGGCTCGTAAATTCATTTATATCGTCGCAGCGCTGATCGTCCTCGTCATTGCGGGCGGTTTCGTTATCCGCATTTATGAGGCTGAGCTTACCGAACTGGCATTCGTGCCAACGGCAAAGTTCGAAAAGCAGGCGGCATTTGAACCGAACAAATATGCCGGCAACGATATGTGGTTTGCGCGGCCGGGCAAGGCCGGGAATCCAGCGGACTGGCTGCCTGTGGGCGCGGCCAAGCCAGAAGTTCGTGGATCAGCGGCGATATTTTTCGTTCACCCGACATCTTATATCGGCCGGGACCATTGGAATGCCCCGCTGAACGACGCGGAATCGCAGGATCGCGCCAGATTGTTCCTGCGCGGCCTGGCTTCGCCCTTTGCCAGCACCGGTGAAATGTGGGCGCCCCGCTATCGTCAGGCGGCTATAGGATCGTTCCTGACCACCAAGCCCGAGGGTCAACAGGCGTTGGACGCCGCATATCAGGACGTTCTTTTGGCGTTCGATGAATTTGTAGCGAAAGTGCAAAACGACCGGCCGATTATATTGGCTGGCCATAGCCAAGGCGCGCTGCATCTTACACATCTGCTGAGAGATCGCGTTGCCGGCAAAGCAATCGCTAAACGAATCGTCGCCGCTTATGTGGTCGGCTGGCCAATTTCAGTGGACAATGATGTCGCTGCGATGGGGCTGCCCGCATGCTCGGGTCCGGATCAGACGGGGTGCATCATGGCGTGGCAGAGCTTTGCCCAGCCAGCCGAATATGACCGCATATCAAAAGTCTACGACGCAACGACGGGTTTCAACGGGCAAAGCCGCAAAGGCACCGCAATGTTGTGCACCAATCCGTTGAATGGTGGCGCAGCAGCTGCGGCAGACATGAAGGCCAATTTGGGCACGTTAAAACCAGATGAGTCGATGGAAGCCGGTGAGCTGGTCGTCGGTGCCGTACCCGCACGATGCGATCCAAAGGGCTTTCTGTTGATCGGCGATCCGCCCGAAGTGGGGCCATATGTCCTGCCCGGCAACAATTACCATGTGTATGATTTCCCGCTGTTTTGGGCGAATGTGCGGGCGGATGCCACATTGCGACTACGGAAGTTTCTTCAGAAATGATTTTTGACGCCGTCGCCGACTTTCTGGAACAGCTGCCCGAAGGCGGCGTGTTGATTGGGCTCGATATTGGCACCAAAACAATTGGCACGGCGTTTTGCGACGCTGGCTGGACATTCGCATCACCCGCCGATTTGATCCGCAGAAGCAAGTTTTCCAAAGACAAGGCGTTGCTAAGCGCCGCGATTGCGACCCGCCCCACGCGCGGCATCGTCATTGGCTTGCCGCTCAACATGGATGGCAGCGAAAGCCCGCGAAGCCAATCAAGCCGCGCTTTTGCGCGCAACATCGCTGACCTTGGCCTGCCAATTTTGTTGCGCGACGAACGCTGGTCGACCCAAGCCGTTGAGCGCGACATGATTGCCGCCGATATGAGCCGCGCAAAACGGGCCGAAAAAATCGACAGCGGCGCAGCGGCATTCATTCTGCAAGGCGCAATCGATGCGCTGACCATTGGGTGACGGTTTTTGCTCGGCGAAGACATAGCCGACAAAATGATTGAGTATTGCCCCCCTTCCCTTTAAGGGCATCGCTTTAATGACATGGACACAGCCTTTTGCAGCCGACAGCTTTCCAAGCGGGTCGGGCGCTTTTCCGCACAAGCATTTGCTTGGTATCGCTGGACTTCAGAAATGGGAAATCCTCTACATCCTGAAAGAGGCTGAACAATGGGTGGCGTTGAACCGCTCCGGCCCCGCAAAGCATGACGGCCGATTGTCCGGCCTTACGATTATCAATGCCTTTTTTGAAAATTCGACACGCACATTGTTGTCGTTCGAAATTGCTGGGAAACGGCTTGGCGCAGATGTCGTGAATATGCACGCGGCGCAATCGAGCGTCAAAAAGGGCGAAACGCTTATCGACACGGCAATGACATTAAACGCCATGCGCGCCGATGCCATTGTCATCCGCCACGGCAGTTCCGGCGCGGTGCAGCTGATTTCAAGCAAAGTCGATTGCCCTGTCATCAACGCAGGCGACGGAAGCCACGAACATCCCACACAGGCGCTGCTCGATTCGCTGACCATCATGCGCCGCAAGGGACGGGTTGAGGGCCAAACCGTCGTCATCTGCGGTGATGTCCTGCACAGCCGCGTTGCGCGCTCAAATCTGTTCTGCCTCAAAACTCTGGGCGCCGAAGTTCGCGTCGTTGCGCCGCCTGCATTGATGCCAAGCGGTATCGAGGCCTTTGGCGCGCAGACATTTACCAATTTTGATGCGGCATTGGATGGCGCGGATGTCGTGATGATGCTGCGTCTTCAGAATGAGCGTATGCAGGGGGATTTCATACCCTCGCCCCGCGAATATTTCCATCTATATGGCCTCGATGAACGCCGGCTCGCGTTGGCGAAGCCCGATGCGCTGGTCATGCACCCGGGCCCAATGAACCGCGGCGTAGAGATTGCGAGCAATGTCGCCGACCACGTTGAACGCTCCGCCATAACCGAACAGGTTGAAATGGGTGTCGCCGTTCGCATGGCGTGCCTCGACATACTCACCCGAAAAGCACGCGGTCAGGAGGGTTGGTCATGACCGGAATCAGCATCCTGAACGGCCACGCCATTTTGCCCGGCGCGGACACGGCCGAGCCACTGAATGTGCATATCGAAAATGGCAAAATTGCCTCGGTTGGGAACGCTGCCCCGATAGCGAACCAGTTGGACGCCAGCGATCTCATCATCGCGCCGGGCATCATTGATCTGGGCGTGTTCAAGACCGACAAGCCCGCTTTCCGCTTTGGCGGTATTACGCGCGCCGCCTTGATGCCTGACCAGTCGCCTGTGCACGACGACCCCGCAACGGTGCGCTTTGCAGCGTTGAAAGGGAAACCCGATTTGTGGGTGCACCCGCTCGCTGCGGCAACGCAAGGCCTAAACGGGCTGCAAATGGCCGAAATCGCACTGATGAAAGAAGCAGGCGCGGTAGGCGTTGCCACAGGACGCAAATGGATCGCCGATAGCGGCATATTGCTGCGCATCATGCGCTACTGCCATGCGCTCGACCTGCCCGTCTTTGTACATAGCGAAGATGCAGGCCTATCGGGCAACGCGGTTGCAACGGCCGGGGAAACCGCGACGTTGCTGGGTCTCTCCAGCGCATCGCCAATAACCGAAGCGCTTGCCATCGCCCGTGACCTATTGCTCGCGGAGGAAAGCGGCGCGCATGTGCATTTCCGCCAAGTAACGACAGAGCGCGGGCTGGACCTTATTCGCGCAGCGAAGGCAAAGGGCTTACGCATCACATGCGGCATAACGCCAGGGCATTTGTTCCTATCCGACAATGCCGTTTCTGATTTCCGGACCTTCGCCCATCTGTCGCCGCCATTGCGTTCGGAAAGCGACCGACTGGCCTGTATCGCCGCCATTGCCGATGGCACGATTGATGTCATTGCATCTGGGCATGACCCACGCGGACCAGAGGACAAGCGCCTGCCTTATTCCGAAAGCGCACCGGGTATGGCGGGAGCGGAAACGCTTCTCGCGCTGTCGCTCAACCTTGTGCGGGACAATGTGATTTCGACCGGACGGTTGTTCGAACTGTTGGCATCAAATCCTGCGAAGATCTTGGGGCTGAATGCAGGTCAAATAGCAGAAGGGTATGAGGCAGACCTCATCCTCGTCGACCCGGATGCGCCTTGGCAGGTCGATGGCGACCGCATGGCCGCACTTGCGGGCAATACGCCATTTGACCGACTGCCGGTTCAGGGCCGCGTGCGCCATATGCTAAAGGGCGGCAAGGTCATTTAGACCCGCCGTCCCCTTAGCGGTTCACAACTAACAACTTATCGTGCGGCGATCTTACGCCATGCGGCGTTTGCCATGCGGATATTTTGGGGGCCGCCATTTGTGCGGACGAAACAATCACCGCCTTGCGACTTGATTATCTTGCAAGTTGCCCGCGCGCTTGCTGCGTCCCCGAAACCCATTGCAGCCAAGCGAACAAGTTTCTTGCCATTGACCGTTATGGTTGAGCTAGCGGATGCAAAGCCGTTTAATGCGCGGTAGCGTTTGGCATATTTGTTCCAAGCCGCTTGCGCACTGGCCACAGACGAAAACGCGCCCAGCTGAACCAAGTGGCTTCCCGCAGCCGCTGGCGTTGCTCCGGCTGGTACATCTGACACTGCGAGTTTCACCGGGGCAGCCACATACGACTTTGCCGGGACTTCCGACGCTTTGATAAGCGGCGCTTCGTAAACCGGCTGGCTCGGCGCAGCCTCGGCAACCCTCATATAATTCTCAACAGCCGCAAAACCTACACTGTCCGATACAGGTGCCGGACCCACCGCCGCCAACTCCACTGCTGCTGCGGGTGCAGACGAAACATCTGCCAATTCTGGTGCAGCCGTTGGCGCTACATCAGCCTGCGCAAATCCAATGGCATTAATGCTGCTTAACGCGAGGCGCACCGGCTGTCCTTTATCCGACATGTCAGGTTGAACCTTCAACAGACCTGCGACGCGCGACGCATAAGCACCGGGACGCGCGAGCTGCGCCCATTCGGCGATCCGTTCGTTGACACGCTCCTGCGGCATATCTTGCGAAGCCATGATCCGCGCATCGCGCCAGCGACCGTCAAGCGCATAGGCCAATGCCAGATTCTGGCGTATGCGGGATGTGGCAGGCTCGGTTCGCACGGCATCGGTCAGAATTTTGACGGCGTCCGCCGAACGACCTGCCAAAGCCAAAGTCAACGCATAGTCGCTAACAGGCAGAATGGACTGGTTCGAATCCACAAGCAAAACGGCAGATTCGGTGTTGCCCAAGGCGATACGCGCCAAAGCGAGACTGATAACCGTGCGCGAGTCGGCTTGGCCCAGCTCCATAACGTCCATCAACGTCCGCTCTGCTGAGGCAAAACGTCCCTTCGCCAAGTACACACGCGCCAGCAACCCGCGATAATCGCGGTTTTGCATGTCGGCCTGAACCGCACGTTCAGCAAAAACCAGTGCCTTGTCGGTTTTGCCTTTCCTGAGTGCGCGTTCGGCTTTCTTTGCCCAGGCAAATGCCTTTTGCGGCGATGCCATATTGACGGAAGCGTTGGCCGTGCTGCCCGCTCCGGCCGCTGACGCAGTCATGGCCGGCACCGCAACCAACGCGGCTGACAAAGCCAACTTCATGACAAAATGGCTATTCATGACATCACCTCAAAAAAGCTAAATATAGGCATCAGTGTTTTTTCGCAGGAACATGCGACGCGAGGTCATCAATTTCCGGCATGGAATCGAGAAGTGCATCAAGCGCATCAGTCACAAGCTGTTGCGCCGACTGGTGGCGCACAGCGCATGCCAACCGCAATTTCAAATGCCGTTCGCTATCAAGACGCAAGGTGAAGGCTGCTTTCGCTTTCAAGCCAGGCTTTGACCGGGCACGCGAACGTGGCGCATCCGTGCTACCACGACGCGAAACGAGCGGTGTTACAGGCTCCGGCGTCACGGTAACCAAAGTCGGTGCATCAGCGACCAATTCCGGCTCCTCGACAAAGTTGTCAAAGCCAACCTGCGGTTCGTCGTCAAAGCCAACCTGCGGTTCAAGGTCAGCGAAAAGTGCGTCTGCGAGACGATCTTGCTGATGCTTCACTTCGGGAACAGCCGCGGCAAGCGGGTTAGCCCCGCGAAAGCCGTGGTCATAATCCATCGGAGTCGTGGGATCGGGATCGACATCATATCCCATGTCGTTCCAACCCAGATCCTCTTGCGACATTGCCGCGTTGCCATTGCTCGAAAGCATGGTTGGACGGCGCATAGCGGGACGTGCCAGACCTTTGCGTGCCAGCAATATGCCCGAAAGCGAAGCGATTGGTTTAGGTTCACCCATTTTTATGCCCTTCCTGCGCTTAACCTACGACCCGGCGGCCGAAGCCACCCATGGGACGCGCGGCGGATATTTGCTGACTTACGGCAGCCGGCGCACTGAAAACGGTGCGGCGGAAATTCTTTTCGAGACGGTCCGAAATATATGTCCACAGCTGGATAACCTCTTGCGATGACCGACCATTGGGGTCGATTTCCATCACGGTGCGTCCATCAATCATGGATGCAGCAAAATCCGTGCGATGATGCAGCGTAGTCGGCGCGACGGTGCCGTGCTGCGACAGTGCCACCGCGGCTTCCGAAGTAATCCGGGCCTTTGGCGTCGCTCCGTTGACAACGAAGATGAGCGGCTTGCCAGCGCGTTCACACAGGTCCACGGTCGCACCCACAGCGCGCAAGTCATGCGGACTAGGCCGCGTCGGCACGACGATCAGCTCTGATACCGAAATAACACTCTGGATAGCCATTGTAATGGCGGGCGGCGTATCAATCACCGCCAGTTTAAAACCTTGCTGCCGCAATACGGCAAGGTCGGAGGCGAGGCGGGACACCGTTGTCTGCGCAAAGGCGGGAAGGTCCGCTTCACGTTCATTCCACCAATCGGCCAATGACCCCTGGGGATCGATATCGATAAGGACAACCGGCCCCGCGCCAGCGAGCTGAGCCTGAACCGCCAAATGGCCGGACAGGGTCGTTTTGCCCGACCCGCCCTTCTGTGATGCCAATGCGAGTACCCTCACATCATTCCCCTTTTGCAAATGTTTGAAATGGGGATGTGACAGAACAGCGCTAAAAATTGGTTAACACGGAACGGGATGTCGGACTTTTCTATTCGGATGCACCGGCCTTAACTACAGAGGCGCTCTATTTCGCGGCCAAGTGTATTGCGAGCCGCGCTATCGCCAGGTTCAATCATAAAATAATGCGTACCGGAAAGGCTCGCCTTTTCTGAGCAATAGCGTGCGCAACCGCTTTCAACCGCACCGGCAAAGCGCAGTTCAATGCCGTCATAGCGGGCATCAAAGGTACAAGCACCCTTCCCGTTCAACGTGATTTCGACCTTGTCGCCTTGAACGGAGGCGGCTCCGGTTCCTTCGCATTTGCTTTCAGGCCCGAAGACCGCGAGAAAACCGATATCAAAGCGATCGGCATCGGTTTTTACCGCACAGAATTTATCGATGCCAAGATCGCTGCGCGTTTCAAAACGGCCCGCAAATGCGATGTTATCAGGGTTCGGAAGAACGCCCGTCTCCACCGCGCGTGCATCGAGCGTTGCGCCAGCGTCCGACCCAAGGGTCGATGTGAGCGCGCCATCCCCGCACCCCGCCAACAGCGCGCATAGCGCGAAGATTGGAAATGCCGTGCGCGTCACACTGGCTCCAATCCATCCTTCGTTATCCTGCGATAAAAGCAGCTGCGGGCGCCAGTATGACAGGTCGGGCCTTGCGGCTTAGCGATAATCCAAATGGCATCCTGATCACAGTCAATGCGCATATCGACAATGTGCAGAACATTCCCGCTGCTTTCGCCCTTTTGCCAAAGCCGCTGACGGCTGCGCGAATAAAACACCGCAGTGCGGCTCTCGATGCTTTTGGCGAGTGCCTCCGCGTTCATATGCGCCACCATCAATACGGCGCCATCCGCCGCATCGGTGACGACTGCAGTCAACAATCCGTTGGCGTCAAATTTGGGTGTGAGGGCAAGCCCTGTCTCAATCTCGTCGGTCATTTCCAAGGCCTAACGCAAGGGCAAGTGGCTCGCCAACATTTTCTTTGTTAAATTGCTACGACAAGGGGGAGACAATCGATGATGCGTTGCCTATACGCCGGCCAGCGACGCGCAGCGGGATTCGAATTATGCTGACCACCGACCCATTTGATGGCGACAAACTACGCGAGGAGTGCGGGATTTTTGGTGTCTATGACGCCGAAGGTGCTTCAGCGATGGTTGCGCTTGGCCTACATGCGCTTCAGCATCGTGGCCAGGAAGCCGCCGGCATCACAAGTTACGACAACCATGAATTTCACACGCACCGTGCCATGGGCCATGTTGCAGGCAATTTTGACCGTGATGAAATCATCAACGGCCTTGGCGGAAGCAGTGCCATTGGCCATGTCCGCTATTCAACGACGGGCGAAACATCGCTGCGTAATGTGCAGCCATTATATGCTGACCTTGCCACCGGCGGATTTGCGGTCGCGCACAACGGCAATATTTCAAACGCGGTTGCATTGCGCCGTGACCTTGTCCGCCGCGGCTCGATATTCCAGTCATCATCGGACACCGAAGTCATCATTCATTTGGTGGCGACGTCGGGGTACCGCACGTTACTGGACCGCCTGATTGATGCGCTGAAGCGTGTTGAAGGTGCCTATTCGCTCATCTGCCTCACCACCGAGGGCATGATCGCATGCCGCGACCCGTTGGGCATTCGTCCATTGGTCATGGGTAAGCTTGGCGATACGATAATCTTCGCATCGGAAACCGTTGCGCTCGATATTGTTGGCGCGGAATTCATCCGTTCGGTTGAACCGGGCGAATTGGTTGTGGTGCATGGTAGCGAAATTCATTCGCACAAGCCGTTCATTCCCGTTTCGCAACGCCCCTGCATTTTCGAGCATGTGTATTTCTCACGGCCCGATTCCATTGTTGAAGGTATCAGCGTCTATTCGGTCCGCAAGGCCATTGGCGCGGAACTCGCGCGCGAAAATGGCGTCGATGTTGATTATGTCATTCCCGTACCCGACAGCGGCACCCCTGCAGCCATTGGCTATGCCGAAGCGGCAAAGATCCCGTTCGAGCTGGGTATTATCCGGTCACATTATGTTGGCCGCACATTCATTCAACCCGGCGATGGCGTTCGCCACTTGGGCGTAAAGCTGAAGCATAATGCGAACCGCAATCTGGTTGCGGGCAAAAAGATCGTTCTTATCGACGACTCTATCGTGCGTGGCACGACCTCGCTCAAGATCGTTCAGATGATGCGCGAAGCGGGCGCGGCGGAAGTGCATATGCGTATTGCAAGCCCGCCAACGATGAACAGCTGCTTTTATGGCGTCGACACGCCGGAACGCTCCAAATTGCTCGCGAGCCGCATGGATGTGGAAGAAATGCGGCAATTTATTCAGGCCGACAGCCTTGCGTTTCTCTCCATCGATGGGCTGTATCGCGCGTTGGGCGAAGATTCGCGCAACAAAAACCAACCGCAATATTGCGATGCGTGTTTTACCGGCGACTATCCCACCACCCTTACCGACCATGACGAGCATGAATCGGGTGACCTCATGATGCTGGGCGAACGGAAGTCTGCATAAATCATGACGAAGCTATTTGAAGGCAAAGTGGCGCTGGTCACGGGCGCAAGCCGCGGGATTGGTGCGGCAACGGCGAAGGCGCTCGCGGCGCAAGGTGCACATGTCATCATTACAGCGCGCACCGCCAAAGACCTAGAAGCCGTTGAAGACGCGATATTCAACGCAGGTGGCAATGCGACAATTGCCCCCTTGGACCTCACCGACGGCGACAGCATCGCTCGGCTCGCCACAGCAGTGACCGAACGTTGGGGTAAGCTCGACGTCTTGGTATTGAATGCCGCGATGCTCGGCACACTCGCGCCCGTTCCAGCCATTGATGGCGCAGAATTCGCGCGCTTATTCACCCTAAACGTAACTGCGCAGCAGGTGCTGATTGCGTCATTCGATGCGCTGTTGCGCAAATCAGATGCTGGTCGCCTCGTCGCACTGACATCGTCTGTTGGCGCGGCACCACGCGCATTCTGGGGCGCTTATGGCGCATCAAAGGCCGCGCTTGAAACGCTGGTGGCCAGCTATGGCGAGGAAGTGAAGAACCTGTCCGCTGTGCGCACTGCAATCGTGGATCCGGGCCGCACGCGCACCCAAATGCGGGCAAAGGCCTATCCGGGCGAAGACCCGGCGACGGTGAAGGAACCATCGGTTGTGGCCGATGCGATCGTGGCGATGCTGACGACCGAGTTTGAGACCGGCCATCGCTTGGTGGTAGCGGGCTAACCCTTTAAAACTACCGAAGTCCTGAGCAGCAGTCGCATCGCGACTGCGTCTGTCGAAGGACGCCCATCAGTAAACGGCTATGCCGGGCAGCGAACCGCCCTTCGACTTTTCGCCAGCGCTGCGCGCTGACGGCTCAGGGCTACGGTTTATGATTTGACCACCTCATGCGCCTTTAACGCACGCTCACGCGCGGCTTTGTGGCCGATGATTTTGCGCGGATAGCTTTTCGGGCGTGCGCCATATTCATCGGGGTCGTGAATATATGGCTCTTCCAGCCCAGCAAGTTCTGGCACCCATTCGCGGATGTAACGTGCGGCGTCAAATTTCTCTGACTGCGACAATGGCGCCATGATGCGGACGAACATATTGCTGTCCACGCCCGTCCCCGCTGTCCATTGCCAATTGACGCTGTTGCTGCCGTAATCGGCATCGACCAGCGTATCCCAGAACCATTTTTCGCCCTCGCGCCAATCAATCAGCAGATGTTTGACAAGGAACGATGCCGCAATCATCCGCACGCGGTTATGCATCCATCCGGTCGCCCATAATTGCCGCATCCCGGCATCAACGATCGGGTAACCCGTCCGGCCCTTGGTCCATGCCACGAAATCGGCCTTTACCGCTGGATCGGATAAATCGCGCCACGGCAGCTTGTCGAATGCGTCGCGGGCATTTTTCGCGCCATATTCGGGCATCTGGACGATCACATTCTGCGCATAGTCCCGCCACACCAGTTCCTTCAGGAACACATCAACCGACCCGCCCGCATGCATTGTTGCGTGCCAGCACGCCGCAGGTGAAATCTCGCCAAAGTGCAGATGCGGTGAGAGGAATGACGAACCCGCAACCGATGGCAGATTGCGTTTCTCGTCATAATATTTGGCCTTATCGGCAAACGCCTCAAGCCGATCCCGCGCGCCAGCCTCACCCGGGGTCCACATATCGACCATAGCGCCGGACCAATCGGGCTCGGTTGGCAACAGGGCCCAATCATCAATGTTATCGCTCTCTGGCCATGTCTGGGGCGCAGTGCACTGCGTGGGTGCTGCCAGTGGCACGGGCGGCGGCATATGCTGCCAGAGCGCGCGCATGAATGGCGTGTATATCTTATATTGCCCGCCGCTGCCTGTGGTCACGCTGCCTGCGGGCAAAAGATAATTGCCGTCGTGACATACAAATGCGCAACCTTTGCTTAGTCCGCTGGCGACGGCCTTTTCAGCATTCCGCCACCATGGTTCGTAATGCCGCATGCAATGAATGGCCGACGCGCCGGTCTCTTCAGCGAGCGTGCATAAAACGTCATCGGATTTTCCGGCACGCAAAATCAATCGCGACCCCAACGCGCGCAAATCTGTGTCGAGCGCCGTCAGGCTATGGTGCAACCACCACCGCGACGCCGCGCCCATCTTGCGATGCTTTGGCGTATCGTCATCAAGGACATAGACGGGGATAACCGGCGCGCCACTTGCCACTGCGGCTGCGATTGCAGCTTGGTCCGCAAGACGCAGGTCACGGCGCAGCCAAACGATAATTGGGGCCGTCATTTGCTTTCAACTCCAATGGGAAAGAACATACTGAACCGGTCGCCAACCAGCGGGTCAGAAAAGCGCTGGTCGGAAACCTTCAACGTCCTGTCCGCGCCGTCGCCGACAATCTCAGCCACCGGCATACGTGACCAAAACAATAGAGGCGAGCCGCGAACGATATGTGCCTCAAAAGCCTTGGCATCTTCACGTCCCATATAATGGGCGCGCACAACGTCATCGATACGCACGCCATTTAACGGCGTGTAAGTGCCCTGCCCATAATGGCTGTCGTCGCGCCAAAGCATTTCACGTTTCCAAAATTGCACGGGCACAGGATTGGCGACAACCAGAGTTGGCACGATCTTATGCTGTTTCTGAACGGCTTGGGCGGTCAATTGCTCCGCCCTGCCCGTAATGAGGCCATTGGCTAAGATATACGCGCAAATGGCGGCAAAGCTGGCCAACGCCGGTGTCCGCCAGTTTGCGCTCCCCTTACGTTCGCGGCGACGCGAAACCCAAACGCCGCATATCAGCGCAGCCCACAGCCAGATATCGATGATGAACAGCGTATCGCCATAAAACCATTGGCTCGAAAATGGCTCAAGCAAGCGAATTCCGTAACTGTTGAACCAGTCAAATAAAGGATGACTCAAGCATCCAATATAAGCCAGCGCCAACAACCAGCCTTTATGTACCGGCAACCTTGTCTCTGGCCGCTTTCCGCGTTTTTCTTGCCAGCGATCGAACCAGAGCATGATGCCCCACAGGATCAGCGGTAGCACCAGCATCGCGATTGGACCATGCGTCAGGCCGCGCCGGATTGCCAAATGCTGCTGCCCACCCAGCAATGTCGCCACCGCGTCAATATCGGGGATATTCGCAGCAATAATCAGCGTGGGCATGGCAAGGCCAGTTCGACGCTTCAACCCCATCTGCCCGATGAGCGCGCCAACAAGGCTATGTGTGAGATTATCCATAACAAATTTACTCGCACAAAGGCACGAAGGCACAAAGATAGGATTTAGGCTAAGGGTCGGTAATAATCGTTAGCCAGTCGCTTTACGCCGTCGCGAAATGTTTCCATGCCAAAATTCATCAGCAAACCTAGCGGAAGTCTCATCAGCCGCAAATAAGTGAGAACCTGCTTTGCATGCACAGCCGCATGCTTTTCCGTCGACTTAATTTCAATCAGCAAGCTGCGCTCAACCAACACATCGGCGCGAAAACCCTGCTCAAGCACGCGTCCATTGTACGAAATGGGGATGACTTTTTGAACCTCGACAAAAAGCCCCCGATCTTTGAGCGCCTCACACAAAAGAAGCTCATGGACCGATTCCAAAAGGCCCGGCCCAAGCTCTTTGTGAAGCTTAAACCCGCAATCTATCGCTGTCTTTTGCCAGTTTTTCAACGTCGCCCTGCACCAAAACCCCCTTTGTGCCTTCGTGCCTTTGTGCGCGTTAAAATCAATTAAATCTCCGGATGGCCCTCAGCGACTGTCCAGGTTTGTCCCTTTGCCAGCAGCTTGCCGAGGTCAGGTGCTTTACCTGCACTGGCCGACTCATTCTGTGCGATGACGGCGTCGTTAAACGTCGGGCGTGGATCGTCGTATAGGACGCCGAGTGCCATGGGGAATTCGCCAAATGGCATTTCCACAAGCATGTGCGCGAGCGAACGGTTGGTCACGTCATGAACGATAACGCCCGCACTCTGCCAATCGCCATCGACGACATCGACAACCTTCAGCGTCAGACCAACATTGTCGAGCGCAATGCCTTTGGTACCGCCGGACTTTTCGCTGCCGAACAACATCGGCTCACCATTACGCAGCCACAATTGATGGCCGTCGGCGCCCTTTGGCGCAGCGAAGTCTTCAAACACGTCCTTGTTATACACAATGCAGTTCTGGAAAATTTCAATGAACGCCGCGCCGCGATGGGCGTGCGCCGCCTTCAGCACTTCTGGCAGATTTTTCGAAACGTCAAAGCCGCGCGCAACAAAACGCGCGCCTGAACCGAGCGCAAATGCACATGGTGTCGCTGGACGGTCAACCGAACCATAAGGCGTCGATGGGCTATTGGTGCCAACGCGCGATGTTGGCGAATATTGGCCCTTGGTCAGGCCGTAAATCTCATTGTTGAACAGCATGATCTGGCAATCGAGATTGCGGCGCAGCAAATGCATCGTGTGGTTGCCGCCGATCGACAGCGCATCGCCATCGCCCGTGATAATCCATACATCAAGATCGGGATTGGCAAGCTTTACACCCGTCGCAACCGCAGGCGCGCGGCCGTGGATTGTGTGGAAGCCATAGGTTTCCATATAATATGGGAAGCGCGACGAGCAGCCGATGCCGCTGATAAAAACGGTGTTTTCGGGCGTGCCGCCGATTTCAGGCATGGTGCGCTGCACCGCCTTCAAAATCGCATAGTCACCGCAACCGGGGCACCAGCGAACTTCTTGATCGGTTTCCCAATCCTTGGGCGTTGTCGCTTTCACGGGGGTCATATCGTTCATTATAAAGCACTCCCAATCGCGGCTTCAATTTCGGCGATAGTAAATGGCTGGCCGGACACTTTGTTCACGGGCTGCGCATCCACAAGGAACTGGTCACGCAATATGGTTTTCAACTGGCCCGTGTTCATTTCGGGCACGATGACCTTGTCAAAGCTCTTCAACAACTCGGCCATGTTTTTGGGCATGGGCCAGATATGGCGAATGTGGACATGCGCGACATCAACACCTTCTGCGCGCTTGCGACGCACAGCTTGCTTGATGGGACCATAAGTTGATCCCCAGCCGACAACAGCCAGCTTCGCGCCTGCTGCGCCCTGCTCAACGATCTGGTCAGGAATGCTGTCGGCGACGCCGTTTACCTTGGCCGAACGGATGTCAGTCATCGCCTGGTGGTTGGCGGGTGCATAATTGATGTGGCCGGTATCGACTTCTTTTTCGATACCACCAATGCGGTGCAGCAACCCGGGCGTACCGGGCTTTACCCATGGACGCTTCAATTTATGGTCGCGCGAATAGGGCTTGAAGCCACCTTCGGGCACGCTTTCCAGAAACTCGACCGGGAACGGCTTATACTCTTCCAGATCGGGTACGAGCCACGGCTCAGCCGCGTTGGCGATATAGCCATCCGTAAGCAGCATGACGGGCGTCATATACTCAACCGCAATCCGCACAGCTTCCACCGCGCAGTCGAAGCAATCAACGGGCGAGCGGGCTGCGATCACGGGCATCGGTGCATCACCGTTGCGGCCATATACCGCCTGATACAGATCGGACTGCTCGGTCTTGGTTGGCAGGCCCGTCGAAGGGCCGCCACGCTGGCTGTTGACGATCACCAAAGGAAGCTCGGTCATGATGGCAAGGCCCATAGCCTCACCCTTCAGCGCGATGCCGGGACCTGATGAACTGGTAACGCCCAACTGCCCCGCATAGCTTGCGCCGATGGCCGAACAAATCGCGGCAATTTCATCTTCGGCCTGGAATGTGGTGATTCCATATTCTTTTAATCGGCTGAGGTGATGCAAAATCGCGGATGCTGGCGTGATGGGGTATCCGCCGAAGAACATCTTGAGACCAGCCAGTTGCGCGCCTGCAACCAAACCAAATGAGATGGATTCA
Organism: Pseudomonadota bacterium; assembly: GCA_041175505.1. Taxonomy (GTDB): domain Bacteria; phylum Pseudomonadota; class Alphaproteobacteria; order Sphingomonadales; family Sphingomonadaceae; genus Sphingorhabdus_B. The sequence goes on from JBEDET010000001.1 coordinate 29,487, forward strand.
GCGCCTGTCACCGTCCGGTAAAGACCCGCAGGCGCTGGCGCGGCATCGACATGATATTGCTTCAGCGGTCCAGCAAGCTCAGCTGTCTCGCCATACGCATGGCCAGCATTCAGCGCCGCGATATTGGCGTCGGCCAGAACCTGATTTTTCGCAAATTTGGCGTTCAGCCAATCGATGATCGGCTGACGATCGCGATCGAACATCCACAGCGCCAGACCAAGCGTCCACATATTCTTACAGCGCAACGCGTCTTTGTTGCCCATGCCGAACGGCTTGACGGCTTCCAGAGTCAGCGCGCTGATGTCGAACGCCAGCACTTGCCATTTCGCAAGGCTGCCATCTTCAAACGGGTTGGTGGCATATTTGGCCTTATCCAGGTTGCGCTGGTTAAACTCGCCTGTGTCCGCGATAATCAAACCGCCTTCGCGCAAAGACCCGACATTGGTTTTCAACGCAGCGGGGTTCATCGCGATCAGCACATCGGGTTGGTCACCAGCTGTATCGATTGCGGACGAACCAAAGTTAATCTGAAACGCCGAAACACCGAAAAGCGTCCCGATTGGTGCACGGATTTCTGCAGGAAAATCAGGGAATGTCGCAAAGTCATTGCCCGCCAGTGCCGACGACAGCGTAAACTGCCCCCCGGTCAACTGCATGCCGTCGCCGCTGTCCCCGGCAAAGCGCACAACGACTGCGTCGCTTTGCACTGGAGTATGTCCGCTCGTCTGTTCGTCTTTGAATGCCGTAGCCATGCGTTCTAGCCCGTCTTTAATTGCAACTTTATTGCCTTTTCGCCTAATCCCATTCGCCGCGCACTGCAATGTTAGAAAAACTATAGGCGGATATGCTGGACGCATTGCCTAAGTCACCTTAGGAAGCGGCCGATATGGAGAATGTGATGACCGATACCCCACCTTATGCACGCCCCGACGTGGCATTGTTTCTGCAATTTCTGAACGCGGTACCCGGCCCCAAATTTTGGGAAGTGCCCGCAGATGATGCACGCGCGATGACCACAGCCATGCGCGACGTTGCTGATGCACCCATTGGCGAACTGGCGGTTATGCGTGATTTATCGATTCCCGGACCCGCTGGCACCATCCCCGCGCGATTATATGACAGCCGCGAAGAGCGCGAAGCCGGCCCCGTCATGGTGTTTTACCATGGCGGCGGATTCGTTATCGGCAGCCTGTATACCTATGATCCCTATTGCGCCGAAGTTGCGCGCCTTCTTGATCTACCGGTCATCTCTATAGATTATCGACTGTCCCCCGAACATCCATTCCCTGCCCCAGCCGAAGATTGTGAAGCCGCAACCCGCTGGATTGCAACAAGCCCTGCGGAGCTTGGACGCCAAGTCACTGGACTGATTACGTCAGGCGACAGTGCTGGCGGAAATCTGACAATTGTGACCACAATGGCACTTCGCGACCGTCCGGCCGCCGTGCCCGTATTATTGCAGCATCCGATTTACCCGGTCGTCACGCTCGATGCTGACTGGCCAAGCATGCGCGAATTTTCCAAAGGCTATTTGCTAACCGAAGAAGCAATGGCCTATTTCGGCGAAGGCCACGCAGCGACGCCCGGAGATTACCGGTCCGAGCCGTTGAATTTCAGCCAGTTGGGCATGCCGCCGAGCCTTGTTACCACCGCAAGCCTTGATCCGTTACGCGATCAGGGCATCGCTTATGTTGAAAAGCTGAAGCATGACGGCGTGCGCGTCGAACATCGCAGTGCCGATGGCAATATTCACGGGCATATCAACATCCGCCAAGCCATCCCTTCCGCACAATCGGATATCGAGGGCAATATCGCCGCGCTGAAAAACCTGCTTGCAGACGTGACGGCAACAGCATGAGCATAGCTTTGGAAGATTTACCCTACCGACCCTGCGCCGGCATCATGCTCGCGAACATGCAGGGGAAAATTTTTGTCGGGCAACGCTTGGACAGCCCTGTCGGGACCGATGCATGGCAAATGCCGCAAGGCGGCATCGACGAGGGTGAGGATGCAGAGGCTGCGGCGCTACGCGAGTTATTCGAAGAGACCGGCGTGCGCGCCGATTTGGTCGATATTCTCGCGCGCAGCCGCGATGAACATTTCTACGACTTACCCGATGATATGATTGGCCGCATTTGGAAGGGCAAATATCGCGGGCAACGCCAGCATTGGTTTTTGATGCGCTTCAAAGGCACCGATGCCGATATCAACATCGAAACGTCGCATCAGGAATTTAGCAAGTGGCAGTGGATCGATGCACCGCAACTGCCGCAACTGATCGTTCCGTTCAAAAAGCGGCTGTACGAGAATATTCTCGCGGAGTTTGCAGAACTGATTTGACGCCGTTCAGGGTGCTGAATGCATCCGCGGCCTTAATTGGGTTGCGGAACCGGCACGCTAGCGACGCTTGGTTTCGTATCGGCTGCACTTGCCTGCATTTGCGGTTTTTCGCTCGCCTTGCTGGATGCAAGCGCAAGCCGGTCAACAGCGCTGCAGTCCGCACGGCATAATGTTTTCAGCCGAGCGATATTTTTGCCCGCTTGCTCAATTGCGCCTTTGGCAATCATGGCATCTGCCTGCTCGGCCAATGCAACCTGATCATTGGGCTCAAGCTCCAACGCTTCTGCGTAAAAGCGGATCGCTTTCCCATTCAGTCCTTGGGCCTTCACCGCGCGCGCCATCGCAATATATGCAGGACGATTGCGCGGGTCGACCGCCAGTGCGGATTCATACCAGCTAATGGCATTGTCGAACCGTCCAGCTGCCGATTCCTGGTCACCCGTCTGCATCAGGGCAATAGAGCGGGCGTCGATATCGTCATCCGCGCGTCCGCCGATGCTGGCGCTCGACATGACCGCTAGAGTGAACGACAGCGCAATAGCCGCGGGAGAAAAACGCATAAACAATATCCATATTTTTTTGGAACGTGATGCTATCACAGCTTTTGGAGCCTCGCGAAGAAGAAACCGTCGCTACCATCATGATGCGGGGTCAACAGCACGCCGTCGCCGTCGGCACGGCCCATCGACACCCCGGTATCCACCGCGCGCCAGCCCGCATGCGATTTTAAGAACGCAGCAACTTGCCCCTTGCCCTCACTCTCAATGAGCGAGCACACGGCATAAACCAGATAACCGCCGCGCACGACCATGTCGGCGCCAATGTCCAACAGCTTCGCCTGTTCATCAACAACGCGCTTCAACCGCGCCGCATCCAAGCGCCAGCGCGTCTCTGGATTGCGCCGCCATGTGCCGCTTCCCGAACAAGGTGCGTCAATGAGGACAAGGTCGCAGCCACCGATAAATTCGGACAGCATCTCTTTTTCCTTGCCGGGATTGAGCAATCGCGTTTCGATATTGGTGGCACCCGACCGGTTGGCCCGTGGTTTCAATTGGTCCAGCCGGTTACGGTTTGTGTCGGTTGCAATCAACCGCCCCTGATTTCGCATAGCGGCGGCGAGTGCGAGGGTTTTGCCGCCAGCACCAGCACAGAGGTCAAGCACAGTGCCAGCACCCTTTGCCTGACATGCCTCTACAATCAGTTGGCTTCCCAGATCCTGAATTTCCACCTGACCGTCTTCCACCGCGGGGTGGCTGTCAATTGCGGTCCCACCCGGCAGGCGGAGCGCATATTCGAGGTGCGGAAGGACTTCCGCGTCGGGAAACACTGCCGATACTTCAGCGCGGCTTGCCTTCAACGCATTGACGCGCAAGTCCATGGGTGCGCGGTCAAGCAGGCTTGCCTGCTCGGCGTCATCAACATGGGCGGAGAACAAAGGCTTGATCCATTTGGGCAATCCGCCACCCGTTGATCGCGCTTCGCCGGGTTCAATCGCCGCTGGACCATAATCGGTGCCGTCGAACAACGCCGCCAGTTCCGGATCGGCATCCGCCATTGCCACAAAGGCAGACCTCGCTGTCACCGGCCTTTTGCCAAAGCGGCGGATGGCGCCCCAAGCCAAATCGCGGACAGCACGGCGGTCTTTCGAGCCGGCATAACGCCGCTCGGCAAAAAAGCGCTTTGCAAGCTGGTCAGCAGAAGCGCCGCCATCACGTGCGGAAAGGATGATTTGGTCAACCAATTCAATGGCTGACTGCAGGCGAGCAGCAGGTCTCATGCCTCAACGCGTCGGATAATTTGGAGCTTCCCGCGTGATTGTAACGTCATGTACATGGCTTTCCCGTAATCCGGCATTGGTGATGCGCACAAACTGCGCGCGTTCCTGAAGGTCCGCAATCGTGCGCGAACCGGTATAACCCATAGCTGCTTTGACGCCGCCGACAAGTTGATGAATGACATCGCGTGCGGGGCCTTTGAAAGGCACTTGCCCTTCAATGCCTTCTGGAACCAGTTTAAGTTGGTCCTTAATATCCTGCTGAAAATAACGGTCCGCAGAACCACGCGCCATCGCGCCAACGCTGCCCATGCCGCGATAGCTTTTGTAGGCACGGCCCTGATACAGGAATGTTTCGCCCGGCGCTTCCTCGGTTCCCGCCAATAACGAGCCGACCATCACCGACGATGCCCCAGCCGCAAGTGCTTTCGCCAAGTCGCCCGACGTCCGCAATCCGCCATCGGCGATGATTGGAATGCCCGACTTTGCCGCTTCGGCCGCTGATTCCATAACCGCAGTCAATTGCGGAACGCCAACGCCAGCAACAACGCGGGTGGTGCAAATGGAGCCGGGGCCGATACCAACCTTAATACCATCCGCGCCCGCATCAATCAGCGCACGTGTCGCCGCTGCAGTCGCGACATTTCCGGCCACGACCTGAACTTCAGGTGCCATACGCTTAATTTCTGCAACCGCAGCCGCAACCATCGCGCTATGGCCATGCGCCGTGTCGACTACGATGAGGTCACACTCTGCGTCAATCAACGCCTTGGTATAGGCCATGCCCTTTTCGCCCACGGTCGTCGCCGCAGCGACGCGCAGGCGTCCTGTGCCGTCCTTTGTTGCGTTGGGATATAGGACAGCCTTCTCGATATCCTTTACGGTAATCAAGCCGATGCAATGATAGGCGTCATCGACGACCAAAAGCTTTTCGATGCGCCGCTGATGCAGCAAACGCCGCGCTTCTTCCTGCGTGACGGACGATGCGACCGTCGCCAGATTTTCATGCGTCATCAACTCGGACACAGGCTGCGCCGGATTTTCGGCAAAGCGCACGTCACGATTGGTCAAGATGCCAGCCAGCTTACCGCTCGCCTCAACAACCGGGATGCCGGAGATGGAATGCGCCGACATCAATGCTTGCGCTTCCGCCAAGGTCGCTTCGGGTGCGATGGTGATGGGGTTCACGACCATGCCGCTTTCAAAACGCTTAACCTGACGCACCGCAGCGCATTGTTCTTCAATGCTTAGGTTACGGTGCAGAACGCCAATGCCGCCCAGCTGCGCCATCACGATCGCCATGCGCGCTTCGGTCACGGTGTCCATTGCCGACGATAGCACTGGAATGTTCAGTGATATGCTTTTGGTCAGCTGCGTGCGGGTGTCGGCCTGGCTTGGCAAAATGTCAGATGCCCCGGGCTGCAACAGCACGTCGTCAAATGTAAGTCCGAGGGAAATTTCTTTCATTGTGCCACCGCTTTAAGCTTTGATTCGTGGCGGCCCATGTAAACAGTAAGTGCCTTATTCGCCAGCCTTCTTGGATTTATATTTTCTGGCGTCCGCAAAGTAACGGCCAAGCGCAATGTGCAGGTCAGCGTCATCCGCCGCGCCGCCAAGCTCCGTCTTATCCGTAAGCTCATCATCAGGGCCGTGATAATCGCTGCCCAGAAACTTTTGCATCAGCTCAAGATCGGCAAACGAACCACCCACCATGAGCGCAGGCACGCCCTTTTGCGCGAGTGCCCAGCCGTCCTGCCTTTGGATAAACGCATTTGCATCGGTCGAACTTTCAATCGCCCTACCCGTCTTTTTCGCCACCGCCTCAACCGTGGCATCCAACGGAGTGGTTCCACGCCCGATGATGGCGACCTTTGACCCGCGTGGCGCAATGGCGATTGTATCAACGTTTAGCGAAATGACGATCTGATCGAGCGGCACAGCTGGCTTTTCAGCGAAAGCATAAGCACCCAGCAGGCCGCTTTCTTCCGCGGTTGTCGCTACAAAATAGATATCGCGATCATGCTTTTTCTTCGCCAAGCTTTCCGCGATTTCGTTCAGAACCGCAATTCCGCTGGCATTGTCCACGGCACCATTACAAATCCGGTCAGGCGCACCCTCTGGCGCGCAAATGCCCAAATGGTCCCAATGCCCCATGAACAAAACAGCGCCGCTGCCCTTTTTCCGACCAGCAATCTTGCCAACAACGTTGGAGCTGTTGAAACGGTAAATGTCGGTCGTGACTTTGAAATCTGCGTCAATGCCAAGCGGCTCGCCCGCATAATCGCTGGCCTTGGCATGTGCGCGCAATTTGTCCCAATCTTGCCCGGCGGCGGTTATCATCGCGACCGCGAACTCGGCGCTGATTGCCCCTTCCAACGGCGCGCGCTTTTCGCGGCTTTCAAGTGCGATAGGACGCGACAGCAACAAACGCCTCAGCGAAGGCCAATTTCCCTGCCCGTCGCCGATGAAGATAACAGCCTCCGCCCCTGCAGCGATCAGCGCTTCGCGCCGCGCGCGAGGTGACTTCATATTGTTTGGCACATTTTCGGCGTCAAACAGCACAAGGGCGGCTTTCCCCGCCACATCGGCCGCAACCGATCCATCGGCCTTTACGCCTGCACCGGTAAATATGACCGGCAAATCAGTCCGCGCATAATCGACCTGTTTACCAATCAGGATGATTTCTTGGGAAGCGATGCGCAGTTTGCGACCCTTCGCCGCAAATGCATATTCCGCACTGCCCTGCCCGCGCTGGATCAAGGGAACGGCATCAAACCAACCGCCGTCGGTCGCCGCGGGCTTTAAACCTGATGTCGCCCATTGCTGCGCAATATATTGAACGGTTTTTGCCTCGCCCTCAGTGCCGGGTTTACGGCCTTCAAACGCATCGCTCGCCAAAATTTCGATATGTGCGCGCAGGTCCGCTTCGCTCACCTCTTTGGCGTGCACCCAACCCGTGGACATTGCTGTAAAGCTGACAAACACTGCAAAATGGGCAAGACGCATTAATGATCGCTCCGGACTACGAAGGGGCGGCACCCGTCGTATGTCGGGAACGCTCTATCGTTAATTTCGCTTCATCTACATGCATCGATTCAATCATGCGACCCTTAAATCGCTGTGCGCCCCCTCGGCTCGCCGCAATTAATTCCTCCGCTTCAGCCACCGCAGCGGCATCGGCGCCAAAGGCCTGATTGGCGATCGCAACTTGATTGGGGTGAATGAGCGTTTTGCCCGTGAAACCATAAGTTGCGCCTTGGCGGCATTCGGCATCAAACCCGTTCATATCATCCAACCTGTTGCACACACCGTCAAAACGCGGCTTGCCCGACGCGGATGCCGCGAGCACGATTGTCTGCAGCGCGAGTTCCAGCCCTTCGCGCAATGGGCCGGGACGAATACCTGTTTCCGCGGCAATGTCATTTGTGCCCGCAATCAATCCTGCAACCATGGGGTGCGCTGCTATCTCGCGCGCGGCATATAATCCCGTTGGCGTTTCGATCATCGCCAATATGGGTTTGCCAATATCGGGTATGTCGTCAGGACCTTCGACCTTAGGTACCACAATGAAGTTCGCGCGGCTTTGCGCCAAAGCGGCCATGTCGTCTGCATGATATACGCTGTCCGCGCCGTTGGCCCGTATGGCAATTATTTTGCCTGCGACCCCGTCTGCGGAATATTGCACCGCTGCCGCGCGAGCATCCGCCTTTAAATCGTGCGGAACGGCATCTTCCAAATCGATGATCAGCATATCTGCATCTAATGACCGCGCTTTTTCCAGCGCCCGTGCATTGGACGCCGGCATATAGAGCGCCGACCGCGTAAACTTCAGTTGCTGCAAGATATCCATTTTCGCTCCCATATTGTCGGCCTGCCCATGCTCCCTGCGTAAACGCGATGAAATCGTAAACCCCCTCGATCCTTTTCATGAAACTATTTGTTAAACCCACAGGTTTACAGCTCACTCTTAAAAGGGAGAGCGTTCTATGGAATATTTTTTCGGCTTACTGGCGCTGATCGTCATCATTTTTGTGATGATGGGCGTGACCGTTGTGCAGCAAGGCTTTGTTTTCACAATTGAGCGGTTCGGGCGTTATACCTATTCCGCGCAACCCGGCCTGACTGTCATCATCCCGTTCTTTGACCGCGTTGGCCGCAAGGTAAACGTCATGGAACAAGTTCTCGACATTCCGGGGCAAGAGATCATCACCAAGGACAACGCCATGGTCGGCGTTGACGCCGTGGTGTTCTTTCAAGTGCTCGACGCAGCCAAAGCCGCATATGAAGTTTCGGACCTTTATGTCGCCATCATGCAAATCACGACAACCAACCTGCGCACCGTGATGGGTAGCATGGACCTTGATGAAACCTTGTCGAAACGCGACGATATCAATGGCCGTCTGCTGTCGGTGGTGGATCACGCAACCAGCCCATGGGGTGTCAAAATCACGCGTGTCGAGGTGAAAGATATTCGCCCGCCAGCTGATATCTCCAACGCAATGGCGCGGCAGATGAAAGCCGAGCGTGAAAAACGCGCACAGATCCTTGAGGCAGAGGGCATGCGTGCCGCAGAAATCCTGCGCGCTGAAGGTGAAAAGCAAGGTGCCATCCTTCAGGCCGAGGGCCGCAAGGAAGCGGCATTCCGTGACGCCGAAGCCCGCGAACGCGAAGCAGAGGCAGAAGCGAAGGCAACGGTCATGGTTTCCGATTCCATCGCAACATCGGGCACGCAGGCGCTGAATTACTTTATCGCGCAGAAATACACCGAAGCCATCAGCCAGTTCGCAACATCACCCAATGCAAAGACCATTTTGTTCCCTGTAGAAGCCACCCAGTTAATTGGGACGCTGGGCGGAATTGGTGAATTGGCAAAAGAAGCGCTTGCGACAAAAGAAAAGTGAAGCCTGTGGGGCGGAGACAAAGCCCGAAGTCCTGAGCAACAATCGCAAGGCGATTGTGCCCGTCGAAGGACGCCTGTAAGACAGACGCTGCGCTCCACCGACACGCGCCCTTCGACTTTCGTCATCGCGCGCGCACTGACGGCTCAGGGCTACGGTAAGGTCTGCAGTTTAGACATCGAGATTACGGAGTAAGACATGGCAGAATGGCTCGACACAATTTCAACCCACTGGTTCTGGCTCTCGCTGGGGCTGGTGCTCGGCGTTGCCGAAATGGTTGCGCCCGGCTTCTTCCTGATGTGGCTTGGCCTTGCCGCGTTGATTGTCGGTGGGCTCGATTACTTCCTCCCCATCACCGTCGCCTATCAGGTCGCGATGTTTGCTATATTGTCGGTGTTGACGGTCTTTGCGGGTAAGAAATTTCTACACGACAAGCCCATCGAGACCGAAGACGCAAAGTTGAACGATCGCGGTGCGCGGCTAACGGGTGAAATCGTGACCGTGGTTGAAGCGATCACAAACGGCAATGGCCGCGTTAAGGTCGGCGACAGCGTCTGGCCCGCCCGCGGCGTCGATGCCGCGATAGGATCCCGTGTGCGCGTCACTGGCGCTGACGGCGCGGTGTTGCTGGTTGAAGGCGGCCTCGACTAATCGAAGGACGCAATCGGTCCGTCTTTTCTGGGTCCAGCGCGCGCTAAATAAGATCAAGGCTCGCACGGTCGGGTTCGATAAAGCCCCGCCGCGCCTGCACGGAAAACAGCCGCTCCTTCGAATAAAACTGAAGCGGAAGGTCCCGGCGTCCTCGGCTGGATAGCAGCAGCGCGTTCACCGCCGCGTGCAACGGCAGCGCCATCCCGACCTCTGCCAGATGCGCCTTCACGCCCGCGATATATACCTGCGTAATCGTTTCATGATAGCCTTGCGTGTCGTCGTTCACGCCGCCCACGGCTTCGTTATAGGCCGAAATGATTGCAGGTAGCTCTCGCTCAATCGCGATATCCGGCCGATCACGCACAAGCCAAGTACATGCCGCCAGATGCGCTTCGTGCGTCCAATCCGCGCGCGGCAAATTGCGCGCGAGCAGCCCTTCGCCGATCGCGACGATCGCAGCGTCATCTTCAAATAAGCGAATAGAATATTCAGACATAATCGGACCTCCTGCGTTGTCCGATAACGTCCGGACCGGTTAAGCGACCTTTGGTGCCGACTGCCGTACACCTTCGTCAACATGATCGGCAAATTGCGCGAAGTTGTCGATGAACTGCTGAGCAAGTCCGCGTGCCGTCACATCATATTCCGCCTTGTCGGCCCAAGCTTCGCGCGGATCCAGGATGCCGCTGTCGACACCTGGAACGGCGACGGGGAATTCAAAACCAAAATTCTGATCCTTACGGAATTCTGCATTGTTCAGGCTTCCGTCCAGCGCAGCGTTGAGCAAGGCCCGTGTTGCCTTGATCGGCATGCGGCTGATGCCGGGCATCGTTGCTTTGCCGCCCGTCCAGCCGGTGTTGACCAACCAACATTGTACCGCACCCTTGGCGATCCGTTCTTTCAACAAATTGCCATAAATGCTTGGGTGACGCGGCATGAATGGCGCACCAAAGCAGGTGGAGAATGTGGCTTCAGGTTCAGTCACGCCGATTTCTGTGCCAGCGACACGCGCCGTGTAACCCGACAGGAAGTGGAACATGGCCTGATCCGGGGTCAGGCGCGCGATCGGAGGCAAAACGCCATAAGCGTCGGCGGTCAGGAAGATGATCGTCTTGGGTACGGGGCCCATATTCTTTTCAGACGCGTTCGGAATGAACTCAATCGGGTATGAACCACGGCTGTTTTCCGCGAGGCTATTGTCGTCGAAATCCAGCTCGCGTGTTGCTGGGTCGATAACGACATTTTCAAGCACCGTTCCGAAGCGCTTTGTCGTCGCAAAAATTTCCGGCTCGGCTTCTTCCGAGAGGCGAATCATTTTTGCGTAGCAACCGCCTTCAAAGTTAAACACCGCAGTGTCCGACCAGCCATGTTCATCGTCGCCAATCAGTGTGCGGCTCGCATCTGCAGACAAGGTCGTCTTGCCGGTGCCTGACAGACCAAAGAATACGGCAGTGTCGCCGTCCGGGCCGATATTGGCCGAGCAATGCATGGGCATCACACCCTTCACCGGCAACAGATAATTGAGGATGCCGAAAACCGACTTCTTCATTTCACCGGCATAGGCAGTGCCACCGATAAGAATAAGCTTTTCGGTGAAGTTGACGGCAATGACTGTCTCGCTGCGGCAGCCATGACGCGCCGGATCCGCGCGGAAGCTTGGCAAGTCGATAATTGTATATTCCGGCACAAAGCTGGACAGCTCTTCCTGTGTCGGGCGCACCAGCAAGGTGCGGATGAACAGATTGTGCCATGCCAATTCGTTGATCACGCGCACGTTGACGCGGTGCTCTGGCTGCGAACCACCGAACAGGTCAGCGACATACAATTTGTCCTTGCCACCAAGCGCGGCAATGAAATCTTCTTTCAGCGCAGCAAAATGCGCAGGGTCCATCGGGACATTGGTTTTACCCCACCAAATGCTGTTTTCGGTTTCGGCGTCGCGCACGATAAACTTGTCTTTGGCAGAGCGCCCCGTGTGCGCACCCGTTTTTACCACGAGCGGGCCGTTTTTCGCCAAGATGCCTTCATCATTCGCCAGCGCGGCTTCGACCAACGGCGCTGTGCCGAGATTGCAATGCAACGCCGCCTTTGTGTCAAAACCTTGTTGCGAAAGCGAGATATTTAAAGGTGTCGACATTGGCTACTCCGGCGAAAGTTGCGAATCTAGGGCATACGTATGCACTGTGAAGCTGGAGCCGGTATACGATGGAGCCAGCAAGGTCAAATCGGGTTCACAAATTGTCGCAACATCGACCGGCACGATCAACGGCCAGCCCGGAGAGAGCAAGTGATTGAACCTAAGCCATTGCCCCCCTATAGTCGTCCAATGAGTGCAACAATCGCCTTGGTCGACGACGACCGAAACATCCTGACGTCTGTGTCCATCGCTATGCAGGCGGAGGGCTATGTCACCCGGATTTATTCGGACGGCGAAACCGCGTTGAAGGCCATGCTCGAAAATCCCGCTGATCTTGGCATTTTCGATATTAAAATGCCGCGCATGGATGGCCTCGAATTGCTCCGGCGGTTGCGCGAAAAAAGCGATATGCCGGTTATCTTTCTGACGTCGAAAGATGAAGAGCTGGATGAAGCACTTGGCCTTGCCATGGGTGCCGACGATTATATCACCAAGCCTTTTTCCCAGCGTCTGTTGGTGGCGCGCGTAAAGGCCATATTGCGTCGTGCGACTTATGATCGCGGCGTCAGCAGCGGCGACGCTGAGCCTGAGCTTGAACCAATGGTGCGGGGCAAACTGCAAATGGACCCAGCGCGGCACCATGTGAAATGGGATGGAAAGCCACTTACACTTACGGTGACCGAGTTTATGATATTGGAAGCGCTCGCCAATCGGCCGGGCGTTGTGCGCACACGTGATCAGCTCATGGACGCCGCATATCAGGATGATGTGTATGTCGACGACCGCACTATCGACAGCCACATCAAGCGGCTGCGGCGCAAGTTTCGTGAAGTCGATGCCGAGTTTGCGGCCATAGATACGCTTTACGGTGCAGGATATCGCTTTGCAGACAGCTGAGCCCGCTGATCTTCAGCTGGGATGGAGCCGGGGGCTTTCGCTCACCGCCCGCATCCTTGCTGTAAATCTTTTTGTCTTGGCGTTGCTGGGCGCAGGGCTGTTTTTCCTCGACAGCTACCGCGTGCGCCTGATTGCCGAACGCGAAGATGCTGCGCGGCTTCAAGCGACATTCCTTGCCGAAAGCCTGTCTTTAGTCGCGCCCGAAAAGCGCGCCGCCTACATCTACGAATTTGGCCAAGAGCATGAATCGCGGATACGGGTCTATGCGCAAAATGGCGAAAAGATCCTTGATAGTTTTGCCGGCCGTCCGCCGACATATGTCTTCCGCGATCCTGACAAGGAACCGATACCAAAAGTCATCGCGCGCGGCATTGATAAGATGTTCGACTTCCTTGTGGGTGCGGCCGTTTTGCAACCATTTGCGGAACCGCGCGTCGATACGGCCGATGCTTGGCAACATGTCCTAAAGCCTAAACCCGCGGATGCAGCGTCGACGGTCGCTTTCGCCCCGGACCTCACACATGTTATCAGCGCCGGTTCGCGGTCGCGCGATGCCCGCTTTGCCGTTCTGACCACATCCAATGAACGCGATATTCGCCTGTTTGTCCGGGCTGAGCGGTTCAATGTCGGGATGTTTTTTATCATAGCGCTTGGCATTGGCATAATGCTCTCAATATTTCTCGCGCGAACCATCGTGCGTCCGCTTCGGCATCTGTCGCGCGCGGCGGTGAAAGTGCGGCTTGGCCGCGCGCAGGAAGTCACCGTTCCGCGCCTGCCCTCGCGCCGTGATGAAATCGGCATGCTTGCACGCGCACTGTCCGACATGAGCATTGCCCTTCGGCAACGCATTGACGCGACCGAAGCATTTGCGGCGGATGTCGCGCATGAGATTAAAAACCCGCTGGCTTCCTTGCGGTCGGCACTGGACGGTGCAGAGCGCATTCAAGACCCTGCCCTGCGCAAACAGCTTATGGATGTCGCAAAAGCCGATGTTCAACGGATGGACCGTTTGATCAGCGATATTTCAGACGCAAGCCGCGTGGATTCGCAACTGGCCAAAGCAAAGTTCGAACCCATCGACTTGGGCGATATGATTGAACAATTGCTGCAGGCGCGCGAAGACCGTGGCAGTGACAAGGATGTAAACATCGCCTTCGCACGGCCACGGCGGACAATCGCCACGGTCATGGGTGAAGATGTCCGCCTCGAACGCATGCTTACCAATCTCATCGACAACGCTGTGTCCTTTTCACCACCGGGCGCAGTCGTTGAAATATCGGCTACGCTGGCCGACGAAGAAGTGATTATTCGCATCAGCGATGAAGGCCCCGGCGTTCCACCGCAGGAACGAGAAGCCATCTTCCGCCGGTTCCACAGTGAGCGCCCGCCAACGGAGAATTTCGGCAAACATAGCGGGCTGGGGCTGGCCATTGCGCGCACCATTGTTGAGGGGCATCATGGCCGCATCAATGTGCGCGACCGCGTGGATGGTAAAGGCGGGGCTTGTTTTGAAATCGCCCTTCCCTGCGCAGCGGTGGCGACCCGCTAATGCCACAGATGATCCATGGCACCGCGATATCGATCGGTGGCCATGCTGTGCTGATTATGGGCGAATCGGGTAGTGGCAAATCCGATCTCGCGCTCCGGCTGATTGATCGCGGCGCAATTTTGATTAGCGATGATGTCGTCTTTCTGGAAACGCGTGACAACGCCCCAATACTCACTGTCGCCCCCAATATCGCCGGAAAGATTGAGGTGCGCGGCGTGGGCATCGCTAATGTCGATTTCATAGCGTCTGCGCCGCTTCGCCTCGTAATAGAGTTCGTAGATGCACCAGACAGATTACCTGAAGACATTGCGCGCACCTTCATTCGTGATTACGTCGTTCCCGTGTCCAAGCTAAATCCATTTGAACAAAGCAGCGCGATCAAGGTCGAATATGCTTTGCGGGCAGTTCTCGACCGTGGCGTCCGGCCCGAATTTGTGTCCGCTAATGTTGTAAATGAAAGCTTGCCATCGTGAACGCCAAAACAGCCGCTATCCCGCAAACAATATTGATTGTGACGGGCGTTTCTGGCGCAGGCAAAACCACCGTTCTCAAGGCGCTTGAAGATTTAGGTTGGGAGGCGGTCGACAATTTTCCGATCCGCCTTGCCGGCCAGTTACTTGAAATACCCGTTACCGGTCGTCAGGCGAGCCCAGATATCCCGATAGCCCTTGGCTTTGACAGCCGGACTCGCGGTTTTGACGCCGAAACGCTTATTCAACAGATCAAACAGCTGCAGACCCAGCCCAACCTGACCATCAGGACGCTGTTTCTTGACTGCGCAGGCGTTGAAATTGAACGCCGTTATGCAGAGACGCGTCGCCGTCACCCCGCGGCACCTGACCGCCCTGCCATGGATGGCATCGCGATTGAACGCACGTTGATGGAGCCATTTCGTCGCTGGGCGGAAACGGTCATCGATACCAGCAAGCTGTCCGCATATGACCTGCAACAAGCGATCCGCGAGCAGTTCAACAACGAAGCATCGCCACATTCGGTCATTACCATAACAAGCTTTGGCTATTCACGCGGCATTCCGCACAATGCCGATCTGGTTTTTGACCTGCGCTTCCTGCGCAATCCGCATTGGGACAATATACTTCGGCCGCTTACGGGGTTGGATGAAGGTGTATCGCATTATGTCGAAGCTGACCCGGCCTATGCCGCGGCGATGGAAAAAATACGCGACCTGCTGCGCTATCTTTTGCCGCTCTATGACGCGCAAGGTAAGGCTTATGTAAACATAGCCTTTGGCTGCACCGGTGGACGCCATAGGTCTGTCCATGTGGCTGAACAATTTGGGCGTTGGTTACGTGAAGATGGCTTTGCGCCAACGGTGAACCATCGCAACCTGACCTCAAGACCGATTGACGCAATTGAAGAGCCTGCTAACGGCGCAAATAAGAATAGCGCACCACAGGGTAACGACATCACATGATCGGTTTGATTTTAGTCACACATGGCAAGCTTGCCGCCGAGTTTCTCGTCGCGCTCGAGCATGTTGTTGGCCCCCAAAAAGACATCGCCACCATTTGCATTGGTCCGCATGATGACATGGAGGCCCGCCGCAATGAAATAGCCGCGGCCATTAAGCAGGTTGATTCAGGCAAAGGCGCGATAATCCTCTCCGATCTTTTTGGCGGAACGCCCTCCAATCTGGCCATATCGCTGCTGGAAAGCGGCCGGGTCGAAGTGATCGCTGGCGTAAACCTGCCGATGCTGATCCGCCTCGACAGCGCCCGCAAAAACCTGGATGTGAAAGAGGCTGTCGCCGCTGCGCGTGAAGCGGGACGGAAGTATATCAGCGTGGCGTCCGAAGTGCTTGAGGCATCGAAATGACCCGCCTTAGCCGGTCTGCAACAATCGTGAATGTGAAGGGGCTGCATGCCCGCGCCAGTGCAAAATTTGTCACCTTTGTAAGCCGGTTGCCCGAGGGCATTAAGGTTGAAGTTGAAAAAGACGGTCAGATCGTCACGGGCACGTCCATCATGGGTCTAATGATGCTCGGCGCGGCAAAGGGCAGTGAAATTACCATTCACGTCGAAGGCGAACAGGCAGAGCCCGCGATTGAAAAGCTCATCGGGCTGGTTGTCGACGGCTTTGGCGAAGACTGATGCGCCGTGAGATTACCGGATTTTCCAATCCCCTTCTGAAGGAAATCCGCGGACTGCGGGAAAAGAAATTGCGGAAACGCGCCGGGCTGTTTCTTGCCGAAGGCCTCCGCATTATGACGGAAGCCCGCGAAGCTGGTTTTCTCCCCGAAATGCTGTTCCGGGTCAAAGATCGGCCCGTACACGCGCTGGAAATCGCGCTTGAGGACGAGGTTCTGCGCAACGGCGGGGACGTGATTGAAACCAGCGCCGAAATCATGGCAAAATTGTCCGGTAAAGATAACGCGCAGGCGGTCGTCGGTGTCTATCGTGACCATGGCACCGCGCTTGCCGATATAGAGCGCGCGACCGCGCCAATCTGGCTCGTGGCGCAAGCGATGCGTGACCCGGGCAATTTGGGAACAATGTTGCGGACCGGTGACGCTGTCGGCGCCGGCGGGCTTATCCTCATTGATGACTGCACCGACCCGTTTTCCGTTGAGGCCGTCCGCGCGAGCATGGGCGCGGTTTTCACGCAAAAGATCGTTCAGTGCCGATGGGACGAGTTTATCACGTGGTTGCGCGCGGGCGATGGTCAGCTGGTCGGCACAAGCCTGCAAACCGATACGGATTATCAGGCTGCGCACTACAGTAGCCCTTGCTTCATCCTGACGGGCAACGAAGCACAGGGTCTACCCGACGATTATGAAGCTCAGTGCGACCTGCTCGTCAAAATGCCGATGCATGGCAAGGCAGACAGCTTAAACGCGGCGGTGGCCACGGCGGTCATGGCGTATGAAGTGCTGAACCAGTTTCGCCGTCCAGCGCGCGACTGACATTCGCCGGAGCTATCACTCCGCCGCTTCGCGTCCGTCGGCAATTTGCGCGTTGCCTTCGTCATCACCATAACGCGGCAGCGCCTCAACCGACGGGATATCTTCCAATTCGCGCTTGCCGGTTTCGACATTGAGCTCCGCAAATTTCCGACCCGTCGACATGACATTGCGTTCAAAACTGCCCACGAACTTATTATAATTATTCACCGCCGAGGACAGCCCGCTGCCCACCGATTTCAGATGCTGCGCGGCAACGGCAATGCGGTCGTACATTTCCTTGCCAAGCGCACCAATCTGTTTGGCTTCACGCGCGAGGCCCTCTTGCCGCCACACGCTGGCAACGGTGCGCGCAATCGCAACCAGATTGGTCGGCGTCGCCAACAACACCTTCTTATCAAAGGCGAAGTCCCACAATTGCGGTTCATGCTCGAGCGCAGCCGCCAGAAAATGTTCGCCCGGGACAAACATAATCACATAATCGGGCGCGTCCTCAAACTGGTCCCAATAGGCTTTGCGCGACAAGCCATCGATGTGGTTTTTCATGGACTGTGTGTGCCGCGTCATGGCGACGGCGCGGACGTCGTCATCCACGGAGGCAAATGCGTCTTGGTAATCGTTCAAAGACACCTTGGCATCGATAACCAACGTCCGTCCGCCCGGCACGTGAATGATCGCGTCGGGCCGCAGGCGAAGGCCATCACCTGCATCAATGCTGGTTTCCAGATCAAAATCGACATGTTCCGATAAGCCGCAGCTTTCCAATACATTCTTCAACTGCTGCTCGCCCCAGCGGCCCCGCGCTTTCGGCGCATTGCGCAATGAGTTCATTAGGCCAGAGGCAACGTTGGAAACGCGCTCCTGCCCAAGCCGCATTTCGCCAATCAACCCCTTCAGATCGCCATAAGCTTCCGTGCGGTCTTTCTCGATTTTGCCGACTTGCTCTTCATAAGCTTTCAGCTTGTCACCCACTGGTCCCAAAAGCTGCTTCAATCGTTCTTCATTCTTTTCACCGGCCTGATGAAAGCGTTCATCGGCGCGTTGAAGAAAGGCCGCTTGCGCCTCGCCCAACAGTTTTTGGCCAATCTCGCCAAACTGCGCCGACAAGGTTTCTTTTGCCTGACCGAGCACGGCTATTTGTTCGTCAAACCCGCGTTCACGCTCTTCTAGGCTGGTTTCCAAGCGCGCCAATCGGTCCTTTGCGCTGTCACGCTCCACCACGACCTGATCGAGCATGGAACGCAGTTGCACGGTGGTTTCCTGCCCTGCCCGGCTTTCACGCCCGCCTGCAAACCAGCCGAGGACAAGCCCGACCAGCAAAGTAAGCACAACAATGACGATGACGACTAACGGCTCCAACACAGCACTCCAAATATAGAACGAATGCGGAACATAGCCTATGGCAGGCTTAGGTCAAGCGGCTTCGGTTTGCGCCCGCCGTGCCTTTTTTACGCGCGCATAGCTCATGGCGCTAAACGGTAGCAGCCCTGCATAAACTATTGTCGCCCCGATCATCGCAACCCAAGGGGCAGCAACCAAGGTCGCGGTAAACAAACCAACAGTGGCGAGTGCCATAAAGCGCAGGCTGCGACGAACCTTGATCGACGACCAGCTGTAGGTGGCGACGTTGGAAACCATCAACACGGCGCAGACAAGCAACCACGGCCCAAGAAAGCGATAGTCGCGTACCCATTCTGCACCGGTTTCGAACCAAATCATCATCGGCAGCAAGGCCAGCGCCGCACCCGGCGGCGATGGGACGCCAGTGTTAAATCCCGCCAATTTATGCGGCTGGTCTTCGGTATCAATGCGCGCATTAAAACGCGCAAGCCGCAACGCAGCACACAATACGAAGAATACAGAGATGGTCCAGCCGAAGCGCGGCATATCCTGCAGCACCCACATATACATGACAAGCGCCGGAGTTGCGCCGAAAGCAATCACATCGGACAGCGAATCCAGCTCCGCGCCAAAACGGCTTTCGCCTTTCAACATCCGGGCGATGCGGCCATCCATGACATCAAGCACACCTGCAATAACCATCGCGGCGACAGCATTTTCCCAACGGCCCTGCATTGCAAACCATGCCCCCGAGAGGCCAGTGCACAACGCAAGAGCGGTGATCGCATTTGGTGCGAGCGCCCGCAAAGGAATACCGGGGCGTGAGGGAAAATCGTTCATTAGTGTGCGACGGCAATCAAATCTTGGTCAACACCCAAGTCCGCAATAACCGTTTCGCCAGCAACGCAACGCTGCCCCTTAATGACGCGCGACGATGTTCCATGCGGCAAATATACATCCACGCGGCTGCCAAAGCGGATAAGGCCAATACGTTGGCCGTTGGCAACGCTGTCGCCTTCTTTCACAAACGCAACAATACGGCGGGCGACAAGGCCAGCAATTTGCGTAAAGCCGATACGCACGCCGTCGCTGCGTTCCACGAGGAAGTGCTGGCGTTCGTTTTCTTCGCTCGCTTTATCCAAGTCAGCGTTCAAAAACTTACCTGCAATGTACACAACGCGTTTGATCGTGCCGCGGATAGGCGTCCGGTTAATATGAACGTCAAAAACGCTCATGAAGATAGAAACCCTGGTCATCGGCTGATCGCCCAGACCGTCTGGCCCGCGCAATTCTGCCGGCGGCAGGACTTGTTCAATCAAGGTGACAAGGCCATCTGCTGGCGAAACCACAAAGCGGTCGTCGATAGGGGTTGCACGGACTGGATCGCGAAAGAAAGCGAGTGTCCATATGGTCACTGCGCCCATGGGCCATGCGAGCGTTTCCCATGCCATAAATGCAAAAAACAGGGTGATACCAGCTGCGATCAGGCCGAATTTACGGCCTTCAGGGTGAACAGGTGGAAACGACCATTTCGCGACCCCCGTGCCCCGGTTTGTCAGTTCTTGTCTACTCATAGACTTTAGCTAGGGGATGACGGTGCATATGACAACCTTTGATGCCGTTTCCGGCAATTTCCGACAATTACGGTAGCCAGTTGAACATATGGCAGACTTTGCTATGGCACCGTTCAATATCAAGTCTCCCCAATGGAAAGTGCTTTCTGACATGGCAAAAATTAAGGTCAAAAATCCGGTTGTAGAACTCGATGGCGACGAAATGACTCGCATCATCTGGGAATGGATCAGGGAACGTCTCATCCTGCCATATCTCGATATTGACCTGAAATATTACGACCTTGGCATGGAATATCGCGACAAGACCAACGACAAGGTCACAGTTGATTCCGCCAACGCAATCCGTGAATTCGGCGTCGGCGTAAAATGCGCGACCATCACACCCGATGAAGCGCGCGTGGAAGAGTTCGGCCTGCAGAAAATGTGGAAGTCGCCAAACGGCACCATCCGCAATATCTTGGGCGGCGTTGTTTTCCGTGAACCCATCGTCATCGAAAATGTCCCACGCCTTATTCCGGGCTGGACGGACCCAATCGTGATCGGCCGCCATGCATTTGGTGACCAGTATCGCGCGACCGATTTCCTCGTTCCTGGCCCAGGCACATTGCGTCTCGTTTGGGACGGCGACGATGGCCAAAAAATTGACGAAGAAGTGTTCCGTTATCCGTCACCGGGCGTTGCCCTTGCGATGTACAATCTCGACGATTCGATTCGTGATTTTGCCCGCGCTTCGCTGAACTATGGCGTGACCCGCGAATGGCCCGTGTATCTGTCGACCAAGAACACCATCCTGAAATATTATGATGGCCGCTTTAAGGACCTGTTCCAAGAAGTGTACGAAGCCGAATTTGCCGAAAAGTTCAAAGAGCTCGGCATTGTGTACGAGCATCGCTTGATCGATGACATGGTCGCGTCTGCGCTTAAGTGGTCGGGCAAGTTCATCTGGGCGTGCAAAAACTATGATGGCGATGTCCAGTCTGACCAAGTCGCACAAGGATTTGGTTCGCTTGGATTGATGACGTCGATTCTGATGACACCAGATGGCAAGACCGTTGAGGCCGAAGCCGCACATGGTACCGTAACGCGCCATTTCCGCCAGCATCAGCAGGGCAAGGCAACATCGACCAACCCGATTGCGTCGATCTTTGCATGGACCGGCGGTCTGAAATTCCGTGGCAAGTTTGACGAAACGCCTGAAGTGACCCGCTTTGCCGAAACGCTTGAAGAAGTGTGCATCCAGACGGTTGAAGACGGCCATATGACAAAGGATCTCGCGATCCTCATTGGTCCAGACCAGGCATGGATGACGACCGAGCAGTTCTTTGAACAGGTTCGCGCCAACCTCGAAATCAAAATGGGCAGCTGGCAGTAAAAGCAAGCGCATAAGTACAACAAAGCGCGGGGGGCGACCTCCGCGCTTTTTTATTGTCCTGTCCTTCCCTTTTCATGCTGCATTGGCGTACAAGGTGCACATGGCAGGCGAACTACACGGCGAAAGCATCAGCGATCTGCTCGTCATTCTGGGCGCAGCGGGCATCGTCATCCCGGCGTTCGCCCGCTTTCGCATCACACCCATTATCGGTTTCATCTTGGTGGGGATACTTGTCGGGCCAATGGGCCTTGGCACCTTGGTGGAACGCTATCCATTGCTTGAATGGGTTACCATTACCAATCCAGAGGCCATTCGGCCGATTGGCGAATATGGTATTATCCTTTTGCTGTTCTCGATTGGCCTCGAACTGTCCTTTCGGCGATTGTGGAAGATGCGGCGGTTGGTTTTTGGCGTGGGCGCAGCGCAATTGTTCGTCGCGGGGCTCATCATTGCCGCGGGGCTTTTGCTATTTGGCTATAACCTGACGGCTGCGATTGGGATCGGCATTGCGCTGGCGCTTTCATCGACTGCGCTTGTGCTGCCGATATCGGGCACGCATTCTGCCGTTGGCAAATCGGCGCTAGCGATGTTGCTTTTCGAAGATCTTGCCATCGTCCCGATCATCTTCGTCCTGGGCGCGCTGGCACCACAAGCGGGTTCGGATTCGTGGGAGGGCATTCTCACTGTGCTTTGGCAGGGCACATTGGTGATCGTCGGCATGCTTGTGCTTGGCCGTTTCGCCCTGCCCCGCCTGTTCGGACAAGCCGCGCGTACCAAAAGCCCTGAGCTATTTGTATCGGTCAGCTTGCTGGTGGTGATCGTGGCAAGCCTCGCGACGGGTGCGGTTGGCCTTTCGCCCATCGTTGGCGCAATGATCGCTGGCTTGTTAATTGCCGAGACGGACTATCATACCGAAGTCGAAGTCATGACCGCGCCGTTCAAGGGGCTGGCGCTGGGTGTGTTTCTGATCAGCATCGGCATGCAGGTTGATTTACGCTTCGTCGCGGCCAATTGGGCGGCGCTGGTTGGCGCGGTTGCCAGCGTCGTTCTGATAAAGGCGGCGGTTACCGCAGGCCTACTGAAATTGAACGGTGCACGCACAGGGACCGCGACCGAGACAGGCGTGCTGATGGGAAGCCCATCCGAAACCACGCTCATTGTGCTGGGTGCAGCCGGCGCGGCGCAGATCATTGACGCCGAGACCATCAATTTCTGGCAAGTCGCAACGGCAATTGGTTTAACCATTACACCAATATTGGCGCGCATCGGCCACGACATGGCGCGCCGAATTGAACTGCGCGAGACCGATGACGAAGTGCATGAACAAGACCCGACGCAGGAACCGCGGACGGTTGTTATTGGCTTTGGCCGAGTCGGTCATTTGGTGGCCGACATGCTCACGACGCATGGGCAGCCTTATGTCGCGGTAGAATCCAATATGGATGCAGTCACGGAGGCGCGGCGTGGTGGCTATAAAGTTATCTTTGGCGACATCTCACGGCCCGAAACTTTGGACAAGCTAAGCCTTGGCCACGCAAAGGCGCTTATCCTGACCATGGATCAACCGGTGCTGGCCGAACATATCGTTAAGCGCGTCCGCCAGTGGTTGCCGGATATAACCATCGTCGCGCGCGCGCGTGACGCAGACCATGCCGCGCGACTATATCAGGCCGGGGCAACCGATGCCGTTCCAGAAACGCTGGAAAGCTCGTTACAGCTATCGGAAGCGGTGCTTGTCGACCTCGGCGTGGCCATGGGCCCCGTGATCGCATCGATCCACGAAAAGCGTGACGAATTCCGGCGGCAGATCAAAGAAGCCGGCGGCCTCGACGAGGCCCCCAAGCTCAAGCTTACCTCTTAACCCGCAATCTTTGCTCTGATGGCATCCAATGCCGCCTGCGCCAGCTCAGCACCAGCTGGGCCGCCACCTTGCGCCATGTCGGGACGTCCGCCGCCACCTTGCGCACCCATCGCCTCGGTCGCGGCGCGAACAAGGTCTGGAGCGGTCAGCGTGGCGTGCAGTGCGGGTGAAACCGCAACAACGACGGTGTTGCTGTTCTCGTTCGCCGCGATAATGGCGACGATGCCGCTGCCAATGGCTTTCATCTGGTCATCGGCCAAACCGCGCAGGGCCTTTGGCTCGATACCGTTGATAACTTGGCCCATGAATGTCACGTCGCCGATTGTTTCGGCTTCAGCCTTGGGACCACTGCCACCGGACAATGCGAGCGCGGTTTTGGCTTCGGAGAGTTCTTTCTCCATCCGCTTGCGGTCGTTCATCAATGTTTCGATACGCGCGCCGACTTCATCAGGCGCGGTTTTCAGCATCGCAGCGACATTCTTCAACTGTGTTTCGCGGCCAACAAGCCACAGGCGTGCGGCCTCTCCGGTCAAGGCCTCAATCCGGCGGATGCCGCTTGCGACGGCGCCTTCAGAAATGATCGTGAACAAGGCAATGTCACCCAATGCGTTGACATGCGTGCCACCGCACAGTTCGAGGGAATAATGCGTGTCTTCGGTCTTGCCCATCGTCAGCACGCGGACTTCCTCGCCATATTTCTCGCCAAACAAGGCAAGCGCACCGGCGGCCACCGCGTCATCGGGGGTCATCAAACGCGTGGTTACGGCCTGATTACCGCGAATTTGTGCGTTCACATCGGCTTCAATCATCGCAATTTCATCAGCCGTCACCGCCTGATTATGCGAAAAGTCGAACCGCAGACGATCCGGGGCAACAAGGCTTCCCTTTTGCGTGACATGGCTGCCCAGTCTTTCACGCAAGGATGCGTGCAGCAAATGGGTTGCGCTATGGTTGGCGCGCAGGGAGTCACGGCGGGTTGTATCGATCTTCAGGGTGACAAAGTCGCCGACCTTGATCTCGCCCGTCCCAATCGTCACCTGATGCGCATGCAAACGTCCAAGCGGCTTTGCTGTGTCAGTGACTTCACCGCGCATGTTGGTGCTTGAAATAACGCCAGCGTCGCCCATCTGGCCGCCGCTTTCGCCGTAAAATGGCGTCTGGTTGGTGATGACGGTTACGCTGTCGTTTGCCACGGCAGATTGCACTTCGACGCCGTCATTGACGAGGGCGACTACTTGCCCCTCACCTTCATTTGCGGCGTATCCTGTAAACTCTGTCGAACCAACGCGTTCGGCGATGTCGAACCAGACGTCGTCCGATGCCTTTGCGCCGGAACCTTTCCATGCGGCACGCGCCATCGCTTTTTGATTGTTCATGGCGGTTTCGAAACCGGCCTGATCAATGCCAAAGCCCTGCGCACGCAAAGCATCTTCGGTCAGGTCATATGGAAAGCCATATGTGTCATACAGTTTAAACGCGGTATCGCCGGCAAGGATGTCACCCGGCTGCATACCCGTGGTAGCTTCATCCAGCAGCTTGATACCCTTGTCCAACGTACGGCGGAACTGGGTTTCTTCCTGCTTCAACGTCGCTTCGATCATCGGCTGCGCACGCAGCAATTCGGGATAAGCCGCGCCCATTTCCGCGGCGAGGCTGCCCACCAAACGGTGCATCAACGGCTCTTTCGCGCCAAGGATGTGCGCATGGCGCATAGCGCGGCGCATGATACGGCGCAGAACATATCCGCGACCTTCATTCGACGGCATGACGCCATCGGCCAACAGGAAGCTGGTCGAGCGCAAATGGTCGGCAATCACGCGGTGGCTGGCCATTTGCTCGCCCTGCGCCTTGGTACCGGTCAGCTCTTCCGACGCATTGATCAGCGCCTTGAACGTGTCCGTGTCGTAATTGTCGTGCACGCCCTGCATGACCGCAGCGATGCGCTCAAGCCCCATGCCGGTATCAATCGACGGCTTTGGCAAAGGCACATCGGTGCCGTCATCCTGCCGCTCGAATTGCATGAACACGAGGTTCCAGATCTCGACAAAACGGTCGCCATCTTCATCCGGGCTTCCGGGAGGGCCGCCAAAGATATGGTCTCCATGGTCATAAAAAATTTCGCTGCACGGGCCGCATGGCCCCGTGTCACCCATCGACCAGAAATTATCGTTGGTCGCGATACGGATGATGCGCTCTTCGGGAAGTCCCGCAATCTTGCGCCACAGGTCGAACGCCTCGTCATCGGTGTGATAAACCGTCGTCGTCAGGCGCGATGGATCAAGGCCCCATTCCTTCGTCAGCAACGTCCACGCATGGGTAATCGCTTGCTCTTTGAAATAATCGCCGAACGAGAAGTTCCCGAGCATTTCAAAGAATGTGTGGTGGCGCGCCGTGTAGCCAACATTGTCCAAATCATTATGCTTGCCGCCCGCCCGCACACATTTCTGGCTTGAGGCTGCACGCGGTATTTCGCGGCTTTCAAGGCCCGTAAATACGTTTTTAAACGGCACCATGCCGGCATTGACGAACATCAATGTCGGGTCATTGTACGGCACGAGTGGCGCGGACGAGACTATGTCGTGCTGAGCAGCACCGAAATAATCAAGGAACCCGCGGCGAATATCATTGGTCGATGTCATAACGAAAGCGACTTAGGGAACGACTCGCCGCCCTGCAAGCCGGTTATGCACTTTGCCGCTCCATCAGGCATAAGCATAAGGCCCGCCCTTTTCGAGCGCGCGCTGAAATGCAGGCCGCGCGTGAATTGTTTCCACAAATTTGGTGAGGTTCGGGCGGTTGGCGGCACGGCCCATTTTGACCGCAGCCTCCGCAGGAAAGCTCAACATGATGTCGGCGCCGCTTAGCGTATCGCCCACAAACCATCCGCTGGCTTTCAATCCGTCCTCCATGAACTGGAAATGGCTTTCCAATTGCTCATGAATGCGCGGGTGCAGCGGCGCGGCGGCTTCGCCCAGACGGGCCGTGTACAGGTTGAGCAAAATCGGTGTCATCGCCGAACCTTCGGCAAAATGCAGCCACTCAAGGTAACGGATATGTTGATCTGTCCCGCGTGCCGGAACAAGATGTGCGCCGTTATGACGTTCACACAGATATTCGACGATGGCCCCTGATTCAAAAACGACATTGCCGGCGTCTTCTATCATCGGGGACTTACCCAAAGGATGTATTTTCAAAAGCGCCTCGGGCGCAAGATTGGTCACGGCATCGCGTTGGTGGTGCACAATTTCATACGGCACGTTCAATTCTTCCAAGAGCCACAAAATCCGTTGCGACCGCGAATTGTTCAAATGGTGCACTGTGATGGTCATGGTTATTCTCCTGAATGATTTTGATAGATACGCGCGGCGATTTCCCGAACCAGCTTTGCCCCGACGATTGCCGTAACATCGTTCAGGTCGCGTTGGGGATTAAGTTCCACGACATCCGCGCCGACAATCGCCGCATTTTGTCTGGCAAGTATCGAACGCACTTCGCGCACCGTTAGGCCACCCGGCTCCGGATGTGCCACACCCGGCGCCTCCGACGGATCAAGGCCATCGAGATCAAAGCTGATGTAGAGCGGCCCTTCAAGAACGGGAACATGCTCCGGCGAGAAATTCAGCATCGGGAGTATTTCAACGCCATAACGCTCCGCCTGTTCGCGGCAGTGCCGGTTCAGCGTCCGGATGCCGACTTGAACAATGCGCTTTGCATGGCCGGCTTCCAATATGCGGGCAAATGGCGATGCATGGCTGCGCGGATTGCCTTCAAAATCGGCATAAATGTCGGGGTGCGCATCGAAATGCAAAATGTTGAGCGGACCATGACGCGCGGCCAGAGTCGCCACCACCGGATATGTTACCGAATGATCGCCGCCCAGCAGCAGAGGAACAGCGCCCGCATCCATCGCGTCAGCCACAGCCTTTATGATGAGCGCGTCATCCGCCGCGGTATCAACGTCCAAAAGCGGTACATCGCCGCGATCGATCAGCGCGATGTCGGTTCCTATTTCAAGGCCGCACTCGGTCGATAGGTTACCGCGATCGCTAAATATCGCATGGCGAATTGCGGCCGGTGCTGCCGCTGCGCCACGTTCGAAAGAACTGTTTTGATCTGTGGGCAAGCCAATCAGGTGAATCTGCAACGTCATGGATGCAGTTGTGCCCTAGCCACCCTGCCTGTCAAGAAGTCAGCGGTCCTCGCGCGCGGCTCTTCATATGTGGGTGGCAAACAAAGTGACCCGCCCCGGGGTGGACCAGGACGGGTCGAAAGCAGCGGCCTCAGGCAAGGCCGCGCTTGTTCCTATATTTCTTAAACGTCGTCTTCCGCGTCAGGCCCTGTCATCAGGACTTCAGCGACTTCTTCGGTCTTGCCCCGAATGGCGGCTTCCAACCGTGCCGCGACTTCAGGGTTTTCCGTAAGATAGGTTTTTGAATTCTCACGACCCTGTCCAATACGGATCGAGTCATAGCTGAACCAGCTGCCGGACTTTTCGACAATTCCAGCCTTCACGCCCAGATCCAAAAGTTCACCGGTCTTGGAAATACCTTCGCCATACATGATGTCGAACTCGACCTGCTTGAACGGTGGAGCTACCTTGTTTTTCACAACCTTCACGCGGGTTGTGTTGCCCACAATATCTTCACCAGACTTAATCTGACCCGTGCGGCGAATATCCAAACGAACCGAGGCATAAAATTTCAACGCATTACCGCCCGTGGTCGTTTCGGGTGAACCATACATCACACCGATTTTCATACGGATCTGGTTGATGAAAATCACCATGCAGTTCGACCGGCTGATCGAACCTGTAATTTTGCGAAGCGCCTGGCTCATCAAACGGGCTTGCAAGCCGACATGGCTGTCGCCCATTTCGCCTTCGATTTCGGCGCGCGGCACAAGTGCAGCAACCGAGTCGATAACCAAAATGTCGACTGCGTTAGAACGCACCAGCGTATCTGCAATTTCGAGTGCTTGCTCACCCGTGTCGGGCTGCGACACGATGAGGTTATCAATATCGACACCCAATTTCTTCGCATAGCCCGGATCCAGCGCATGCTCTGCATCGATAAATGCCGCCGTACCGCCTGCCTTCTGCGCCTCTGCAATTGCATGCAGGGTCAGCGTGGTCTTACCCGAGCTTTCTGGTCCATAAATTTCAATGACCCGCCCCTTAGGCAGACCGCCAATGCCGAGCGCAATATCCAGACCAAGCGAGCCTGTGGACACTGCATCAATAGCAATAGCCTCACGACTACCCAGCTTCATCGCCGAGCCTTTACCAAAAGCGCGATCAATCTGCGCGAGCGCCGCTTCTAACGCCTTTTCACGTTCCGAACTTTTCATACCGTTTGCCTGATTCCCATCGACCATTTTAAGACTTGCTGCCATTTTTCCACTCCTTTAGCGTCATGCCTGTTCCAGATTATCATCCGGAATAACCATTATGTACACCTTCTGTTCCAAAAGAACAAGAGCGGAACAAAATTATTTATACGTTTATTTTCAATACCTAAACTAATTAGCCTTCACGAGCGCGTCGTGGACCGCTTCCGCAATTTGCTGAACTGAAAATGGCTTAGCAAGGAACGACACATTGTCGAGGCTGATCGTCTCGCGCAACTGCTCCTCTGCGTAACCGGACATGAACAACAGGCGGATGTCCCCATATGTGTCACGCAAATTGCGTGCCATTGTCGGGCCATCCATATTGGGCATGACCACGTCCGAGACGATGAGGTCATATCGCTTGCCTTCTGCAAAAAGCTCAAGCGCTTGCTCGCCATCGCTTGCGGTTTCCACGACATAGCCCTGCCGAGCCAAAGCGCGCTCTGCGACTGCACGCACCATGTCTTCGTCTTCAACAATCAAGACCCGCCCGTTGCCCCACAAATCCTTGGGCTTGTAAAATTCCTTTTTGCCCATCCCGGCAACAGTTGCTTCCCCGCGATGCACGGGTAAGAAGATGTCGAAGCGCGTTCCTTTACCGACTTTTGACTCGGCAAAAATGAACCCGCCCGATTGCTTAACAATGCCGTAGACGGTGGAGAGACCAAGCCCAGTCCCCTTCCCCAGTTCCTTGGTTGTGAAAAATGGTTCGAATATCTTGGACAGATTTTCTTTGGAAATACCGACACCACTGTCTTCTACGGATAATTTGACATAGTCACCAATGGGCAAAAACTCTTTGCCCATTGCAGCGACTTCCTGCTGCCCCACCGCCAATGTGCTTATGTGCACCACGCCGCCCTTGGGCATCGCGTCGCGCGCATTTACGCCCAAATTGATGATCACCTGCTCAAGTTGCCCCGGGTCAGCGCGCACAGCGCCGACATTACGCCCGTGATGCACCTCAAGCCGGACAGTCTCGCCAAGCAATCGCTTTAGCAAGCTGGATACATCGGCCACAACATTTGCCAACTGCAATATCTGCGGACGCAATGTCTGCTGACGGGAGAATGCGAGCAACTGACGGGTCAGGCTGGCCGCGCGATTTGAGTTATTCTTGATCTGCTGAATATCGTCATAATCGCCATCGCCGGGCTGATGCCGCAACAGCATGAGGTCGCAATATCCGATAATCGCAGTCAGGATGTTGTTGAAATCATGCGCAACACCGCCCGCCAACTGCCCGATCGATTCCATCTTCGTTTGTTGGGCGACCTGCCGCTTCAGCGTTATCTCTTCACTATTATCCTTAAGTCCAAGCAGAACCGCAGCGTCGCCAAGCCCACGCACGCCAGCGATGGAAAGCGCAATGACTTCGTCGGGTCGCTCTTTCAACCGAATGACGATGTCCCCTGACGTCATGGAGCCACTACCATAGCGGCGAATGCTATCCAGAACCGCGCCTTTGTCTTCGGAAATGACCAGATCGCCCGGATAAGGGGGCAATTTGGTCGGTTCTACATCCAGCACGCGTGCAAATGCTTCGTTGGCAAACAGGAACCGGCCATCGCGATCAACAAGAGCCAGTCCCAGAGGTAGTGTGGAGAGCAATTGCTCAACATGGGCCAGCGCGAGGCCGCGGTCGACCTTTGCACCCTCTTCGTCCACCGCGAGCAGCAAGGCGGAGCCTTCCACATCATGTGCGTTCAACGGCACGTGCAAAAGCCGGATAGGCAAGCCGCGACGTCCTTCGCGTTCAAAAAACACGCTACCCTTGTCGTCCATCCGCACAAAATCTGCGAATGAACGGCCAGTAAGGGGAACTTGATCCGTGCCCGTTGCGCGCAAGGCAAAAGCAGCGTTTGCCGCACGAACGCAGCCGTCGGGACCGACAGCGACAGCCATGACGCCGCTGCCGGACATGGCACACCCGATACGTCCGGTAATCAGCGCAATCGCACGGCTTTCAATGGCAATCCGCTCAATGGGCGCGAGTTTCCATAATAGATATTCGTCAGAGGCGCCCGCGCGCGCAACCTTCACGCTATATGCGCGGTGGCCATCCGTGATATTATCGATATGGGCACTGCCGTCGCGCCATGCTCCACGACCTGCCGCGACCATCAAAGATTGGCTCGATTCATCCAGCCCCAGATCCGGTGGCGCTTTCAGTCCGGGAAACGCTTTCGTAAAATGGTCATTTGCGCATACCAGCCGACCAGCGCGGTCACTTATGGCGATTGCAGCGTCGCTCAACTGCGTGGCAGCGTGCGCGATGGACCAATCCGGCGGCGAGACATCGACGACATCCTCGACCGAGCCCGCATGTCGGAAAAAGTGAATGAGCGCGCCGGCCGCAACAATGACAGCGGCGCATGAACCGACAAGAATGATGTTGCCCGTCGAAAACCACAATATCGCCAGCGACAATAAGGTTGCGAGCGCCAGTACCGCCAGCTGACGCACATCCAGCTTGGCGGATTGATCCATATCCCCGCCAAATATCTGGAATTGGGTCGGCGGGGATATCTTGTTCAAAGCGGTTCCTTACCAGATGCGAACGCGGTCCTCAGACTTGAGGTACAATTTTCCGTCTGCTTTTGGCTGGAACGCATCGTACCATTTGTCAAGATTGCGAACGATCCACGCGCGTTGTTCCGACGGGCTGTGCGGGTCGGTGATCAAGCGCTGACGCAAATTTGCCTCACGATAATTGCTGCGCCCTAGCTGCGCCCAGCCAAGGAAAAAGCGCTGATCGCCGGACATTCCGTCAATCACCAACCCAGTTGCGCCCCCTGTTTAGACGGCTCTTGCATCATATGAGATTGGCTGTGCGCGAAAGCTGGTGTGGCAAAAGGCTAAAAAAGCTTATCCACGAGACGCAATTGACTTTGACCGGCGTCGCCATTTGGCGCTTATCCGCCAGCGCCAGAACCACGCCGAGAGCACATAACCGATGACAGCCGCCGCGATGGATATGATCCCAAGCCCTGCAATTCCTTGCACCAACGCCAAAGGCGCTTCGTTCCAGACATAATCACCCCACGCGGACAGCGGCGCCGATGTCTCAATAAGTTGATAAAAATGGCCTGAGCCATTGTTCAACCGCAGCACCGATTCACCGACATACACCGACCCAAGCAAAATGAATGGCGTTGTGGCCGGCATACTCAGGAACGTCATAGCCGCGCCGATCGGGATATTTGCCCGAAATGGCAGCGCAAGCAGCGCGACACCAGCGATCTGGACACCCGGTATCAAAAGGAAAATCCCGACCAACAGGCCAAGAGCTACGCCCCGGGGGACGGAGCGCCGCGTAAAGCGCCAAAGGGCGGGATGAAAAACGCGCTGCGCAAACGGCCGCAGAAAGCGGCTGCGTTCAAAGCTGTCGCGCGTGGGTGCTTGCCTGTGCAACCAGGTATCAAACTTACTCATCCACGGTCGCGCATAATGCGTCCCTGCTCACGCTTCCAATCCCGTTCTTTCTCGGTCGCACGCTTATCAGGCGCCTTTTTGCCCTTCGCCAACGCCAATTCCACTTTCGCCCTGCCGCGTCCATTGAAATAAATCGATAGAGGCACAAGCGTCATGCCCTGCCGCATCACCGCGCCATGCAGCTTGTTTATTTCGCGCTCGTTCAACAGCAACTTTCTGGGCCGCTTTGGCTCGTGGTTAAACCTGTTCCCGTGGCTGAATTCGGGGATATTCGCGTTAATTAACCAAATCTGATCGTCGCGAACTTCAGCATAGCTCTCGGCGATGGACCCTTCGCCAAAGCGCAAAGATTTCACTTCGGTTCCGGTCAGGACAATTCCGGCCTCATATTTATCATCGATATGAAAATCATAACGGGCCCGCCGGTTTTCGGCGACCGTTTTGACTTTGTTGAACGCTTCGGGTTTTGGACGCGTCATTAAATAAGCCCTGCATTCTCCAAGGCGGCATCAACCTGACGACGGCTCGCCTCACTTGGCGGGGTCATTGGTAAGCGCAACTCGGTTGGAAAACCGTCGATGACGCGTGACAATGCATATTTAATTGGGCCCGGCGATGCGTCAGAAAACAACGCTAAATGAATTGGATACAGCTTATCATTCAGTTGACGTGCCAAGTTATAATCACCCGATGCACATGCCGCCTGAAATTCTGCGCATAATTTCGGCGCAACATTGGCCGTAACCGAAATGCACCCGCGCCCGCCTGCGGCATTGAACGCAAGCGACTGTTCGTCGACGCCTGAAAGTAAGCAGAAATCAGGTCCGCAGGCCAAGCGATGGTCCGTTACGCGTGGCATGTCACCGCTTGCGTCCTTGATACCGATCACCGTCGGCAACTGCGCAAGGCGCGCAACCGTTTCTGGCTTGATGTCCGTCACAGTACGCGCAGGAACATTGTAGAGCACGATAGGCAGATCGTTCTTCTTGGTCATTGCCTCGAAATGCGCGTAAATGCCCTCTTGGTTGGGGCGGTTATAATAAGGGGCGACAACCAGTCCGGCAGCCGCGCCGCTTTTCTTTGAAAAGTTCAGATGGAGAATGGCGTTATTGGTGTCATTCGACCCACAGCCGGCAATCACGGGCACGCGTCCAGCGGCTTGCTCGATACACACTTCGATCACACGATGATGCTCTGCATTCGACAGCGTTGACGCCTCACCGGTCGTCCCTGCAGGCACCAGCGCGCTTGATCCTTGGTCGATTTGCCAATCGATCAACGCACGAAAATGCTTTTCGCTAAACGCTCCGTCGCAAAAAGGAGTCACTAGAGCCGGTATCGATCCCGAAAACATAGCATAACACTTTCAATCTGGGCCATATAGGCCGCTAAGGGCTATATAGTCGTTCGTTCAGCACCTGATAAGGATGGGGCACATAATATGTCCAGCATGGTAAAGCATCTCATTTCGGCATCTATGCTGATAATTCCGTTTTCGACCGCTGTGGCGGCACAACAAAGTGATGGCATAACGTGGCAGCGCGGTACGGGACAAGCCCCTGCTGCTGCTGCGCCCACTGCGCAAATGCCGCAGGCCCCGGCCGTGCAATATGACCCAAGCGAAGGGCAAGTCCCTGCCGCGTTGCAACGTTGGAAAATGCTCAGCGCTCCAGGCAATTTCACCTTTGGCGAATATGCGTCATTTTTGATGCGCTATCCCGATTGGCCAAATAGCGACGAAATGCGCAAGAACGCAGAACAGGCGATCAATCCTCTGTCATTGTCGCCCAGTCAGGTTGTGGCCTTCTTTGACCGCTTCCCTCCCCTCACCAACGCGGGGCGTGCGCGGTTCGCAATTGCGCTTCACGCATCGGGCGACACATCGCGCGCTGAAGCACAAGCGCGCGCGGCATGGCGCGGTGGTGCCCTAAACGATGACGACGAAGCACGTATGTTCCGCATCGCCGGCAATCGTTTTACGTCCGCTGACCATGACGCCCGCGTTGACCGCCTGTTATGGTCGGGCTCAACACGCGGCGCAGAACGCTGGATAGCCTACACCTCTCCACAACGTCGCCCCGCCTTTGTTGCGGCGCTCGCCACCCGCATGAAAGCCCCCGATGCTGATCAAAAAGTTCAGGACGCCGGATCACTGGCCAATAGTGAAGCGAGCTTAATCGCTGCCAGAGCAGACTCCATGCGGTCCTCCGGCAACAGCATTGGTGCGCGCGAATTGCTGGCGAACCGCGCCAATCTTGCTGCGCCTGTACCTGTTCTGAAGGACTGGTATCAATTGCTGCTGACGCATGCGCAGGCGGCCGCGAATGACGGCCAATATGACGTCGCGTACCGCATAGCCTCACGCGTTGACGACGCAACGCCGCGCGGCCTTGTCATGATCGATCAAGATATCGCCACACGCGATCGCTATACCAGCCTGACATGGCTTGCGGGCATGACGGCGATGGAAAGGCTTGGCCGCCCTGGTGACGCTGTTGCGATGTTCGAACGCTATGCGTCCGCTGCAAAATCGGCGCAAACCCGATCAAAAGGCTTACACTTTGCTGGCAAAGCTGCTGCCAAGGCGGGCGATCAAGCGTCGGCCACCCGCTATCATGAACAAGCCGCGGCGTATTATGAGAGCTTTTTTGGCCAGTTGTCGCTTGAACAGCTTCGGCGTCCCCTGCCTCAAGTGCCACGCATTACCCCCGCCGCACCCGTTTTGGCGGAAGGCGATGTACCGGCAGTCTATTTGGCCGCAGCCCTCGCCTCCAAATATGGAAGTTGGAAGGACCAAAGCAATTTCTTCAGGGCCATTGCGCGAAATGCCAAGGATCCGGGTGATTTTGCAACAGCCATTGGCCTTTCCCAAAAGCTGGGCCGTCCCGATCTCGCGGTGATGGCGGGTCGCAGCGCCCGATCGGCCGGTATTCCCGAACTTTTGGGAAACAGCTACCCAACGGTCAATATTCCCGCCGCGCATCACCAGACATGGACGCTTGCCCATGCGATCATGCGGCAGGAAAGCCAGTTTGACCGGGCGGCCGAAAGCCACGCGGGTGCACGCGGTCTGATGCAGCTCATGCCCGGCACCGCGCGCGAAACATCGGGCAAAATCGCGATGGCATATCGCCCCGAAGCGCTGACGGTCGATACAGATTACAACATCGCCCTTGGCGCGACATATATCGAACGGATGCTGAATTATTTTGGCGGCAGCTACCCCCTCGCAATTGCCGCGTATAATGGCGGCCCCGGCAATGTGAACAAATGGCTAAAGGCTTATGGTGACCCGCGCACGGGCAGCATCGGCATGATGGAATGGATCGAAAAAATCCCGCTGAGCGAGACACGCGATTATGTTTACCGCGTGCTGGAAAATGCGGTGATGTACGATCATCTCCACCCCGAACGCGCGCGCGTGCGGTCGGCAACACCTCTCAGCACATATCTGGGCAAATCAAGCCCGGGGTGACATAGAGGCGCCATGGAGCGCACAAACCCCATTACCCCTGCCGGATTCGCAGCCTTGCGCGCGCGGTACGAACAATTGTTCGCGGTCGAACGCCCCGCAGTTGTCGAAATCGTCCACTGGGCGGCGGGCAATGGCGACCGAAGCGAGAATGGCGACTATATTTACGGCCGGCAGAAGCTGCGCGCGATCGACCGTGAACTCGGCCAGCTTTCCAAGAAAATGAAAGTTGCAAAGGTCCTCGACCCGTCGAAGCAGGAAGACCGAGACCGCGTGTTTTTCGGCGCGACCGTTACGTTGGCCGATATCGACGACGTGGAGCGCGTCATTACGTTGGTCGGCGATGACGAGGCCGATGCAAGCCATGGCCGCATCGGATGGAACGCGCCGCTGGCCCGCGCCCTGCGTGGTGCGCGCGTGGGTGATGTCAAAACGGTAACCTTGCCGACGGGGCCCAAAGAATGGGAAGTCGTCGGGATTGCCTATCCAATAGGGGAATAGCAGAATGTTTTTTCGGCCAGCGCAGCAATCTCTGGTTTGGCATCAGGGAAATCTTGCGGAACGCTTGCCTCAAGCGACTCCACAACATGCTTTAGTGCAGCGATCCGTGCCGCTTTCTGGTTATTGCCATCGATAACGGTCCATGGAGCCCAGCGCGTATGCGTGCGCTTAAACATGTCCGCCAGCGCATCCATATAGTCCGCACGCCGTTCGCGATTTCGAAAGTCCTCTGCGGTCACTTTCCAGCGCTTGGCGGGATCTCCGAGCCGCTCCATCAGCACCTTGTCCTGCGTTTCCTGTGTTACATGGAAGAACAGCTTAATGATCTTCGTGCCGATTTCGCCCTGTCGTGACTCGAACTCGTTGATCTCGTCATATCCGCGCCGCCATTCTGCCTCGCTGCAGAATTTTTCAACGCGTTCGACCAGCACGCGACCATAATGGCTGCGGTCCCATATGCTGATTTCCTGACTTCCGGGCAGTTTGTTCCAAAAGCGCCAGAGGAAATGCTTGTCCTTTTCCTCTGCCGTGGGCGCTGAAACGGGATAGACATGATAATAACGCGGATCGAGCGTGGCGGTCATACGCTTGATCGCGCCGCCCTTGCCAGCCGCATCCCAACCTTCAATCACGATCAACGTGCGCGCTTCGTGCAATATGTGCAGCGACTGCAGGCGCGAAAGACGGTCCTGCAGCGCTTTCAGGTCCTCATCGTAGGCACCTTCGTATTTTTTACCGGACTCATAGTTTGAAAGATCAATCGCCATCGGGCGACTGCAGCACCTATTCGGCCGATAGACAAGACAAAGCAAAACACTGTCCCCAAAAGGGACAGCGCAATGGCTTCGGTTAATGCTTTACGATTGCGCTTTGGGCGGCTGTTCGACGACGCGAATATTTAGTTCGCGCAACTGCTTATGCTCGGCAGGTGACGGTGCGCCCATCAGCAAATCTTCGGCGCGCTGGTTCATCGGGAACAATGTAATTTCGCGCAGATTCTGCACACCGCACAACAACATGACCATGCGGTCGACACCAGCCGCCATACCGCCATGCGGTGGTGCACCATATTGGAATGCCCGGTACATGCCGCCAAAACGATCCTCAACATCAGCCTGCGTCAGGCCAGTCAGTTCAAACGCCTTCACCATCAGATCAGGATGCTGGTTCCGGATCGAGCCCGAGGCGAGCTCATAGCCGTTACAGACCATATCATATTGATAGGCTTTGATGGTGAGCGGATCCTGCGTCTGAAGCGCTTCCAGGCCACCTTGTGGCATCGAAAACGGGTTGTGGGCAAAATCGACCTTCTTGTCTTCCTCGCTCCATTCGTAAAACGGGAAGTCAATAATCCAGCAAAAGCGGAATGCGTCTTTTTCAATGAGATCAAGCTGCTCACCGGTGCGGGTGCGCGCGGCACCCGCCAGCTTGGCGGCTTGCTCTTCCTTGCCCGCTGCAAAGAAGCAACCATCGTCGGGACCAAGGCCAATGGCGTCGTACAACGCCTGCATGCCTTCGTCGCCGTGGTTCTTGGCAATGGGGCCGCCAAATTCGCCAGCCTTGCGGGTAACATAGCCCAAGCCAGCATGGCCTTCGCTGCGTGCCCATTCATTCATATCGTCAAAGAATTTGCGGCTCTTTTCCGCTGTCTTTGGCGCAGGGATAGCGCGGACAACGCCGCCGCCTTCGACGATGCGTTCAAACAGGCCGAAGCCCGATTTGGTGAAATGGCTGGTCACGTCATGAATGATGAGCGGGTTGCGCAAATCGGGCTTGTCCGTGCCGTAATCCAGCATCGCTTTTGCATGCGGAATACGTGGGAATTGGCCAGCAGGCGTGACGGTTTTGCCATCAGCAAATTTTTCAAACACGCCAGCCATTACTGGCTCCATCGTGTCCCAAACTTCTTCCTGCGTGACGAAGCTCATTTCCAGATCGAGCTGATAAAATTCGCCCGGCAAACGGTCAGCGCGCGGATCTTCATCGCGGAAGCATGGTGCAATTTGGAAATAGCGGTCAAAGCCAGCGACCATCAGCAATTGCTTATACTGTTGCGGCGCCTGAGGCAGCGCGAAGAATTTGCCCGGGTGAATGCGGCTTGGCACCAGGAAATCGCGCGCGCCTTCGGGGCTGGATGCCGTCAGGATGGGCGTTGAATATTCGGTAAAGCCGATATCTTCCATACGACGGCGCGTTTCGCGAATGATCTGCGTCCGCTTGACGATATTGGCGTGCAACGTTTCGCGGCGCAAATCGAGGAACCGGTATTTCAGTCGGGTTTCTTCTGGATATTCTTGTTCACCGGCGACTGGCAAAGGCAGTTCTTCAGACTTGCTGAGCACAACGACATTGCGCGCAAAAACTTCGATCTGACCCGTGGGCAGATTTGCGTTCACGGTGGCGGCGCTGCGGGCCTTTACATCGCCATCAATGGTGACAACGCTTTCAAGGCGCAACGCTTCGAGTATGGGCAAGGCGGGGCTATCGCTATCGGCGACAATCTGCGTCATGCCGTAATGATCGCGCAAATCGACGAACAAAACGCCGCCATGGTCACGCTTACGGTGGACCCAGCCAGATAGGCGTACGGTTTCCCCCACGTGGGAATCGCGAAGTTCGGCGCATTTGTGCGTGCGATAAGCGTGCATTGTTCACTCAATTCAAAAAATCTGTGGAAAGGCCGCCTAACAACCGTGCAGGGGCACTTTGTCAAGTCGGGAATGGGTGCTACGGCGATGCGCAATGCAGATTCATCCACTCATCTCCGACAGCAAACGTCTCGCAGAATTGTGCGCACGCCTTGCAAAATCCCCATTTGTTGCGGTTGATACCGAATTTATGCGGGAAAACACCTATTATCCGGACCTCTGCCTCGTGCAGTTGGCGGACACGAACGAAGCGGCAGCGATTGATCCAAAGGCGGAGGGGCTGGACCTCACGCCAATGCTCGATCTGCTCTGCGCGAATGACGATGTTCTGAAAGTCTTTCATGCCGGTGGGCAGGACATTGAAATATTCTTCAACCTGACGGGCAAAACGCCCTACCCCATGTTCGACACCCAAATCGCGGCCATGGCGCTCGGTCAGGGTGAGCAAATCGGTTATTCGAATTTGGTCGATCTGTGGATGGGCATTCAACTTGATAAAGGCGCGCGATTTACAGATTGGTCACGCCGTCCGCTCGACAAACGGCAAATCGATTATGCCATTGCCGACGTCACGCATTTATCGGCAATATTTCCGATGATGCTGGAAAAGCTAAAGATCACGGGCCGTGGCGCTTGGCTGAATGACGAAATGGAGCGCATTTCAGACGCCGCCAACTATCGCAATGACCCCGAAAATGCGTGGTCCCGGATAAAGGTGCAATCGCGTAAGCCCGAGGTTTTAGGCCGGCTTCAGGCCATGGCGGCATGGCGCGAAAAGGAAGCGCAGCGTAAGAATATCCCGCGCGGGCGCATCATGAAAGACGAAACGCTTGCCGATATTGCGGCGCATCCGCCCAAGTCACAGGCGGATTTGCCCAAGGTGCGCGGACTGTCGCCTGCTTGGCGCGACAATGACATCGGTGCGCGGCTGATCGCCGTTATCGAAGCAAGCCAGCCCATGGCACGCGACGATATGCCTGACCGCGGTAGATCGTCGCCCGGCGGCGGCAAAGACGGATCACTGGTCGCGGACCTGTTAAAGCTGTTGCTCAAAATCCGTTCGCGCGAAATCAATGTCGCACCGCGCCTCATCGTCCGGACCGAAGAACTGGAACGGCTGGCTGCGGGTGAGCGTGAAGACCTAGAAGTCCTGACCGGATGGCGGTTTGAACAATTCGGCCGCGATGCGCTTGATCTGGTCGAAGGCAGATTGGCGTTCGCAGTGGTGAATGGGAAATTGAAAATGACCCACACCCAAGAAGAAGAGATGGTCCGCTAACAGGGCAATCTCCGACGTCGTAGGTTGGAATTAGCTTTCGAGAACCTTCTTTACCAAAGCGAGATTGACCGGGGCATTTTCCGCCAGCGCCAGTGCGTTTGCGGACCGTGCAAATTTTTCGATTGCACCATAACTCCGTTCAATCCGGCGCTTTACATAGCTTAACGCATCGATGCTGATTGCAGCCCCGCGATCAGCGAGCTGTTTTTGAATCAATTGCTCAATCATTTCATCGTCTGGCGGCGCAATGTCGAGCAGCAACGCAGAGCCCAGACGCGATTGCAGGTCGGGTAATGTGATGTTCCACTCCGAAGGCTGCCAACGCGAGATAAGCAATAACGGGACGCCGCTTTCCTGCGACCGGTTCCATGCGTTAAACAAGGTTTCCGCCGGACTTGCCTCTGCGTCGTCAATGACCGTGCCGTTTTGCCCCGAAAAATAGCGCGCCATCAGCGATTTTCCCGAGCGTGCAGGCCCCGTCAAAATCGCACAGCGCTTGGCCCAGCCAGGTGCGCTCGAAAGTCCTGCAAACGCGGTCGCGTTAGATTCTGTAATGATCAGGCTGGACGATGCGCCGCTGCGCAGTTCGTCCAATGGCAAAGCAATTTGGCGCATAATGTTAGATGCTGGCGCTCATGGCCGTGGTGACGGCGGCGTAGGCGCACCAGAATTGCGCGCAGGTTCTGCGTCTTGCAACACCGACCTTACCACATCATCCAAAGATTGCCGCGCAGGCTCTGCCCCATCGACAACCGACAGGTCTTCAGCTTCGCCCTCCAATTCCTCTTCCTCGACCACTTCGGGTTCAAGGACGAGCGAGGCATCCGCCCGCAATCGGCCAGAGGCGAGCGCGGACTGGAACAGTTGGTCCATCTTAATCACCGCCTGATCCATCATGCCCGGAATACCCGCGCTGTTGGCAACACGCAGGGTAAACGAGCCGAGATATTTATTATCCGGCCCGTATCGCGCAGAAAACCGTCCAATAATCGGGCCGCCGGGCCATTGCCGTTCGATACGCGCTATCGGGATGATAACGTCAGCCGCACCGAACTGGTCGAGGATCGTGCGCCACCAAATGCGGCTTCGGCGGTCTTTCTGGCC
This sequence comes from Pseudomonadota bacterium, assembly GCA_041175505.1. Classification (GTDB taxonomy): domain Bacteria; phylum Pseudomonadota; class Alphaproteobacteria; order Sphingomonadales; family Sphingomonadaceae; genus Sphingorhabdus_B. The sequence goes on from JBEDET010000001.1 coordinate 70,628, forward strand.
AGCGTTCAGTAACAACGATTCGCCGCCTGCCCCGCTTGGACGCACATAATCTATCGTGCTGTCAGCGGTGCGGTACTTCGCCCAACTGCGCTGCCATGATGTGCGCTGTTCAAATACCGTCGGCGCGCCTGCCGAGTAGGTAACAGGCAACAACAGCAACGGTGCAGAACGACGCGCCACGCCGCTGACGCCCAGCAATTGACCGGCACGGGCGCGGTCAAACAATACGCCCAGCTTTGCAACGTAACGGCGTGGGCCAATCTGCTCTTGCTCCACCACGATTGCGGCGACGATGCCGTCCAAAGTCGAATCGGATAGGCCCGCGCCAACAGTTCCATGGGTTTTGCGCCACAATGCCGACCAGGCGATCCGCTGCGCCTGTTCCCAACCCTTTTGCCGTGCATCAAACGCGTTGTTGCCGACAACATTCACAGAGACGCCGGTCACTTCAAAATCACCAGCGCTTGCGATTGGCGCGATGCCGCGCTTTGGACCTTCGATTTGCGCGGCAACGATTCCGCCACCAATCAGCGCCAAAGGCAAGCCAATCGCTGCAATCTGAAACCATTTTCCGCGAGAATTTGTCATTAACGCACCTTTAGGCGACATAGACGTGGAATTCCAACCCTGTTCTCGCTAACGGCGACAAATGGACGCAAAAGAACAAAAGCCCGAATCTTACACCTACGCCAAGGCGGGTGTTTCCATTGAAACCGGTAACGCGCTCGTGCGCGCGATTGCGCCGCTGGCAAAATCGACCCGGCGCGCTGGCGCGGATGCCGATCTTGGCGGCTTTGGCGGGTTTTTCGACCTCAAGGCAGCAGGCTTTAATGATCCACTTTTGGTCGCCGCAAATGACGGTGTCGGAACGAAGCTGAAACTGGCCATCGAATCCGGTCGCCATGAAGGCGTCGGCATTGATCTTGTCGCGATGTGCGCAAATGACTTGATCGTGCAAGGCGCAGAGCCGCTTTTCTTCCTTGATTATTATGCCACCGGCAAACTCGACAACGCAGTGGCCACCTCTGTTGTCGCGAGCATTGCCGAGGGCTGCAAGCAAGCCGGATGCGCGCTGATTGGCGGCGAGACGGCGGAAATGCCGGGCATGTATTCCGAAGGCGACTATGACCTTGCCGGTTTCTGCGTCGGCGCGGTGGAGCGCGACCAGGTGCTGACGGCAGATAAGGTCGCGGCAGGCGACGTCATTCTGGGCCTTGCATCATCCGGCGTGCATTCCAACGGTTTCTCACTCGTTCGGCGGCTTGCCGCAGACAAGGGCTGGAAACTCGACCGTCCGGCCATTTTCGACCAGAATGTCATTCTTATCGACGCACTGATGGCGCCGACCCGCATATACGTAAAATCGCTGCTGCCGATGGTCCGCACCGGTAAGATCCACGCGATGGCGCATATCACCGGCGGTGGCTTGCTTGAGAATATCCCGCGTATCCTGCCGGACGGTTTGCACGCACATGTCGATGCAGACGCATGGCAACAACCTCGCTTGATGGCGTTCTTGCAAGCGCAAGGTCATATCGAGCCGGAGGAAATGGCCCGCACATTCAACTGCGGCATCGGCATGGCGGTGGTTGTCGATGAAACCGAAGTCGCGGGCGTAACCGCCGCGCTTGAGGCAGCTGGAGAAACAGTATTCCGCATCGGACATATTGCAGCCGGTGAAAAAGGCTGCACGGTTACCGGCAGCATCGAAACGTGGAGCGCCAAAGCCGATTGGACTGCGACCCATCATGGCTAAGGCGCGTGTTGCGGTCCTTATTTCCGGCGGCGGCACCAATATGGCTGCGTTGTTATATGCCGCAAAACGCCCAGATAGCCCATATGAAGTTGTTCTGGTCGCCAGCAACAATCCCGACGCAGAAGGGTTGAAGCTTGCACAAGCCGAAGGCGTCGCCACGTTCGCACAATCGCACGTTGGTCTTAAGCGGGCTGATCATGACGAAATAATGCATAATCACATTACCAAAGCGGGGGCGGCTTATGTCGTGCTTGCGGGGTATATGCGGATATTGAGCGAAAACTTCGTCGAAAAATGGGACGGCAGGATGCTGAATATCCACCCATCCCTATTGCCCAAATATACAGGGCTACACACCCACCAGCGCGCGATTGACGCAGGCGACAGTATCGCTGGTTGCAGCGTACACCTTGTCACGGCCGACCTTGATGAAGGCCCTCTTCTTGGCCAGATGGAGGTCGCCGTTTTGCCCGGTGACACCGCCGATTCATTGGCGGAGCGCGTCAAGATTGCCGAGCATCAATTATATCCGCGGACGCTGGCCGACTATGTTTCGCGGGCAACCAACCCCGATTATCTGACATCAAAAGTGCGCAAAATCGCGCTGGCCCAGCCAGAGGCCGATGAAGTGGTATCGCATGGAATGCCGTGCTTTGGCATCGTCGGCGGCAAGAAATTCGCTTATGTTTCCATCGACCATCATGGCGACGGGAAAATCGCGCTCTTGGTCAAAATTAGCGGCATCGAAGAACAGGCGATGCTGATCGATAGCGATGATGCAAGATATTACCGCCCCGCTTATTTCGGCGATGGCTGGGTCGGCATCCGGCTCGACCTGGGCGATACCGATTGGGACCATATCGGCGAATGGATCGACAAAAGCTGGCGCGCCGTTGCGCCAAAAAAGCTTACGAAATTTCTGGATATACTCGGCTCGGCCTAATCGGTTGCTGGCCTCTTAGGCTTTTTCGAAGTCGATCTCGACTTTTCAGAAAAATTGCAACTGCGCCAAGTTAGGAACATTGATACCAAGCGCGAGCTTCGCGCTTGGTATCAATTAATCTTTGATTGATCGGGTTTAGCCGACGATTTCTTCTGGCTTGAAGAAATACGCAATTTCAATCGCTGCGTTTTCGTCGCTGTCCGAACCGTGGACGCTGTTCGCTTCGATGCTTTCCGCCAGTTCCTTACGGATCGTGCCGGGTTCAGCATTGGCAGGGTTGGTCGCGCCCATGATGTCGCGGTTACGCTGCATGGCGTTTTCGCCTTCAAGAACCTGAACGACGACTGGGCCGCTGATCATGAAATCGACGAGTTCGCCAAAGAATGGGCGTTCTTTGTGAACGGCGTAGAAGCCTTCGGCCTGTTCGCGGGTCATGTGGATACGCTTTGAAGCAACGACGCGCAGGCCGGCTTCTTCAAGCATCTTGGTGACTGCGCCAGTCAGGTTGCGACGCGTTGCGTCAGGCTTGATGATCGAAAAAGTGCGGGTAACCGACATGAAAAGCTCCATATTTGTAGGGGGAATTTGGCGCGCATCTAACGTCGCTGCACGTTGAGTGCAAGCTTTATGGGCCTTGAACCCATTTGCCGCCGTCCTGTTTCCAATAGCGGCGCTCTACCCCATCGCCCAATGTCCGCCATGCCGACCGCGCATTGTCGGTCTGCTCCGGTGGAAAAAGATAAAAGATCCGCTCAAAATCTTGGGTAACCGCACGCCAATTACCGTCAGCCAGCGCAACAAATTTGGCGTCATTTGGTGCATCGGTATCCTGCGACAACAATATCGGCTGAAGTGCATCATCGCCCTCCCCCGATTTTGCGTGCGCTAAAAAGCTGTCCGCCCGTGCGGTCCACAACGCGCCAGAGATCGCATCCAGTTGGCCCGCATCATCACTGATAATCAGCAACCGCCCTTTATTGTCCAAGATTCGCTGGGCAATGGCAGGCAGAACTTTTTCAGCAGGATCGCGTGTGAGTTGATAAAAATCGACCTGCATGTCGCGGCAACATCAACCTTCGAAATTATCTGCGACAAACCGGTCAAGCAAACGCACGCCAAAGCCGGTTGCGCCCTTGTCCCACACGGGCCCCGCTTTATCTGCCCATACGGTCCCGGCTATGTCCAAATGTGCCCATTTTACGCCGTCCTTGATGAAACGGCCCAGGAATTGTGCAGCGGTGATGGAACCAGCGCCCTTGCCGCCGATATTCTTCATGTCGGCAATCGGGCTGTCGATCATTTTGTCATAGGCCTTCGAAAGCGGGAAACGCCACAGCGGGTCGCCAGAGGCGTTACCAGCGGCGGTCAACTTGTCGGCGAGTTCATCGCTGTTCGAAAACAGGCCTGCATATTCACTGCCCAGCGATACGATAATCGCGCCGGTCAATGTTGCGAGATCGACAATATATTCGGGGTTATATCTTTCCTGAACCCAATGCAGCGCATCACACAGCACCAGACGCCCTTCGGCGTCGGTATTCAGCACCTCAATGGTTTGGCCGGACATGGATGTCACAATGTCACCGGGGCGCTGCGCGTTACCGTCAGGCATGTTCTCCACAAGGCCACAGACGCCGACAACATACGCCTTCGCCTTACGTCCCGCGAGCGCTTTCATCGCGCCTGCAACAGCGCCTGCGCCGCCCATATCCCACTTCATATCTTCCATGCCCGCGGCTGGCTTGATGGAAATGCCGCCGGTATCGAACGTTACGCCCTTGCCGACCAAAGCAACGGGACGTTCTTGCGAACCGCCAGTACCGTCCCACTTCATCACGAGCAAACGGGCCGGACGACGTGAGCCTTGTGCGACGCCAAGCAGCGCGCCCATTCCAAGCGCAGCCATGTCCTTGTCATCAAGCACGCTGATTTCGACGCCAAGCTCCGCAAGATGCTTGCAGCGTTCAACAAAGCTTTCCGGATAAATGATGTTCGCGGGTTCGGTGACCAGTTCCTTGGTCAAAGCAACGCCTTCAGCGATTGCATGATAGCTCGGCCACAGCGTGCTTGCGTCTGCAGGCGCGCTTGCGACCGTCAATGTTTCCACCGTCGGCTTTGACGTTTCAGCCAATTTTGTGCGGTACTTGTCCATGCGCCAATTGCGCAATGTTGCACCATAAGCCGTCTCTGCGGCCGCTTTCGCGCTGAGGTTCGCACCATGAATGGCAATATGTTTGGCGCCCGATGTCTGAACCTTGGCAACAATGTCGCCGCCGGCCTTTTGATAATCGCCGGCTTCACCATCCGCGACACCGACCAAAATGATCCGAACAAGCTTCCCGCCCTCTTCGTTGATGAGCAGAAAGCTTTGCCCTGCCGCACCTTCGAAACGCGCCAACTTTGCGGTCGCGTGCACGATGTCGCTATTTTCCAAAGGAAATGTGAAGTCGGCGAAGGTAGTTTTTGTTACGATGAACGCGAGGACGTCGGCATCTTGGGGGCGTGCATCGGAAAAATTGATCTTCATGGAAATGATATGCCTTTTTGCGGATAACGGGTTTTAAGGGTCTATAGGCCTAATTCACCCTTGGATTAAAGCAAAAGATAGGGGATAAATTCCCACGGTTAATCGCAAATACAGCGTTAAATAGGATGATGGGTGGACCCAATGCGATAGCGGCGATAAAGGACTGCACGGTTTTTATGAACATCCCCGCCACCCGCACCTTTTTATCGCGCTTTTTGCTTGTTCCGATTTTCATCGGTTGCGGGTCTGTGTCCTCGTTCGCATTTGCCGAAACGGGGCCCTCAGCGGCAGCCGCACAAGAGGCCAGCGGCCAAATCGAATTCGATGCTGCTGTTGTTGAATATGACTCCAACACCGAAACCGTCACCGCAAAAGGCAATGTGATTGTCAGCCGCGAAGGCTATACGGTGCGCGCGGACAATATCATCTGGGACCGCAAAAGCGGTCGTGTTTTCGCTGAAGGCGCGATCCGCGCAATCGGCCCAGAAGGCGACGTCGCCTATGGTGACAAGATTGAACTCACCGATGCACTGAAAGACGGCGTCATCGACAATCTTCTTGTCGTTTTGGCGGACGAAAGCCGGCTGGCCGCCAAACGCGGTGGGCGGAAAGATGGCATTTATACGCTAGATTATGCGGCATATACGGCGTGCAAAGTTATCGGCACGGACGGCTGTCCAAAAAGACCGAGCTGGGAAGTCAAAGCGGTTAAGGTCGTTTACGACCCCAGCAAAAAACGCGTCGTTTACAAAGGCGCCCGGATCGAACTGTTTGGTCTGCCGGTCATTCCACTGCCATTTCTGTCGCACCCGGTAGACGCCAAAGCTGGCAGCGGCTTTCTGGTACCCAGCATCGGTTTTTCTCGGAATAACGGCGCTGAGCTTGAGCAATCCTATTATTGGCGCATATCCGAAAATCGGGATGCGACCGCAGCGATAACCGCTTTTACCGGCGCAGCCCCCTTGGGCAGGCTCAATTTCCGGACGCTGGAAAAAAATGGTGCGATCGATCTGGCTGCATACGGAACCTATAGTAACCGTATTACCACCAGCGGCACCTCGACACCTGTCGGCGCAGATGTGTTCCGCGGGTATCTCGAAGGCGCAGGCAAGTTCCAGTTCGACCCCAACTGGTCTGTTTCAGCATCGGGCCGTTATGCTTCGGATCGCACGTTTTTGCGGCGTTATGACATTAGCCGAGATGACAGACTCCGTTCAACTTTTGCGGCCGAACGCATTGACGCCAAGAGTTATTTCTCGCTTGCAGGCTGGGCTGTTCAGACCCTACGCACGGGTGATCGCCAAGGTCTAGCGCCAATCGCCCTGCCCGAAATTGATTACCGACTGCGCATGGATGCACCTATTGTCGGCGGTACAATCCAGCTTCAAGCCAACAGCCTCGCCATCGGCCGGACCGAGGGCCAGGACACGCAGCGCGCATTTTCGTCCGCCAAATGGGATCTGCGCAAAATAACCGCGCTTGGGCAGGAACTAACGCTCACCGCGCTCGCGCGCGGGGATGTGTACCATAGCGACGAAAATGCCAGCACGCTGACCGCGATATACCGCGGAGATTCAGGGTGGCAGCACCGCGCCATTTTCGCCACTGCGGCTGATATTAAATGGCCTTTTGTCGGACAAGCCTTTGGCGGCACGCAAATTCTTACGCCCCGCGTCCAAATGGTCGCAGCGCCGTCGATTTCCAATTTGAACATTCCAAATGAAGATGCGCGCGCCGTGGATTTGGAAGACAGCAACCTGTTCGCGCTGAACCGATTCCCCGGCTACGACCGTTTTGAAGACGACCTGCGCATTACATACGGGTTCGACTGGGCATTACGCAAATCAGACTTTACCGCTAACATCAACCTGGGTCAAAGTTACCGCCTGTCTGACCGGGGGTCGATTTTCCCTGATGGAACCGGCCTATCTGACAAAGCATCGGACATTGTCGGCAGGTCCGAATTTCGGTTCAAAGACTTGGTGAAACTCACACACCGCTTCCGTCTCGATAAAGACAATTTGTCGATACGCCGTAATGAGGTCGATGCCACAATAGGATCACGCGGCACATATGTTCAGGCGGGTTATCTGAAGCTCAATCGCAATATTGGCCCGACGCTCGAAGACCTCACTGACCGCGAAGAAATTCGTTTGGCAGGACGCGTGCGTGTTGCACGATTCTGGTCGGTATTTGGATCCACAATTGTTGATTTGACCGACACTGCAGAGGATCCGACGAGCATTTCCGATGGCTTCGACCCCATCCGGCACCGGCTTGGCATTTCCTATGATGACGACTGCTTGTCGTTAAGCCTGGCGTGGCGACGCGACTATCAGCCTGTCGGAGATTCGCAGCGTGGAAACAGCTTTCTGTTCCGTCTGGCATTTCGCAATCTCGGTGTGTAAAGCATCCGGAATAAATTCGCGGAGAAGGATGATACTGCTCATCTGCTGTTCAGCAGTGCCTGGTTACCCGTCCCCTCGAACTGTCTGTGTACTGGATGTAAATCAATGAAGTTATTCAAGCGCCTGTCCCTCGTCGCCATGCTCGTTTCCGCAACGGCGCTGACACCGCTGATCGCGCAAACTGTCGGTGATGATGCATCTCCAGAAGCGACATTGGCTATTCCAGATGGACAGCAACTATTTGGCAAGAACGACCCAAATGTGCGCCGTGCAACGGCGCAGGTGAATGGTGAAATTATTACAGGCACCGACATTGATCACCGCCTCGCGCTGATCATTGCTGCAAATGATAATAAGCTGCCCCCCGAAGAATTGGCGCGTTTCCGTGCACAGATTTTGACGAACCTGATTGATGAAACGCTTCAAATTCAAGAAGCCGCAGCCAATGAGATTGAAGTCACCGACGCTGAAGTGAATCAGTATTTCAATCGCGTGGCGCAACAGAATTTCAATCGGCCCGCGAATGAGGTGGAAAAATATCTGATCTCTATCGGTTCATCGGTAGCCACGTTGAAGCGCCAGATTAAGGGCGAGCTTTCCTGGAGCCGCTTATTGTCGCGCAATGTGCGGCCATCAGCCAATGTCAGCGACGATGAAGTGAATGCCATTATCGAGCGGATCAAGGCAACCAAGGGAACCACGGAATATCGTTTGGGCGAGATATATCTGTCCGCAACGCCGGAAACGATGCCAGCAGTCACCGAGAACGCGAAGAAAATCATCGACCAGCTGCGTCAGGGCGGTAACTTTGTCGCATATGCGCGCCAGTTTTCGGAAGCCTCAACCGCGTCTGTCGGCGGTGACCTTGGATGGCTTTCCTTGGCGCAGCTGCCCCAGTCGCTCGCAAATGCCGCCGCCAACATGAACGCGAACGAGATTCAGGCCGTTGCCTCGCCCGGCGGGATTTCGATATTGCTGTTGATCGACCAGCGTCAGGTCGCAACATCCGATCCACGCGATTCCGTGCTCAGCTTGAAACAGATTGCGATCACCTTTCCAAAAGGCACCGCGGAAGCTCAAGTTGCGCCGCTGGTAAAACAATTTAGCGAAGAAACGCAGCAAATCACGGGCTGTGGCGCCGCTGACGAAATGGCGCGCAAACTGGGCGCCGATGTCGTCAACCGCGACGGCATTAAAATCCGTGAGCTTCCTGCACCGTTGCAACAGGTCATGCTTGATCTGCAAATTGGACAATCGACACCGCCTTATGGCTCGCTGCAAGACGGCGTTCGCGTTTTCGTCTTATGTGGTCGTGATGCCCCGCAGGAAACGTCATCTGAAAGCTTCGACGAAATCATGTCACGGCTGGAAGAAGAGCGCGTAAACAAGCGCGCCCGGATTTACCTACGCGATTTGCGCCGCGACGCCGTTATCGAATATAACTGATGTCGGTTGGCCGACTGGAACTGCCACTGGCCGTTTCGGTCGGTGACCCGGCGGGCATAGGGCCGGAGATAATCGGCAAAGCATGGGAGGCCCGCCACGCTTCTGGATTGGCGCCTTTCTTCGCAATTGGTGATATCGCCAGCTTCGCGCCGCATTGGAATGGTCCGGTCGTCCGCATCGAAGATCCGGCCGAAACCTTTGCGCATTTTGATACGGCTCTTCCGGTCATCCAAGTGCATAACTGCATTTCGATTGTTCCGGGTGTTCCGGATCTTGATGGCGCGCATTGCGCATATCAGGCGCTTGAAATGGCGATTGGCTTTGCCCGTGCAGGCAGTGCCGCCGCGTTGGTCACGGGCCCTGTATCCAAGGCGCAATTATACGCGGTGGGCTTCACGCATCCCGGGCAAACAGAGTTTATTGCAGAGCGTTGCGGCGTTTCCAAAAACAATGCCGTGATGATGCTCGCGGGCCCTGACCTGCGCGTTGTCCCAATGACGACGCATATCCCGCTCGCGTCCGTCGCGGAGCAGCTTGACGGTCGGCTCATCCGCCAACGCCTGCGTGCGACGGCCAAGGGCCTGCAACGTAATTTTGGCATAGCAAATCCACGTCTGGCCGTTGCTGGTTTTAATCCACATGCTGGCGAATCGGGCAATATGGGCCGCGAAGAATTGGACATATTTGAACCTGCGATTGAACAGATTCGCGGTGAAGGCATCGACGTTGTTGGCCCCTTGCCTGCCGACACGATGTTTCATGCCGAAGCGCGGTCGCATTATGACGCGGCCTTGTGCGCTTATCACGATCAGGCCCTCATTCCTCTGAAAACGCTGTATTTTCATGATGCGGTAAATATTACGCTTGGGCTGCCGGTGGTTCGCACATCGCCTGACCATGGCACTGCGTTCGGGATTGCTGGCAAGAACATGGCACTTCCGCTTTCGATGATTGCTGCCATTAAGATGGCCGAATCTGCGGCGCTTCATCGCCTAGCTGCTGCCGATCTTGGTGGATGACGGTGTCGCTCCCTCCGCTTAGAGACGTCATTGCGCGGCATGGCTTGTCCGCAAGCAAGGCGCTCGGCCAAAATTTTCTGTTCGATGAAAAGCTGCTTGATCGCATCGCCGCGATTCCCGGCAGCTTGGCAGGTGAGCACGTATATGAAGTTGGTCCCGGCCCCGGCGGCCTCACCAGAGCGCTCCTGCGTGCAGGCGCGCAGGTGCTGGCCGTTGAACGCGACCATCGTTGCCTTCCTGCCCTGGCGGAACTGTCAGAGGCATTTCCGGGCCAGCTTCGCGTGATTGAAGGCGATGCCCTAAAAATCGATCCGTTCGCTGAAATTGGTGCACCGTTTCACGTTGTTTCAAACCTGCCGTACAATGTGGGCACGGCGCTTGCGGTCGGTTGGTTGGGCGGTAACGAATGGCCGCCACGATGGAAAAGCCTGACGTTGATGTTCCAGCGTGAAGTCGCAGACCGAATTATCGCAGCGCCGGGGACGGGTGCATTTGGCCGGCTCGCGATATTGGCGCAATGGCGGTCAAATGCCGCAATTGCGATGCCCGTTCACCGTTCCGCATTTACGCCTCCGCCAAAGGTGATGTCGGCGGTCGTGCATATCACGCCGAAGGATGCGCCCGCAGACGTCAAAATGTCTGTTCTCGAAAATCTGACAGGCGCCGCCTTTGGCCAGCGCCGCAAAATGTTGCGACAGAGCCTGAAGGGCGTCGCAGGCGCGTTAGAAGCGTTGAGCGCCGCCGGAATAGCCGAAGATCGCCGCCCCGAAACGGTCACCATATCGGAATGGTGCGCTCTGGCAAAGGAAGTGGGTTAACGCATATAGCAGGGGTGGCCCTTTGGATGAACCAAGGCTAAGAATGCGACATGCACACGCTATCTGCCAGCGAACGACAGGCGCTTGAAACCATAGAGCAACCACCTATGCTTGCCCAAGTCCAGAACTGGGCAGCCATCAACAGTGGCTCAGGCAATCTTGACGGGCTTGCCACCACTGCCAATTTGCTCGCAGACGCGTTTTCGGTTCTCCCGGGCGAAGTAACACTCATTGAGCCCGAACCTGTGGATCGCGTCTTATCCGACGGAACGGTGACCACAGTTACGCATGGGCGGCATTTGCTGATGACCGTTCGCCCGGAATGTCGGGCACAACTGCTGTTTACCGGACATATGGACACGGTGTTTCCTGCAGACCACAGTTTTCAGACATTGCGCTGGCTGGACGATGGCACGCTAAATGGCCCCGGTGTGGCCGACATGAAGGGCGGCATTGCCGTGATGCTAGCCGCTTTGAAGGCTGCGGAATCGTCCGGAAAACTTGCACAAACGGGATACCAGATACTCATCAACAGCGATGAAGAGGTTGGCTCGCCATCATCCGCACAATTGATCGCACGACTTGCGCAGAACAAGCTTGCTGCGCTCACTTATGAACCCGCATTGCCCGACGGTACGCTGGCGGGTGAACGTGGCGGAAGCGGTAATTTCTCGATCATTATTTCGGGCAAATCGGCGCATGCGGGCCGGAACCCCGACGATGGACGCAACGCGCTTTTGGCGGCGGCGGACCTAGCGCTGCGACTCAAGCAACTCTCGCGCGAAGGCCTTTCGGTGAACCCCGCCAAAATTGACGGCGGCGGGCCCAATAATGTCGTGCCCGATCATGCGATATTGCGGGTAAACTTTCGGCCGCGCACGCCAGAGATCGTGCAGCAAACGGACGTGGACCTGCGCAGAATTGTTGCCGACATACAACGTGAACATGATGTGCGTGCGCATCTGCACGGCAGTTTCGGCCGCCCGCCGAAGCCCATTGATGATGAGGCAGCGAAGTTGTTTGGCTTGGTCAAGCAATGCGGGGCTGATCTGGGCATCCCAGTGGCATGGCGTTCGAGCGGCGGCGTATGTGACGGCAACAATATCGCCGCCTGCGGTGTGCCCGTTGTCGATACGATGGGCGTACGCGGGGGTAGCATTCACAGTTCCGATGAATTCCTCATCGTCGAAAGTTTGGTCGAACGCGCACAATTATCGGCGCTGACGATTATGCGCTTATCAGAAAAAGGGACTTTATGACCTTCATCATCCGTCCGGCAAATTTGAACGATCTTCAGCCAATTTATGAAATGGCCAAAAGGACAGGCGGCGGGTTTACCAATCTGCCACCCGACCGGAAGGCTCTGATGCAAAAACTGGAGCGGTCGGCCGCTGGCTTTGACCGTGTGGGTGAGGAAGTCGCCGACGATCTATATGTTTTCGTTCTGCAAAATACAGCGACAGGCGAAGTGCGCGGGACATGCCAGATATTTGGCAAAGTTGGCCAAAGATGGCCGTTCTACAGCTATCGCATTGGTGCACTGACGCAGCATAGCGTTGAACTTGAGCGGACATTTCGTGCGGATATCCTTAATCTGTCAACGGACCTGGAAGGCGCGACTGAAGTTGGCGGATTGTTCCTGCATCCCGGCGAGCGGGCTGGCGGATTAGGCATGCTGATTGCGCGCAGCCGATATTTGTTCATTCGCAACCACCGCGCGAGATTTGCCGACCGTACTATCGCAGAATTGCGCGGTGTCATTGACGAAGCTGGCGGATCGCCATTTTGGGACGGTGTCGCCGGCCGCTTTTTCGGCATGAGCTTTCAGGAAGCAGACGAATTCAACGCTAAGTTCGGCAACCAGTTTATCGCGGATCTCATGCCAAAGCACCCTGTCTACATTGCCATGCTTCCCGACAGTGCAAAGACCGTCATCGGCGTACCGCATCCTTCAGGCCGCGCCGCAATGCGTATGCTTGAGAACGAGGGATTTGCTTGGGAAAATTACATCGATATCTTTGACGGCGGCCCGACGATGACCGCGCGTACCGATCAAATCCGCAGCATCCGTGACGCGAAAGACGTCATAATAACTGCCGTCAGCGATGACGTTGGCGAACATAAATCAGGTGATAAAAAGCTGATAACGCTGGGCCGTCTACATGCGTTTAAGGCCGCCTATGGCTGGATCGATGATCGAGGCGATAATGTCATTATCGACAGCAATTGTGCACGCATGTTGGGCATTTCAGCAGGTGATGCGATAACCTATGTCGAGCGGGCCTGATCATGGCTTTGGTTGAAATAAACTTTGATGGAATTATTGGGCCAAGCCATAATTACGCGGGACTGAGCGTTGGCAACCTGGCATCGGCGAACAACGCCGGCGCACCGTCTTATCCAAGGGCGGCTGCCCTTCAAGGCATCGAAAAGATGCGCGCGAACCTGCGCCTTGGATTAGCGCAGGGCTTCTTCATGCCCCTCGACCGGCCGAACCAAAATTGGCTTTCCGGACTCTCCACCGACATGCCATCGGCAGAGCCGCATATCCGCGCCGCGGCTTTTTCGGCGTCGGCCATGTGGGCGGCCAATGCAGCCACGGTGTCGCCCGCGCCGGATACAGCGGATGGCAAATGCCACCTATCGGCGGCGAACCTGCTGACGATGGCGCACCGCAGCCATGAATGGCCCGGCACGCTTGCGCAGCTAAAACTGGCCTTTGCCGATGAAGCACATTTTGCCGTGCACGGACCCGTGCCAGCGCCGTTTGGCGATGAAGGTGCCGCAAACTTCATGCGCCTGTGCCGAACGCACGGGGACGCTGGCATTGAGATATTTGTATATGGCAAATCGGGCGGTCCGTTCCCGGCCCGTCAACATCTGGAGGCATCGAAAGCCATTGCGCGGGCACACCGGCTAGACGCAGCCAAAACATTGTTCGTTCTGCAATCCGAGGTCGCGATTGCCGCTGGCGCGTTCCACAATGACGTCGTTGCCGTGGCCAACGAACATGTGCTGTTCACGCACGAACAGGCGTTCGAACATCCCGAGCGGACCTACGCCGATATCAAGCGGCTCTTGCCCGAGGCCGAGATCATCATTGTGCCTGCCGACCGGGTCAGCCTTGCCGATGCGATCCAAAGCTATCTGTTCAATGCGCAGTTGGTGAGCCTCCCCGACGGCGGCATGGCGCTCATTCTGCCCAGCGAGGCGCAGAACAATGCGCGCGTTTGGGGTTGGCTGAGCGAGATGGTCGCAGGCAATGGCCCAATTCGCAAGCTCGTCCCCGTCGATGTGCGCCAATCGATGGCCAATGGCGGCGGCCCTGCCTGTTTGCGTCTCCGCGTGGTTGCAGATCCCGCCACCGTCGATCCGCGCTTCATCGCCAATGAGGCTAAGCTCGACCAGATTGCCAGCGTGGTTGCTGCATATTGGCCGGAGTCGATTGTGCCGGACCAATTGGGCGATGCGTCATTAATGAATCAGGTACGCGCGGCGCGCATGGCACTGTTAACCACGTGCGATCTAACCGCGCTCGCATAAGCGTCGGTTTTTCTTACAATCGGCGCGTCCGTTAACCATCGTCACCGCTGCAAATACTGATTTGGCACGGGCATTGCTTCATATTCAGTTAACTATGAAACGCATCCTACGCCTGTTCACGATCAAAACGAAACTGGAGGTCTTTATGATCACCTACGCGCTTGGCTTGGGTGCCGTGAAGCGTGGTCAGGAGTATATGATCCAATATCCCGGCAACATCGGGAAAGTGTTCTTTCTGCTGTGCACAGGCGCCGTTTTTATCGCTGCCGCCAAAATGCTTCAGGCGGTCGAATTTGATGCAGCCTTCGGCGAGGATTAAACCTCAGCATCACATTAAATAAGGAAAAGTCCCGGGATTCTGTTGCTCGGCGGTTCAACAGCTCGCGCATTTTTTAACCGTAAAACCGGTTCCCACTTTTCCTGAAAATGCTGGATTAGGTGGGGGGTTTCTGTTGCTCGGCACCCCCCGGGCCGCCGTAACCTTTCTGTTGCCCGGCCGGTCCGGCCGCGTTCTTTTAGTATAAGTTCAGACCGTGAGGCCCAAAATTATGCTGCGAGAGCAAGTGCTTCGTTATCGTTTGCACCTATTGGTTATGAACCATTTCACGGCTTATTCATGCCGGGCAAAAACAATGCTTTTCAACGCACGTCGATCCTAGTTCAGCCCCTCCAATACCTCTGAAAAACAGAGATTTTGGTGGAGCTGCCGGGTACCGCCCCCGGGTCCGCTGCATCTATTGCACACCGCAATTTATCACCATAGCCGGGCGAACCCGGCACCGACCTATATAGGCGCTTTTTCGTGAATGGGAAGTGAAGGCGGTTAAAGACCCTGCATATTTCGGCTCTCTGCCGGAATGTGCACAACCAGTCCGTCGAGATCGGGTGTCAGGACGATTTGGCAAGACAAACGACTGGTGCGCCGCGCACCGGTAGCAAGGTCGAGCATGTCTTCCTCGTCCTCAACCGACCGAGGAAGTTTATCGAACCATAGCTTGTCAATGATCACATGGCAGGTTGAACAGGCCATTTGGCCCTCACAGGTGCCTTCCAACGGCTGGCCCGCGGCTTGGGCGATTTCCAGCAGGCGCTGGCCTTCCACCGCTTCGACGCTCTGGACAGTGCCATCGGCAGTGATGAACGTGACTTTGATCATAGCATTGCCTCTGCTGACCGGTTGATTGCAGTTGCGGCCATATCAATCTCTTCCGCCGTCGTATAGCGGCCAAAACCCAAACGTATGGATGATTTCGCCTGTGCGTCAGTAAGGTCAAGCGCGCGCAACACATGGCTGGGGCGGCCAGAACCACTGGCGCAGGCAGATCCAGCGGAAAAGGCGATGTTCCGGCACTCCGATATCAATCGCGCGGCGTCGACGCCGTCGCGGCGGATATTGAGATTGCCTTTATAGCGTTGGGTCGTCGAACCGTTGATGGTCCAGTCCGCAAATGCACTGGCTGCGCGGTCCCATAAGGCAGACACATGCGTGGCATCCGCGTCCATGCGCTCCGCCGCCAATTTGGCGGCTGCGCCAAATCCAGCGCACAAAGCGGGCGACAATGTGCCCGATCGCATGCCCTGCTCCTGACCACCGCCGAGCATTTGCGGGGTGAGCGCAATGCCGTCACGCACCCACAGGGCGCCAATGCCTTTTGGACCGTGGATTTTATGCGCGGATATCGCGATCATGTCGGGGCCATCGGGGATCGGCATGCGTCCAAATGCCTGAACTGCATCGCATAGAAATAGATTGCCTTGGGCGTGTGCGGCGCCTGCCAGCTCCGCGATTGGCTGGATGGTCCCAATCTCGTTATTGACCAGCATGATGGCAGTTAACGCCTGCCCATCCAAGGCGCCAGACGTTTGCATTTCGGGACAAATCAAGCCCGAAATATCAACGGGGAAAGTCCGCCCACCTAGAAATTCAACAACGTCCAAAACCGCAGCATGCTCGGTCGCGGCAGCGGTGACGGGTAAGCCGCAGCCCATGATGGCCAGATTGATCGCCTCGGTCGCGCCAGAGGTAAAGATCACGCGCCCGCCCTTCGGCAGCAGCGCTGCGATTTGATCGCGGGCAACCTCAACGGCCGCAGCTGCCGCCCTGCCCGCTGCATGCGCGCTATGCGGGTTGGCAAAGCCATCCTTCAGCCAAGGCTCCATCGCGGCAAATGCCTCTGGAGCAAGCGGCGTTGTGGCTTGGTAATCGAGGTAGATCATGCCGCTTTGGCGCGGATGACGATATTACGCCAGACATCCAAAAACCGTGCGACATCGCTTTCGCTGGTATCGGCGTTGAAACTGACGCGGACGACTTCGGAAGCGGACCGTTCGTCCCAACCCATTGCGCCAAGCACATGGCTGGTTTTCAGCGTGCCTGATGAGCACGCGCTTCCAGCGGAGACCGCGATGCCCGCCATGTCAAAGTTGATCAGCTGACTTGACGCCGCAACGCCGGGCATGCGGTAGCTGCCGATGGTCGCAAGGCGGTTGCTTGCTTCTGCAACCACGATGCCGCCGCTGGCAGTGATCTCGGCATCCAACATGTCACGCAGGCGAACGGCTTTTTTCATCCACGCAAAACCCGCCTCAAGGGCCGTCGCAAATCCGATTGCTGCAGGCAAGTTTTCGGTGCCGCGCCGGTACCCTTGTTCCTGCCCGCCCGTTGGCGACAGCAGCCCAAGGTTGCGGACGAGCAAAGCGCCCATTCCCGGCGGCCCGCCCAATTTATGCGCGGATACGCACATCAAATCAGCATCTGGCAATGGCATTTTGCCCGCGCTTTGCGAACAATCGGCAAACAATATACCGCCATTGGCCCGCACAATATCGGCTATATCCGCCATCGGTTGCATAACGCCGGTTTCGTTATTCACAGACTGCACCGCATAACGAGCAGCACCTGTGATCGCATTCCGGTCAACATAACCGTCTGGACCGACGGGCAAGCGGGTTGCGCCTGCCACAGCCAAGACCGCATCATGTTCAACGGCGCTGGCAATCGCATTATGGCCACGCAGCGCAATCGCAATTGCCTCACTTGCGCCGCTGGTGAAAATGACTTCACCGTCCCAATTCAGTGCCGCAGCAACGCGCGTGCGGGCGTTCTCCAGCGCCGCGCGGGCGGAGCGGCCCTCGCTATGCGGAGAAGATGGATTGGCCCATCGCACCATTGCGTCGGCCATCGCTTCGCGCGCCGCCGGAATGACCGGCGTCGTCGCTGCGTGATCCAAATATATGCGGGCTTGGTCGGGCATTATTTCCATGACAGTTGCGAAAATCGTCACTGCTTCTATATAGCTCTACGAAATCCTGCAAAGCCCGAACCGTCGGGCAAAGCTCGGCACCCATCTAAGAATCGAACAATAATATGCCTGCTATTGCTATTCCCGGTCCCGAAGGCCGCCTCGAAGCCCGCTTTTCTCCGCCACCGCGCCCACGTGCACCGATTGCAATGATTTTGCATCCGCACCCCCAAGCCGGCGGAACGATGAACGACCGGATTACGCAGCAGCTGTACAAAACATTTGTCGCGCGCGGATTTGGCGTACTGCGTTTCAATTTTCGCGGTGTTGGCCGAAGCGAAGGCGAATTTGACAATGGCATCGGCGAATTGTCTGACGCAGCATCGGCGCTCGATTGGGTGCAAAGCTTCCACCCCGAAGCGTCAACGACTTGGATCGCTGGCTTCAGCTTTGGCGCTTGGATTGGCATGCAGCTTTTGATGCGTCGCCCGGAAATCCGGGGTTTCATCTCGGTATCGCCGCCCGCAAACATGTATGATTTCAGCTTTCTGGCGCCTTGCCCATCATCGGGTATCATCATTCAGGGTGTGAATGACGAAGTCGTCAATCCCAACGCCGTTCAAAAGCTGGTCGATAAATTGCGCACGCAACGCCACATCACCATTCACCACGACGAAATACCGCGCGCGAACCATTTCTTTGAAAATGAAATGGATATGCTGATGGCGTCCGTGAACAACTATCTCGATTTCCGGTTGGACCCGAACTCTCCGATCAAGTGAGTTACTGCGCTTCGGTAACTAGGCTTTTGCCTTGTTGGTCGGGCACAACCCAAATCGCAACATTGGCGAAAATAACGAGAGCTGCAGCAATCATCAGCCACATTTGCTGACTTGCACCATCACGAGTCCAACGTTTCCAAGCGCCATAGAAAAGCAAGAACGCAGACAGCATGGCGATGGATAAAACGGCGTTTAACATTTCGCCTCTCTAAAGCCGGTGGATAAGCCACGCAATCGGACAAATAGCGCATAGCCTTTTGCCACGCTCTGCCATAGGGGGAGCGTATTCCGACTCATGCTGCTACAGGATGTGCCATGCGTATCGCTATCGCCTCAGACCACGCTGCCCTTGCGCTGAAATCAGCGCTCGTCGAATATCTGCTGTCGGCAGGGCATGATGTCAGCGATCTCGGCCCGCATGATGAAAGCTCGGTCGACTATCCCGATTATGGCTACAAGCTTGCCGCCGCTGTTGCCGACGGCACCGCAGAACGCGGTATTGCCTTATGCGGTTCAGGCATTGGTATTTCGATTGCGGTGAACCGCAATCCCGCCGCACGCGCCGCTTTGGTGTCCGAACCATTGTCAGCGCGGCTTGCCCGCGAACATAATGACGCAAATGTTATTGCCATGGGCGCGCGCCTGATTGGCATTGAAATGGCCAAGGCCTGCCTTGATGCCTTTTTAACAACTGAATTTGGCGGCGATCGCCACCAACGCCGCGTTGATAAACTATCCAACCCGAACACGACCAAGGAACCATCATGAGCAGTTCAGCCGCCAATGACATCCAAAACTCCGGATTTTTTACGCAAAGCCTGACGGAACGCGACCCCGAAATCGCGGGCTGGATTGCGAAGGAACTGGGCCGCCAGAAGGACAAGATCGAATTGATCGCGTCGGAAAATATAACGTCGCGCGCCGTGCTCGAAGCCACAGGTTCGATCCTCACCAACAAATATGCCGAAGGCTATCCGGGCAAACGTTATTATGGCGGCTGCGAATATGTCGATGAAATCGAAACCATCGCCATTGAGCGCGCGAAGCAATTGTTCGGCTGTGAATTTGCAAATGTGCAGCCCAACAGCGGCAGCCAGATGAATCAGGCGGTGTTCCTCGCGCTTCTGCAGCCCGGCGACACTTTCATGGGCCTAGACCTCAATGCAGGCGGGCATCTAACCCATGGATCGCCGGTAAACATGTCGGGCAAATGGTTCAATCCAATCGGATATGGCGTCCGCCGTGATGACCATCGGATCGACATGGACGAAGTCGCGCGCATCGCCAGAGAAAACAAACCAAAGCTCATCATCTGCGGCGGCACCGCTTATTCGCGGGGCTGGGACTGGGCGCGATTCCGGGAAATTGCGGATGAAGTCGGCGCTTACCTTTTGGCCGATATGTCGCATATCTCTGGGCTGGTTGCAGGCGGCGCGCATAGCTCGCCTGTGCCGCACGCGCACGTCACGACAAGCACAACGCACAAGTCGTTACGCGGACCTCGCTCGGGCATCATATTGACCAATGACGAGGTACTGGCCAAAAAATTCAACTCGGCAATTTTCCCTGGGCTGCAGGGCGGTCCGTTGGTGCATGTAATCGCAGCAAAGGCTGTGTGCTTTGCCGATGCGATGAAGCCAGAATTCAAAAGCTACGCGGCCAATGTCGTCGAAAATGCGAAGGCGCTTGCATCTTCGTTGCAGGAACAAGGGCTCGACATCGTATCAGGCGGCACCGACAACCACTCGATGCTGGTCGATCTGAGACCCAAAGAAGCCAAGGGCAAGCATGCCGAACATGCGCTCGATCGTGCTTCGATTACGTGCAACAAAAACTCGATACCGTTCGATCCAGAAAAGCCGTTTGTCACGTCCGGCCTCCGCTTGGGCACGCCAGCTGGCACCACCCGTGGCTTCGGCCCGGCGGAATTCCGCGAAATCGGCAGGATGATCGCCGACGTCGTGGAAGGCCTGCGTCACAATGGCGAGGCTGGCGACGGCCAGATCGAAGCCCGGATCAAGGACGAAGCCGAGGCACTTTGCGCACGCTTCCCAATCTACCCATCTTGAATTATATAGGTGACTTACCCATCTAATACACAGAAGGGAAATAACCATGGGATTTTGTAACGAGTGTAATGCTGAATATAGCGAAGGGATGAAGTTCTGCCCGCAATGTGGCGCCAAAACGCCTGAGCAGCTTGCGGCCGAAAGCTTCCCCAACCAAGCCAAGCATTATGTCGGCGAAGCCGCTGATGAATTGTGGGGCGCGACCAAGGATGCGTTCCACACCGGCAAGCATTTGGCGGATCAAGATACCGTAAAGAAAGTCGCTGGTGGTGCCGCCATCGGCGCTGCAGCCGCTGTCATTGCGCCAATCGGACTGGCAACAGGCGCATTGATTGGCGCAGGCATCGTTGCCTACCGCCACGTAAACAAGAAAAAGAATCAGGAAAAATAATTGCGCTGCCCATTTTGCGGAAACGACGATAGTCAGGTTAAGGACAGCCGTCCCACCGAAGACAATAGCGCTATCCGCAGACGGCGGCAGTGCGAAGGTTGCGGCGGTCGGTTTACGACGTTTGAGCGCATTCAGTTGCGTGAGCTATCGGTCATCAAGACCGACGGCAAGCGTGAGCCGTTTGAGCGTGAAAAGCTTGAACGCTCGCTTTCGGTCGCGTGCCGTAAGCGTCCCGTCGACCATGCCCAGATTGAAAAGCTCGCCTCCGCCATTCAGCGGCAGTTGGAGACCTTGGGTGAAAGCGAAATTGAATCCAAGCGCATCGGCGAGTTTGTCATGGATGGATTAAAGGCGCTCGACAGCGTCGCCTATATTCGCTTTGCGTCGGTCTATAAAGACTTCAGCGAAGCGAAGGACTTTGAAGATTTCGCCGGGAGCGTGGTTGAAGCGGCGCAGAAATGAGTTCGCCGCCTATTATCATTCTTGTTCGTCCGCAATTGGGCGAAAACATCGGCAAAGCCGCCCGCGCCATGCTGAATTTTGGCCTAACGGAAATGCGCCTTGTCGCGCCGCGGGATGGATGGCCAAACCCGAATGCTGGCCCTGCCGCCTCTGGCGCAGACATTGTGCTTGCCAATGCACAGGTTTTTCCGACGCTTGCCGAAGCGACCGCGGACATCGCACATGTCTACGCAACGACCGTACGCAAGCGTGGCGTCACCAAGCCGGTGATTACGCCTGAAGCAGCAGCTAAAGAGGTTGTCGGCAATACCGGGCGAAGCGCAATCCTGTTCGGCGCGGAACGTTCCGGTCTTGAAAGCGACGAAGTCAACGTTGCGCGCGCCATCATCACTGTCCCCATCAACCCTGAGTTTGGATCGCTAAACCTCGCGCAGGCGGTCATTTTGTGCGCCTATGAATGGTCAAAAACCCAATCGCTTGCCAGCCCACCGAAAACGGATCTGGAACCGCCAGCGTCACAGTTTGAACTCGACGGCCTTATCGCGCAGCTTGATGCGATGCTGGAGCCGTTAAATTACTTCACGCCGATCGATCGTGCACCCGTCACACGGCGCACCTTGCGCAACTTGCTCACAAAGCCTGCATGGAACGCATATGAAGTGAGGACCTTACGCGGGGTGCTGACGACATTGAACAGAAGACGACCCGCCGAAAAATAGAGACCATGTAACAGCGCGCAGGCGCAATGGGATCAGGCATCTAAACCTTAAGCGCGATTGGCATCCCACTTTTCGAGTTCGTAGGCGATGGAGGCTTCAACCAAAAGCTCCCATAAGTCGCCCACGACCTCTGCGGGGATGCCCGCGTTGCGTGCGGCGTCTTTCACATTCGCCAGCACCTGTTGCTTGCGCGCTTCATCGCGGACAGCATTGCGTTCAGTTTTAATGCGCGCCGCGGCATCCATATAAGCAAATCGCTGCGCCAGCAAATCGACCAGCTGCGCATCGACGGCGTCAACACCTGCGCGCACTTCAACCATGTTCGTGCAATTCTCGGGATTTTTGGGGCGACCAGTGCTGCTCATGGCAGCGCCTTTACGGTTGAGCGTGCCTAAAGTCGAGCCAGATGTTGACATATCGCCGATCTGCAGCCATAGGCGCCGCTTCGCAATCGACCCTGCATTCCGGTGAAGCAGGTGTCCGGCACATGCATAATGTGTCGCGCGGGACCGGAAACAACGTTGTTAGCAATTGGAGTCTTAAAATGACGAAGCGTACAAGCTCGAAGTATAAACTTGACCGCCGCATGGGTGAAAACATCTGGGGCCGTCCAAAATCACCTGTAAACAAGCGTGAATATGGCCCCGGCCAGCATGGTCAGCGCCGTAAAGGCAAGCTTTCCGATTATGGTATTCAGCTGCGCGCCAAGCAGAAGCTTAAGGGCTATTATGGCGACGTAACTGAAAAGCAGTTCAAGCGTGCCTATCAGGAAGCAAGCAACATGAAGGGCGATACCTCGCAGAACCTTATCGGTCTGCTCGAGCGTCGTTTGGACATGGTTGTATACCGCGCCAAGTTCGCCCCAACCATTTTCGCCGCACGCCAGATCGTTAGCCATGGCCACATTCGCGTCAACGGCGTGAAGTGCAACATCGCAAGCCGTCAGGTTGCAGTCGGTGACGTCATCAGCCTCGGCAACAAGGCCAAGGAAATGGCTTTGGTTATCGAAGCACAAGGCCTCGCTGAGCGTGACATTCCAGAATATGTCTCGGTAGACGGCAACGACAAGGTGACTTTCGCGCGTATCCCAACGCTCGACGAAGTGCCCTACCCAGTTAAGATGGAACCAAATTTGGTCGTCGAATTCTATTCGCGTTAATCTTACAAACAATCTTACGAAAAAGGCGGTCCTTGTGGCCGCCTTTTTTGTTTGAGCCTGACCGGCGGGTCTGGCAGAAGGCGCGCAATAATCTTTCCCCCTTAGGAGAATTTCATGCGCCTGCTGTCTCTGGCCCTTGTATCTGTTTTGGCTCTCACCACCGCCTGTCAAAAGGATGCGTCGTTGGACGTCTCCATGGACGCACTGCCGCAAGTCGAAGTCCCCGCGCTTTCCGAAGCGACGATGAAGGACGTGACACGCGAATTGTCACTCGACAGCTATGAAGGCCGCGCACCGGGTTCCGTCGGCGAAGAGAAAACCGTCGCTTATCTGATAGCTAAATATAAAGCGGCAGGACTTGAGCCCGGCAATAACGGCAGCTGGACGCAGGATGTGCCACTGATAGAAATCACCGCGAAAAATGTATCGGCGCTCACAATTGCCGACCGCAGCGGCAAGGCCATGTCATTTGCCTATGGCAGCGAATATGTCATCGGCAGTTACCGCGAGACACCCAAAACCGATATTAAGCAAAGCGAAATGGTCTTTGTCGGCCACGGCATTGTCGCCCCTGAAAAGGGCTGGAATGATTATGCTGGCGTCGATGTTAAGGGCAAAACCGTCGTCGTCATGGTCAACGACCCCGATTTCGAAAATGAACGCCTTGATGGCCCGTTCGGTGGCAAGGCCATGACCTATTACGGACGCTGGACATATAAATATGAAGAAGCCGCGCGTCAGGGTGCTGCTGCCGTTTTGATCATCCACGACACTGCCCCCGCGGCATATGGCTGGAATGTCGTCAACTCCAGTTGGACTGGCACGCAATTCCTGGCGCAGTCAAAGGATGGCGGAAAGAGCCAAACCCAAGCCAATGGCTGGATCCAGAAATCCGTAGCGAAGGAAATTTTTGCAGCCGCTGGTCAAAATCTCGACAAGCAAATGGCCGCGGCCAAGCAAAAAGGCTTTAAGGCGGTTCCGCTGAACCTCTCCGCATCGATGAACTTCGAAAATGACATCGCGCGCAAGGCGAGCAAGAACGTCATTGGCGTCATGAAAGGCACCAAGCGCCCTGATGAATATGTGCTTTACACGGCGCATTGGGACCATCTCGGTCGGTGCACGGCCGCTGCGGACGGCGATGACATTTGCAACGGTGCAGTCGACAATGCCACAGGCACTGCAGCTTTGGTCGCATTGGCAGAAGGCTTTGCCAAAGCCGGCGCCCCGGAGCGTTCGGTCGTGTTCCTTGCGGTGACTGCGGAAGAAAGCGGCCTGCTTGGTTCGAAATTCTACGCAGAAAACCCCATCTTCCCGCTTTCGCAAACCGTGGGCGGCGTGAACATGGACGCATTCTCAATGTCTGGCCCCGCAAAGAATTTGACCGTCATCGGCAAGGGCAAATCGCAACTTGATCTCTATCTTGAGGCTGCGGCAAATTCCGAAGGACGGACACCTGAATCGGAACCGACACCGGAAAAGGGTTTCTACTATCGCTCTGACCATTTCAGCTTTGCTAAGCTTGGGGTGCCGATGGTGTATTTCGAAGGCGGTGACGATTTGGTCACCGGCGGTAAGGCCGCTGCAAAGGCAGCAGCAGAAGATTATGAAAAGAACCGGTATCACGCCCCCGGCGACGAATTTGACGAAAAATGGGATTGGTCAGGCGTCATGTCCGACTTGAAACTATATTATCGCGTTGGCCGGATGTTGGCGATGACCGACGCATGGCCAAACTGGAACGACGGCGACGAATTCCGCGCTGTCCGCGACAAGAGCCGCAGCGGGAAATAAGCCAATGACCTTCCGTATGCCCGCCGAATGGGCACCCCATGAAGCCGTCTGGATTGGCTTTCCCAGTTCTACGGAATATTGGGGTGCGCCGCTCCAACGCGCGCAGCATCAGATGGCCGCCTTTGCCAATGCCGTGCACGCGTCGGGCAAAGGTGAGCGGGTGCATGTGATTGCCGGCAATGCAGAGGCCATGGCCGTCGCAAAGGGACTAGTTGACGCTGGCGTTCATGTGGAGCTGCGCCAAATTGGCGATGTCTGGTTACGTGACACAGGTTGCATCATCGTGAAAGATGGGGATCGGCGGATTGCCCGTAATTTTGGCTTCAATGGTTGGGGAAACCGGTTCGACTATCCCGGTGATACAAGCATTGGCTATGAATTGGCGGCAGATTTCGGTTTTGAAATTACGCAGGCGGATTGGATATTTGAGGGCGGATCCATTGACGTCGACGGTGAAGGCCTCGCCGCGACGACCGTCGATTGCCTGTTAAACCCCAACCGCAACCCAACACTTGATAAAGCCGCCATTGAAGACCGGCTGCGCGCTGACTTGGGGATAGAACAATTACTTTGGCTGGGCGACGGCCTCGCCAACGACCATACCGACGGCCATATTGATAATCTGGCGCGCTTTGTTGGCCCGAACCATATTCTGGTTCCAAGCAGTGCCGGACCCGACGATCCAAACCAAGCTGTCTTTGAAGATGCCCGCGCGCGCGCAGAGGCGTTCGGATGCAAAGTGACGCTGATGCCCTCGGTTGGCCGTTTTGAACAAGACGGAGAAATCGTGCCGGCAAGTTATATGAATTTCTACATCGGCAACCGCGCTGTCGTCGTGCCGATTTATGGCAGCGCGAACGATGACGCCGCGATTGAAGTGTTGGCAAATATCTACCCCGAACGCGACGTTATCGGTGTCATGGCCGATGCGGTATTGACCGGCGGCGGAAGCTTTCATTGTTCAAGCCAACACGTGCCCGTTTGACTATATTGGATATCGACGCGAAACATTGCATATTGCCAAAACAACCAACCAAGAGGACGCCCCCAATGAAAAAGACTTTTCTAATTGCCCTCGCCGCCACTGCGCTCGCAGCACCCGCCTTTGCTGACCATCACAGCATGAGCAAAGCCGAGCATGACAAAATGCATAAGGAGCATACCGAACGGCTTGCAAAAATTCTCGCCGACCCGTCGCGCGGTGCCGATGCCAAGCGCGATCAATATCGTCATCCCGCCGAAACGTTCGAATTCTTCCGTTTGCACCCTGACCACGTCATTGGCGAATATGCACCGGGCGGCGAATGGGTTTCGCGTATCCTTGGCCGCTATGTGAACGAAAAAGGAAAATATACTGGCCTGTATTTCGGCACGAAAAGCTACTTCAGCGATCAACAGAAAACCGGCATCGCCGCGAGCATTGCAAAGTTCCCTGCTGATGTCGCGGCAGTATCCGGACGTCCGGCGACAGATTTCAACGCCTTTTCGCTCAGCGAAGTTCCAGACGGCGCAAAGGGGTCGTTTGATCGCATAATTGTGATGCGCATGCTGCATAATATGATGAACTGGAACATCGCGGACGCCGAAATCAAGGCGATGCGCGACCTGTTAAAAGATGATGGCTTGCTCGGCATCGAACAACATCGCGCCAAGGCAGATGCGCCATTCAGCTACACCAATGGTACCAAAGGCTATATGCGTGAGGCCGACATCATCAAATTCATGGAAGTGAACGGATTTGAGCTGGTCGCAAAGAGCGAAATCAACGCCAATCCAAAGGACAGTGCAAATTGGCCCGATGGTGTTTGGACGCTTCCGCCAGCATTGCGTTTGAAAGACGTCGACCGCGCAAAGTACGAAGCCATCGGTGAAACCGACCGCATGACATTGCTGTTCAAAAAACGGCCCTGATTGAAACATGACTGCATTTGCAATCCGTGCCATCCTGTCGGGGATAATCGTTGCGCTGATTGCATTGGTCAGTCGAAAAGCACCGGCAGCGGGCGCGTTGATCGCCTCGCTGCCGTTGATTTCCGTCATCGGGATGATCTGGTTGTGGCGCGATACGACTGACCCGCTGCTTCTCGCCAATCATGCAGAGGCGACGTTCTGGTATGTGTTGCCTAGCCTGCCGATGTTCCTGTTGATGCCTTGGATTTTGCGGTCTGGGCATGGCTTTTGGGTCGCATTGGTTGCTGGGATAGCGACGACAATATTATTGTATCTGGTAACAATCGTGATTGCAGCGCGTTTCGGCGTCCGGCTATAGACGCGGTATGACCCGAAATATCACCGTTGCCGCGTTGCAACTGCCCCTGTCGGCAAGCGAAGCCGAAAATATCGATGCTGTATGTGACCTCGTGTCACAGGCAGCAGAGCAAGGCGCGCATATCATCCTGCCGCCGGAACTGTTTTCAGGCCCCTATTTCTGCAAAATGCAGGAAGAAGAACATTTCGCGCTCGCGCGGCCAACGCGTGAGCATCCATCCGTTATCGCAATGGCGAAACTTGCCAAACAACTTGGCGTTGCCATTCCCACAAGCTTTTTCGAACGTGATGGCGCGCATTTTTACAACAGCGTCGCGATGATTGGTCCCGATGGCGAGATTATCGGCATCTATCGCAAAAGCCATATTCCCGACGGCCCGGGCTATCAGGAGAAATATTATTTCCGCCCTGGAAACACCGGGTTCAAAGTTTGGGAAGTCTTTGGCACGCAAATCGGCGTCGGCATCTGTTGGGACCAATGGTACCCCGAATGCGCACGGGCCATGGCATTGATGGGCGCTGAGCTGCTGTTCTATCCCACCGCCATTGGCGCAGAGCCACAGGATGCGACGTTGGATACACGGCACATGTGGCGCCGGGCCATGGTGGGCCATGCGGTATCAAACTGCATGCCCGTCATTGCTGCAAACCGTGTCGGCGCGGAAAACGACCATGGCGGTCTGGCACAAAAATTCTACGGCACCAGCTTCATCGCTAACGAATGGGGCGATGTCGTTTGCGATTTGGATGATGCTGAAACCGGCATATTGGTCGCAACATTCGATCTGGACCAAGCCCGCGCCCACCGCGCAAGCATGGGCTTCTTCCGCGATCGGCGCCCGCAATTATACAGCCGGCTTGCAGAGGATATCTAAGCTGTCACATCTCTACCTCATCGGCATTGGCTCTAATCAGCCACATGCAATCATTGGCGCGCCAAGCAAGATCATCGTGCAAGCGGTCGCTGCGTTGGAGATGGACGATATCGACGTCTTCGCGCATTCGGCAACGATCCAATCAAGCCCCATGGGGCCCTCCTCACGCCAGTTTGCAAATGCCGCGGCGCTTGTGTCCACCGAACTTGAACCCCCTGCTCTGCTGGCGCGCCTGCAAGAGATTGAGCACCACTTCGGACGCGTTCGGCGCGGCCAAAGCTGGCGCGCGCGCGTGCTCGACCTGGATATCCTATTGTGGTCCGGCGGCGTGTGGGCGGACAGCAATCCGGCCTTGGCCATTCCCCATCCCGGCCTGCGTTCGCGGGGATTTGTCCTGACCCCTGCGACCATGATTGCCCCCGATTGGCGTGAGCCAATGACGGGCCTGACCATAAGGCAGCTACAATCGCGATTTAACCGACCAAAGGCGCTTGACCGCACAAGTTCCCGCCATTAGGGGGAGCGCTCTCGCACGGACCAATTCGCGGTCTGGTTGGGGGCCCTTAGCTCAGTCGGTAGAGCAACTGACTTTTAATCAGTAGGTCGCTGGTTCGAACCCAGCAGGGCTCACCATATATTTCAATGACTTAATACCATCCCCTTCGGGGACATCGAAATGTAGGTCGGACTTTTGACGGACAGACCCTGTTATTGGTCTGCGGGTGTGCTGCCAACGCTTGTACCCCCACCCCCTTCAAAAACCTACCAAACGAGACCCTACCGGGGTGCCCCCCCTATTCTGGCTGATGGGACCCACAGTTCCTTCTTACATATTATTCTGCTCGGTTGATCGCACGAAAGACATGGCGATCAGCATGACATGCCGTAATCACTATATGTGTCTTGTTGTGGGCCATTTGCCGACTGTCTGGATTTGTCTATTCGGAGATAAAACCTGCTATCCTGCCACGGTCGCTTGGGAAACCCAATGATTGACAAGCGTCAGGTCTTCTTCGCTCGCTTTCCAATAATGTGCAAGTTGCCCGCCATTACCAAAAAGCGCGGATGCAATATGCGCCTCGCCGGACGTTTGCCATAATGCGCTGAACGTATTGCGCATGGGGTCATCCACGATGTTTCTGTCCCCGCGAATATGCACGATCCACGCAGCGATAGCCTCGAGAATGGCGGGGCATTGCCGCCCCTGCTTTTGATGATATGCCAATGTTTCTAACCAGCGCTGCGGTATCTTCTGGCTCCCGTCCATTGCAATTTGGATGAGCCGGTGATTGAGTGCTGGATTGGCGAAGCGTGCAATCAAGGCGTCTGCATAAGACGCAAGATTTTGTCCCGCAGCGGGTTTGAGGCTATTGGCCGCCTCATCGTGCATAAGTGTGTTCACAAGCGCCAGAATGTAGGGGTCAGCAATGGCCTGATGGACAAATGCATGGCCCCTTTGCAGCCCGATATAAGCAAGCGCTGAGTGCGCTCCATTTAGCATCCGGAGCTTGGCGGTTTCGAACGGTGCGACATCTTTTGTAAACTGCGCCCCCCCGATTTCCCATCCGGGGCGTTTGCCCACAAAATGATCCTCGATGACCCATTGGGTAAATGGCTCGGTAACGACCGCAGCCTGGTCCACGCCGCCCAAGATGGCAGCGATGGATTCACGATCGCTTTCCGTCGTCGCGGGCACGATGCGGTCAACCATTGTTGATGGACAGCTGCACTGGTCCTCAAACCAACTGACCAGATCGGGCGCGCAACGCTGCAGATAGGATCGCATGAGTTCCGCAAGCTGCGCACCGTTCGCCGCCAGATTGTCACAACTTAGGAGCGTCAAGCCGGACAGTTTCGCCGCGCGCCTTTGCTGCATAGCAGAAGCCAAATACGCATAAGCCGATCTTTCATCTGCTTGCGCAAAATCCAAACTTCCGTCGGGCGCGCGGCAATAACCTTTTTCGGTTATCGTAAAGCTGACGATGTGGGTGTCCTCAGACGCCAATGCGGCGACCACTGCATCTGGTTCATCGGCGGCCATCAGTACCTTTTGAACTGCGCCAATGACGCGGGTCTTGTCGCTATTTTTGGACCGTTGGGTAACCGAATATAATCCGCCTTGCGGGTTCATCTGCTCTGCCACCGCAGCGCTGCGCAACGAAACACCAACGATGCCCCAATCACGTTCACCGGCGTTCATGGCGTCGTCGGTGTACACCGCCTGATGCGCGCGGTGGAATGCACCGATCCCGATATGAACGATGCCAGCTTTTTGGGCGTCTCGGTCATAGTGTGGACGCGATATGTTCGCTGACAAAACAGAATTTGGGCCAAGCCTCATAATTTATAGGCCTGCTTTGCAAGATTGTAGCTGAGGTCGACGGCAAGCTCGGCGGCTTCCCATTCCTCCATCCGGTGTTCGGCGACAAGCTGCGCCAAGAAGCCGCAATCAATCCGTCGCGCTACGTCATGTCGCGCAGGTATCGACAGAAACGCCCGCGTGTCATCGTTGAAACCGACGGTGTTATAAAATCCTGCCGTTTCAGTCATGTTTGTGCGGAACCGGCGCATGCCTTCGGGGCTATCGTGGAACCACCAAGCCGGCCCAAGCTTGAGTGCAGGATAATGCCCCGCAAGCGGTGCCAGCTCACGGGCGTAGGTGCTTTCATCCAAGGTAAAGAGAATGATCGTCAGGTCGGCATTGTTGCCAAATTTTGCGAGCAATGGCCGAAGCTGCTCGACATAGCCGGTATGCGTGGGAATATCCGCACCTTTATCTCTGCCAAAGCGTTCGAACAGCATTGGATTATGATTGCGGAAGGCGCCGGGGTGAATTTGCATCACCAGACCGTCATCAATGCTCATACGGGCCATCTCGGTCAACATTTGAGCGCGAAACAGTTCGGCATCTTGCGGCGTGACTTGGGCCAACGTCACGCGCCTGAACAGCTCTTCTGCGTCTTGTGTGCTCAAATCCGCAGTCTGGGCAGTCGGGTGCCCATGATCTGTTGAGGTTGCGCCCATGGATGCAAAAAAGGCCCGGCGCTTGCGATGTGCGTTTAGATAGCCCTGCCAATTGAAGCAATCTTCGCCAGTCATCTGTGCGAGCACCGCAAGATTATCATGGAAACCCTCAAATTCCGGATCGACAATGGGGTCGGGGCGGTACGCCGTTATGACCCGTCCCTTCCAACCGCTATCGCGGATGGCCTGATGATGGCGTAAGTCATCCAGCGGGCTTTCGGTGGTTGCTATCACTTCGATGTTATAGCGTTCAAACAAAGCGCGGGGGCGGAATGCGTCGGTCGCCAGCGCCGCTGTGATATGATCATAATAATGATCCGACGTTTCCGCCGACAACAGCACTTCAATCCCAAAAGTGACGCTGAATACCCAATCGAGCCACATGCGCGTCGGCGTTCCACGAAACAGATGATATCTCTCGGCAAATAATCGCCAGCTTTCGCGCGGATCAGCATCGGGATTGCGTATGCCAAGCGCTTCAAGTGGTACGCCTTGGGAATAGAGCATACGGAACACATAATGATCCGGATGCAGCAACAGCTCGGTTGCGTTCCCGAATAGATCGTCTGTCGCCCACCACCGGGGGTCTGTATGGCCATGCGGGCTGATGATCGGCAAATCGGCGATGGCATCATAGAGCCGGCGGGAGATGATCCGAACGTCCCGATCCGTTGGGAAAAGCCGGTCAACGTGCAGCTTCAAAACGTGCGGCATGTTTTAAAATCCTTGGGTGCGGGCAAAGTTGAGGAAAAGTTCTGGCCAAATTTCGACAGGCTTGCCGATAGCCTTGCGCAGGCCAAAGCCGTGGCCACCATGCGCAAAGATATGCGTTTCCACAGTGATGTTTTTGGCGCGCAAGGCGGCCCGCAAGAGCAGCGCATTTTCGACCGGAACGGTCTCGTCATCTTCGGCATGCAGCACAAAAAATGGTGGGGCATTGTCCGGCACATTTAAGTGCGCGCTAAGTTTTTGTTCTTCTTTAGCGGGGGGTGCAGAACCCAACAGCCTTTCCCGACTTCCCGGATGGGCGTCGGGTGCGCGCATGGAAATTACCGGATAAATGGGCGCCGCAATCGCCGGACGCGCGGACAATGTGTCGGCTTCATCAACGGGTTCATAGGTTTTGACAGCGAACCGTGTTGCAAGGTCGGCGCAGAGGTGGCCGCCTGCGGAAAAGCCCATGGCGCCAACCCTTTGCGGATCAATGCCATAAGTGGCCGCACGCGACCGGATGATGCGCATCGCTCTTTGCGCGTCCGACAGTCCAACATTTGGTCCAGCGGCCCAGCCCTCGCCCGGTAAGCGATAGAATAAGACAAAGGCCGTATATCCCCGCGCCGCAAGCCAGCGGCCCATTTCATAGCCTTCTTTGTCGACGACCACCCAGCGATAGCCGCCACCAGGCGAAATGAGGACCGCCGCGCCATTTGCTTGGGCCGGCCTGAACACAACCATGCGGGGGCGGCTAATTCCAAAAACGGCACGGTCGGTCAGTTGCGGATCGGTGGAACGTTCGTTGACTGTTTCCACGAGCGGTACCGCAGGCGCACCCGGCGCGCCATCCGGCCAAAGGTCGATCGTTTCCACAGGCTGGTATAATCCCGCTGGTAACGCCGATTTCGAACCAGGAGGGGGTGTTTGCCCAAAGGCTGATCCCGCGACGCTCGCCGCGGCCATGGCCATCAATGTACGCCGATCAAATGTCATAACGCCTCATAAGTGAAATTGCGGAAACGCGCCTGCCCTTGCCCTGCGGCATAGAGCGCTGGACGCAAAGACAGGAAATCATAAGCGACATTATGGTGGTAACCGGACACTTCCATTTGCACATCGAACTTACGCCATGTCTGCCGGTCATCATTGCTTGTATGGATCGTCAGGATGTTGCGATCATTGGTCAAACGGATCGACAACGTCCCAGAATTGTCCTGTGCGGAATGGGCGCCGCGTGACCTTTGCAGGCCATAACGGTGCATCATGAGCGCTCCGTTGCCGAACCCAAGCCCGGCATAGAGGCGGCGGTTATAGAATAACAGCAAGCCTGCCTCTGTGCCTTCATCAGCGTCGATATCGACCGTTACGCGATAGGCTTGGTCGCCAGCGATACAGCATAAGGGCGCACAGTCCGAAGGTGTTTTGCCTTTTGCCTCCATATATAATGTTCCATCCACACGCTGCAGACGGGACACTTCTTTGGGTGCCGGGTCATAGAAAGCCCAGGCCGTTCCCATCCGGTCAGTCAGAAAGTCATCCGACAAGGCCATGCCATGGGGCTGCGTACCGGCCTCAATCGGTTTTCTGATTGGGCGCGACAAGTCGCCGCCCAATGGTCTGGGCCAGCCATCTTCGGCCCATTCGACTGGCTCCAACAACGCCTGTCGGCCAAGTGTCCAATAGCCGTTTTCATAACCATGATACATCATCCACCAGCCACCATCAGGGCCTTCGAACAATGTGGCATGGCCGCGCGACCACCATTTTTCGCGTGCGGACTGCGTGCGGATTAACGGATTGCGTGGACAATCTTCCCATGGCCCAGCGAGTGTGCGACTGCGTGCCATGATGACCATATGCCCCGTAGGCGGACCAGCCGTTCCACCCACAGCCGTTGTCATATAATAATAGGCACCGCGCTTGACGATTTTGGGGCCTTCAGGCGCGAAGGTTTCAACGACCCAGTCTTCGGGATATCTCCACGGATCGTATACATGCTCCACCTTGCCAATGGTCGACAAGCCGTCAGCAGAAAGGCGCACACGATCGCCGCCGGAGAGAAACATCCAGCGTTGACCTTTTTCGTCGGCAACATGGGTAGGGTCAATATGCAATGGTAAGTTCAGGTCAACCGGCTCGCTCCATGGTCCATGGATGTCGTCGGCAAATATGACATAGATCGACCTTTTTTGCGGGGTGCGCGCGGGTATGTAGCAATAATATCGGCCATTGTGCTTCGCCAGATCCGGAGCCCAAACCGAGCCGATGGGTGTCTTAAGCGCGGCGGTGACGGGCTGCCAATTCACAAGATCGCGGCTGTGCCAAATCACAATACCTGGATAGGCATCGAAACTGGAAAAAGTCAGATAATAATCATCGCCATCGCGCAACAACGCCGGGTCCGGATGGTCGCCAGCAAATATGGGGTTGAGATAGCTGCCATTGCCAAGGTCAGCCTTGCGTTGCCCCTCAATACCTCGCGCCCATTGCATCGCAGCATGTGGGTCCAGGCTTGAGGTCGCGGCTGCGCCCTGCCCCAACGCAGGACTGGAAATCAGGGGTAAGCTGCCGATCAGGGCAAGACTTGTCCGGCGATCACATTCCATATCCACACCCTTGCACAAAAAAGGACTGGCCATTTTATCCGATGACCAGTCCCATTTTTACGTTTCAGACAATCCGCAGATTACATTTTGAAGCGTGCACCAAACAGGATGGTCCGGCCAAAATGGTTGTTCTCATAGTTGCGGTCCGCATCAAAGTCGGTGAACCGGTAGCGATAGGTATCCAGCAAGTTGTTGCCTTCTAAAGATACTTCCATCCACTCGGTCAGCTTGTAACGGACAGAGGCGTCAAAGTTGGTGGTTGCGCCATAACCTTCCAAAATGTTGCCCGTGCCGCTTGCGCCTTCATGATAGCGGCCACGATAGCTCAGCATCCCGCGGGCACTGAACTTGCCATCATCATAATAAAGCGTGCCGTTAAATGCCTTTTTGGTGACATTACCCAGCGTATTGCTGACGACCGCATTCTGCAAAGCACCACCTGGGGCAATTGCAGGGCCTTGGACATTGAAGCTCGCGTTCGAGTCAATGAACGTGGCGTTTGCAAGGACGCCGAAGTTGGAAAGCATGCCATCTGTGAACGCGCTGAACGGAATTTGCGCAGCGAGTTCGATACCCTTCAGTTTCGCACCCGAACCATTGACGGTGGTAGCCAGCGTCCAACGTGGTTCAGCCTGTTGCGCCGGGTTCAAAGCCGCTGGTGATGCGGGGCTGAGCACCGATGCTGGCAAACCGGTTTGCGCAAATGTTGCGCCGGTAATCGACGCCGATTGCGTAAAGGTGCTGACGTCCTTTTTGAACACTGCGAGCGACAATACGGCCTGAGGCGCGAAATACCATTCGAGCGACAAGTCATAGTTTCGGGCACGATAGGGATTCAGGAACGGGTTACCGCTGGTGACGCGATAGTTAAATCCGTCTGCCGAACCACCTGGGGTCAACGAACCCAGCGTTGGGCGTGTCATCACGTCTGCAACCGCAACGCGCACGATTGTGCTTTCCGTTGGGTACAAAGCAAGGTTTGCCGATGGCAACCAATCGTCATAGCTACGGGTGACGGTCGCGGTGACGCCGCTGACGAGGCCATATGAAGACTGGTCGGTCTTCGCATAACGAATGCCTGCATTCAGTGCATATTCAATTCCAAGGACATCGCCCTTGGCGTCCGCTTGCAGATAGGCACCCTTGGTCGTTTCTTGAACGCCGCGGATGTTACCGGCATCAATTGCTGCAGTAAGGTTGTACAGGCCAGTGAACGCGGTTGCGGCGTCGAGTTTAGGCACGATCCAGCCGTTTGTGTTTCCAGCTGGCTGACCTGCGTTACCCAGGCTGAACGATTGCGACAAAGCGGGCGTAACCGCAAAGCCATAAACCGCCGTTGGCCCAAACAGGCTGCTTGCCGAGCAAGTGATTGTACCCGCTGTGCTGGTTACGCGGCTTGTGCCGCCGTTACCGCAAACAGCGGTATCACGGGTGTAGGCTTCGGCATCGAAGTTGAACCGGCGCCATACGGCACCCGCCTTCAATGTGATATTTTCATTAACGTCCCACTCGGTCCGCAACTGTGCGGTTTTGAAGCGGTTGGTCACGTTCGAAGGCCGGTCACGGATTTCTGCAAGCTGGAAGTTTGCAGGATCCATGACGCTGGTTCCAAAGGTCAGCTTTGGACGCGCCATGTCCGTGTAGTCATAGCTATAGCCCTGCGCATCACGGTCATCGAAAATGATGGTCGTTTCGACCGGGATATCAGCGTTCGATTTTGACACGCCACCCAATGCGGTGAAGCGCAAATTGTCGGTAACGTCCTGATCCCATGTACCGCCAACCTGATAGAATTTGGTTTGCGATTCACGCAGATAATGCTCGGTACGCACCCATGCATCATTCAGCGTCGCCGAAATCATGTTGTTGTTGGCGTCATAAACAGGGTTCACGACATTGATCGAACGCTCGTTGGAACGCAGCAATACTTCGCCCCATTGCTCTTCACGTGACGCGTCATATTTTGAAAATAGGGCATCGATCGAAAGCTTGGTCGCGTCGCTTGGTGAATATTGCACCGAACCGGTCAGGCCCAAGCGCTCACGATCGTGGGCAACTTCGCCGTAACGCGGAATACGTGGGTGGAATGCTGTCGCTGCACGGTCACAAGCGGTGCTTGGGACGTAGGTTCCGCCGCTGTTCGCGGTGGTGAAGCAATTGGTTGCGTCGACACCGTCAAAACGCGCCTGCGCCCAACGGACCGAGTTGTTGCCAAGTTCCAATGTGCTGGTTTTCGAATAAGCGGCCGAAATCGACGCACCGAGGGTACCGGCATCATTGCGCCAGCTCAGCAAACCAGCAACGCGCGGTCCAAGGTCTTTCGACAGATCATTGTACGAACCTACGACCGAAAGCGCACCGTTAAGTCCAGCACGGCCAGCCAAAGGATTGCCGGTGTTCAGGTCGACAACCGCACCCAGCGAACCTTCGTCAAGCGATGCTTCGGCGGTTTTG
Organism: Pseudomonadota bacterium; assembly: GCA_041175505.1. GTDB lineage: Bacteria > Pseudomonadota > Alphaproteobacteria > Sphingomonadales > Sphingomonadaceae > Sphingorhabdus_B. Next base: position 107,647 of record JBEDET010000001.1, read on the forward strand.
CGAACCACAAGGCTGCTGAACAGTTCAGATGCAAATACGTTGAAATCGAACGCACGGTCGCGGTTTGCAGAAGCGCCGTCGGTCGAGGTAGCAATTGTCTCCATGCCGTTAACGCGCACGCGCGTGAACTGCGACGAGAGACCACGAACCGTGATAGACCGGCCTTCGCCGCCATCACGGCTGATCGAAATGCCCGGAATACGCTGAAGCGATTCCGCGAGGTTTTGGTCAGGGAATTTTGCGATGTCTTCGGCCACAATCGCGTCCACTGCAGCGACGGAATCGCGCTTCAGGTTCAGCGCTGCTTCCAACGAAGCGCGGAAACCGGTGACAACGATTGCATCACCTTCTTCTGCAGGTGCAGTTTCAGTGGCAGCATTTTCAGCCGCGGCGTCTTGCGCATGGGCCGTGCCTACCGCCAAAACGCTCAGTGAAACCGCCGACAAGAATTTCGTCGCATTTTTGCTAAATTCACGCGATCCAGATTTAATCATTCCCACTTCCCTTCGCAATGACCCGGAATTGATACCGGTGTCTTTTTGATTCGAGACGCGATGGAAACCAGCGCATCCTCTCCGTTCCGGCTGCGTCTTTTAACGCTATATTGCCGCTTTTAATAACTTCGGGCACCTGTCGGGCGATGGGCAGTTTGACCCAAACGCACTTAAGGTAACCGGTGTCATTTATACGTTGCTGCGAACTGGCCTTCATGTCAAGATAGCTTCCAAGGAGATGCATATGCTTATTCGGATGTTGTTGCTTTTGGGCCTCACTTGGGCCGCGGTTCCTGCGCAGGCTGAAACGCTTGCCTTTCCCAATGCGGTCGGTTGGGCCAAGGAAACCGTGGGCGGACGCGGCGGCCAGATTATTCGTGTCACCAGCCTGGCAGCAGAGGGGCCCGGAACGCTGAAAGCAGCCATCGAAACAAAAGGCCCGCGGATTATTGTGTTCGAGGTTGGCGGCGTCATCGACCTGAAGCGCACATCACTTGAAATCAAAGAGCCCTTCCTGACCATTGCCGGACAGACGGCGCCCTCACCCGGCATTACAATTATCAAGGGCGGCATCGATGTGCGCGGTCATGACGTCATCATCCGGCATATCCGGGTTAAGACGGGCGCAGACGGACAGGCAAAGCGCAGCGGCTGGGAAGCGGACTCTCTCTCCACGGTGGCGGCACATAATGTGATCATTGACCACTGCACCTTAAGCTGGGGCATTGACGAAAACATGTCGGCCAGCGGGCCACGCTTCACCGGAAAAACATTGGAAGAATGGCGCAACGGAACCAGCCGTAACATCACCTTTTCCTACAACCTAGCAGCCGAAGGCCTTGCCGATACCAGCCACCCAAAGGGCGAGCACAGCAAAGGTTCGCTCATTCATGACAATGCGACTGGCATCCTGTTTTACCGCAACATTTGGGCTCATAATGTCGAACGCAGCCCGTTGATCAAGGGCGGCGCTCAGGCGGCGATGATCAACAATTTGATCTACGATCCCGGCAAGCGCGCGATGCATTATAATCTGATGGCGCTCGAATGGGCTGGCCAGCCTTATGTGACCGGCGAGATGACAGCCGTCGGCAACGTGATGCGCGCTGGTCCCTCCACCGATGAGGATTTGCCGTTTCTCATGCTCGGCGGCGACGGTGATCTGCGCTATCATGGGCGTGACAACATTGCGGTCGATAAATTTGGCAATCCATTGCCGATGTTCGGCCGCTATGGCGAAACCCGCGCCAAGCTAATTGAAGTAAAGAAACCGGTTATCTGGCCATCGAACATTGCAGTGCTCCCTGCGCGTGATGTTGAAACGCATGTGCTGGCCAATGCGGGCGCCCGTCCGTGGGATCGGGACGCAGATGATATTCGCGTGCTATTTTTCATCGCCGAGGGGCGCGGTGAAATCATCGACGACGAGACAGAGGTTAGCGCTTATCCATCACCAAAGCCAACGGCAGCGCCATTTGTAGAGGCCGATTGGAACCTTGACACGATGGAACCCAAATCCGGTCTCTATCCTGGCCAAAAGGCACCGGCGCAGGAAACCATGTCGGCACGCGACCGCGCTATGCGGCTATGAGCAACGGCATATGATTTTCTCTCTGCTCATGCTCTTGGCAGCACCGCCGATGGTCGTGATCAACGAGCGCGATGTTGTTCGGCAGGAAGCGCCGCCCCATGGTGCAATCGGCATGAGCACCGCCTATCGCATCAGCGACGTTGTGCCGCAGCCGCGGACGATGGAATTTCGCAAACGGGTGCTACACAAGGGCGCGGCCATCGGGCTGCACCCCATTGCACATGACGAAGTCTATTATGTCCTGTCGGGCGAAGGCGAAGTCACCTCCGATGGCGTTTCGCAGCGGCTACGCCCGGGGATGGCGGCGTACTTATATAACGGCGCTGTGGTGGGCATAAGGCAAACGGGTAACAAGCCCCTCAGCCTCATCATCAGCTACCCGGTCACGCCCAAATAGGGCGCTTAGGGTCAGGACCTAGGTGCCGGGCTGAATATACGGGATGCGCGCAAATAGTTCGCGTTCCCACTTGCGCGGATCGTTCTCCACGCGGCTGTTCGTGTCAAAGATCATCGTTTCGCGCTTCGCCAAACTATAGGTTTGCCAGCCGGGATTACCGGTGCGCGCAAAGCGCACAAACGCATCCATGATCCGCACGCTCATGGCCTGCTGCTCCATGGAGGGTTCGGGGACGGTTCCGAACGATAGCCCAATATCGTCGGTGTGCTTGGCCTGTTCAAAATCGAGCTGATACACAAAGGCGGGAGCGCCGGCTTTGGCGCGTTCTTCTGCCTCTATAACCTGCCCACGCCAACTGCGCGCTGTTGTCACGACGCGGTGGAATAAATCCAAAGGCGCCGCATCCGGATATTGCGATCGGAATTGCCGAACCACCCACTCGGGCTGCGCATCAATCCGCATTTCCGGGGCAACGCGACGCGCCAGATTATCGAAATCAAGCCCCGCCAATTGTTTGGCATTCGGCGCGTAAAATGCCCGCGATTCCAGCACCGTATTCCCCAACATCATGGGAATATCCAAGGATTGCGGCGCAGCGTCTGGCCAAAATGGATGCCGGTGCAAATGCCGCATATCCAGCACGGGCCCCATATACACGCCGCCGCCCAATATGGGATCTTGCGCCGACAAGGCGGCAACCAACTGTTCTGCCGGCACTGTTGCGGGGTCTTGCCCGTTCAGTGCCGCCTGAAGCGCGGCCGCGCGCTTCTCCGCATTCAACGGGCCCGTTGCGGTCACTTGCTGGCCGCTCATGGTAATGGCCTTGTGGAACAGGCCTTTGGCGGCAGGCATTGCCATCAAAGTCGCAATTTTCGCGCCGCCGCCCGATTGGCCAAAGACCGTCACATTACTGGGGTCACCGCCAAATTCGGCAATATGTGCCTGAACCCATTGCAGCGCGAGGATGAGGTCCAATTGCCCCGCATTGCCGCTGTCGGGAAAGCGTTCGGGCACATATAAATAGCCAAAGGCATTGAGCCGATGGTTGACGGTCACGACAACAACATCGCCATGCGTAGCCAGCGCCGCGCCGTCATTTACAGGGTCCGTGACGCTTCCGGTCGAATAGGCTCCGCCATGAAAATAGACCATGACCGGCCGGGGCTGCTTTGCCTTTGCCTTGGGGGCCCACAGATTAAGAAACAGGCAATCCTCGCTAGCCGGAAGGTAACGGTTGCCGGGCTGCGGACAGGCCGGCCCGAATGACGCAAAGGCACCGGCTGAGGATGCAACAAATGGCACAGCACGCGGCGCAGCAAAGCGTTCGGCGACGCCGTATCTTATCCCTTTTAAAATGCGGAGATGTGATTGCGCTTTGGACGCATATGTCGGCACCGCAGCGATAGCCATTGCCCCGCCCAAAACAGCCCGGCGGCTGAAATGATTAGCGCCTGACGTCAAGATTTCCGTCAACAAACGCGTCGATGTCGGCCTGTCCGAACAAACTCGCATCACCCGGCAATGAATGTTTGAGGCATGTCAGCGCAAGGCCCGTCTTCGCCAAAGCGTCAGCATCGCCGCCCGCAAAATGCGCATGCAGCACACCGGCGGCAAAAGCATCGCCTGCGCCAATGCGGTCGATGATTCCGGTGACATCAACCTCATCGGTTTGCGCAAAGCTGTCGCGCAAATCGACACGCGCGGACAATTGGTGATGATCGGCGCTGACGAGGTGCCGCGCGGTCGACGCAATCAGTTTTAACGATGGGAATGCATCAAAAGCAGCCTGTGCCGCTTCCCGCCTGCGGTCAGTGCCGTCGCCGGAGAAATCCTTACCCAGAACCAAAGATATATCGCGGTGATTGCCGAACAATATATCCGCCATGCCGATCAATTCGCTCAAGATCGCGCGCGGGTTGCTGTCCCAACGTTCCCACAACATCGCGCGATAATTGCCATCGAACGAAATCGGCACGCCCAGACGCACCGCCGCTTTGGCCGCCGCTAATGCGGCCTCGGCAGATTGCGGGCCCAGTGCCGGCGTAATGCCCGACAAATGCAGCATCTGCGCATGTGCGAGCAATTCATCCCAATCAAAGTCCGCTGCGGTTGCTTGCGCAAAGCTTGAACCCAAGCGGTCATAGACGATTTCGGAAGCACGAAGCCCCGCGCCCTGCGCCAGAAAATACAGACCCATACGCCCGTCGCGTATCTGGACCTTTTTGCAGTCTACGCCATGCGCGCGGATCGATGACACCGCGCCGTGCCCCAACGCATTGTCGGGAACCGCGCTGATCATTGTCGTCGCATGCCCCAAATGCGAAAGGCCAACGGCAACATTTGCCTCGGCACCACCCACTTGGATGTCAAAGGATGGCGACTGCATAAGCAGCTCCCGCCCCGGGGCCGTTAGCCGAATAAGCAATTCACCGAAGAAAACGACTGGCTTTGACATCACCGGACGTTAGCGCGCCAACCAGCCGCCATCAACGGCCAGAATGTGACCATTGACATAGTCGGCAGCCGACGACGCCAAAAACACCGCCGCGCCGCCGATATCTTCGGCCTTACCCCAACGTCCGGCGGGAATACGCTCAACGATCTGGCGGTTGCGGTTTTCATCGGCTTGCAGAGCTGCCGTATTATTGGTTTCGATATAGCCCGGTGCAATGGCGTTTACATTGATGCCCTTGGCCGCCCATTCATTGGCCATCGCCTTGGTCAAACCGCCCACGCCAGATTTCGACGCGGTGTAGCTCGGCACGCGGATGCCGCCCTGAAAGGTGAGCATCGATGCGATGTTGATGATCTTGCCCGAACCTTGCGATATCATGCCTTTGGCCGCAGCCTGAGACAGGAAAAACAAGGTTTTGAGATTGGTGTCGATAACCGCATCCCAATCTTCTTCGGTAAAATCCACGGCATCATTTCGGCGGATGATCCCGGCGTTATTCACCAAGATATCCAGCCGCCCGAACGCCGCCTGTGTTTCATCAACGACCCGCGCGACAGGCTCAATAGAAGACAAGTCAGCGGTAATGTTCACCGCCTTGCGTCCATTTGCCTCGATCAAGGCCAGCGTTTCTGTTGGCGCGGAGCGACCCGCGACGGCAACATCAGCGCCTGCTTTTGACAAGGCGACGGCGATTGCCTGACCAATGCCCGTATTGGCACCAGTGACCAGCGCCGTTTTGCCCGAAAGATCAAATGGCGCGGTCATATCAGGCTGCCACGCTCCGCAGATAGGCGGACATTTCTTCATCCTGCGAATTGGCGTAGAAATATTCGGCGAAGCGTTCACCGGCAATCGCAGCCTTCAGCAGATCCTGATCAACCGTTTTGAGGACGGTCAGCATGTCGCGGCAAGATGCGGCCTTAACATCCTTCAATATGCCCCGGTTGGCGGCCATGAAGTGCGCGCGCTCCTTGGGGTAACCCGCGCCGCCTTCATTTTCGAAAATCTTGCGGTAGCAATCTTGCAGGTTCAATTCAGCCGCCCAGCCAAAGCCTTTTGCATAAGGCATCGACATCGCGTTGCCGTCATTGATCTGGCTGAACAGGAACGCATCAGTCGGGTCAATCACAAGGCCGCAAAATACGCCGGGCATTGCGTTGCATGCCAACATGGAACCCATGCCGGTGCCGCAACCCGTCACGACAAAATCAGCCGCTTTGGAGTTGAGCAATATTCCGGCGAGCAAACCGTTCATGACATAAGTCAGCGACGCAGTATCCTCTGCGCTATACATGCCATAATTGAAAACCTGATGGCCCAATGGCTCTGCGACTGCAATCAGTGCATCGTTAATGATGCTGTTCTTAGCCGCTTGGCTATTTTCGGTGATCAGCGCGATCTTCATAAATATCCTTTCCCGTCAAACCCGATGGTTTGTTATCAAAAACTGCAATGAAGGTAACCGGTGTCATCTGCAAGTGCAATATCGTCATTTCATCGGCGGAGCGACCGAGCCGCGCCGCACGAGCGTCGACACGAAGGTCGATGGCTCTTGATCCTCTGGCGAGACGGATGTCGCATCGCCGATGATCTTAAGCGCCGCCGACCGGCCCATGGCAACAATGGGCCAACGCACCGTTGTCAGGGGCGGCCAGACCCGTGCGGCAATGGGCGTGTCATCGAAACCGATGATCGATAATTCTTCCGGCACGGCGATACCACGCGACCGCGCCGCGAACAGGACGCCTGCGGCCATTTCGTCATTACATGCGAAAATCGCCGTCGGCCGCGGCTGCAAATCAAACAGGCTTTCGGCCGCAGCGATCCCCGATTCGAACGTATATTGCCCATCGGCGATCAGGCTGCGGGGCAGTTTGATGCCCGCCTCTGCCAATGCGAATTCAAACCCGTCGCGCCTAACTTGCGCCGAATTAAAGCCATGCGGCCCGGAAATCAGGCCAATACGGCGATGTCCCAGCGCAATAAGGTGGCGCGTCGCCTCAATCACCGCATCCCTGTCATTGGACGCAACCATATGATCGGGGTCATCGAGCACGGACGATCCCATGCGGACATATTTGCAGTTCACCTCTTCACACAAGCGCGCAAGGGCATCTATTTCCGAAATAGGCGGCAATAAAACGACGCCGTACAGCCGTTGCCGCACCAAAAAGCTGCGCACATCGTCAAGCATGTCCGGCGAACTCCTGTCCACCGGACGGACAACAAGTTCAAAGTCGGTGTCACGCAGCGCCTCCAATATGCCTTGCTGCATATTGAGTATCATCTGCGCATTCGGGTTGTCGTGGACAAGGCCAATCAGGAAATTGCGGCCCAGTGCCAGCGCACGCGCCTGTGGATTGGGGACATATCCGGTCTCCCGAATAACCGCCTCAATCTTTTCCCGCGTATCATCATGCAAGGAGCCAGAGCGGTTTATGACGCGGCTAACGGTCTTTTTCGACACCCCAGCAAGCCGTGCGATATCGTTGATCGTCGGCTTTGCCGCCGCCTTGTGCCGAGGTTTTGGGACGCTCTTCATATTGGCTGCATAGCAAGAATTGCATATCGATACAGCAAAAGTTGCGAACAACATCTGGCGCATCCTTGCAAATGACACCGGTTTCCCATAACAACCGCTATAACGGAATTTTCAATGAGGGACGCAGATTATATCTGCGCAAACGATCGCCAATGATAGCAACAGATATTGCCAACCAATTTGTTGCAGCGCGGCGTCACGGCCGTCATCTGCCGGAATATCCGGGCCCCATTCCTGAAAGCTTGTCGGCTGCTTATGCGGTTCAGGACGCAGCGATTCATGCGACTGGTCAGTCCGTCATTGGATGGAAAGTCGGGCGGATTTTTCCACCACTGTCTGAAAAATTTGGCGCGAACCGTCTGGCCGGCCCGATCTTTACCGCACACACTTTATCAGCGGATGCTGTGGCGTCTGGCAACATATTCACCGGCGGATTTGGCGCAGCCGAGGCTGAATTTCTGATCAAGATCGGCTCCGACCTGCCGCTTGGTAAGCATGATTACACGCTGGAAGAAGCCGAACGCCAAATCGAGGCGGTTCATGTCGGCATCGAAATTGCAAGCTCGCCTTTGCCCACCATCAACGAGTTGGGGCCAGCCGTGACCGTTTCGGATTTCGGCAACAATAACGGCTTGATAATTGGCCAAGCGATACCCGACTGGCAGAACAGCAACTTTGCCGACTGGGTCGTTCGGTTGGAAATTGATGGCGCCGTCGCCGGAAGTGGCTCGGCCAACGCCTTCCCCGATGGCCCGCTCGGCGCTGTGCGCTTTCTGCTCAACAATTTGGGTGAACGCGGCATAGCCATCAAAGCGGGCACATGGATTTCGTCGGGCGCCGTGACGGGCGTGCATCAGGTTACGCCTGGTCAATCGGTACAGGCATTTTTTGACACATCATTGTTGGTAAGCTGCACAATAGAGGCCGCGCCAATCGTCTGAATATATCTATGAGAGGAGGATTTATGGAGACCGCTTCAATTCCGGAACGAACTGGCCGATATCGCTGGGCGATCATAGCCCTCTTATTCTTCGCAACGACGGTCAATTATATTGACCGCACCATGCTTGGGCTGCTTGCGCCCACGCTGCAGACCGAGTTAAATTGGAATGAGGACGATTACGGAAATATCGTCACCGCATTTCAGGCGGCATATGCGCTTGGATTTTTGTTCATGGGCTATGTCATCGACCGGTTCGGACCAAAAATCGGTTACGCGATTGCGATTTCGATCTGGACGATAGGCCATGTCGCCCATGGCTTTGGCGGTTCGGTCGCGTCTTTCATGGCCGCCCGCGCCGTTCTGGGCGTCGGTGAAGCAGGCCACTTCCCGGCCGTTGTCCGTTCGAGCAGCGAATGGTTCCCGCAAAAAGAACGCGCTTACGCCATCGGCTGGGTCAATTCGGGCACAACAATTGGTGTCATCCTAACTGCGCCAACCTTGTGGCTGTTCATGCAGGCGCTTGGCCTTGGCTGGCGCGAGACATTTATTTACTCCGGCGCCTTCGGAGTTGTGCTGCTTGGGCTTTGGCTGTGGTTGTACAGCAACCCGCGCGAAAGCGGCAAAGTCAGCGAAGGCGAACTGAAATGGATTGAACATGATCCGGCCGAAAAGATCGAAAAAATCGGCTGGAGCCGTATTGTCCGCAAACGCGAAGCATGGGCTTTTGCCAGCGCAAAGTTTTTGACCGATCCGGTTTGGTTCCTCATGCTGTTCTGGCTGCCCAAATATTTCAGCACGACTTATGACGTTGACCTTAAAGTCGTGCTCTTGCCGATGATCCTGATGTATCTTCTGTCCGATGTCGGCAGCATCGCAGGCGGATGGTTGTCATCACGGCTTATTCAGCGCGGGCGGACACCGAATTTCGCGCGCAAGGTCACCATGATTATGGCCGGCCTATGCGTGCTCCCCTTGCTCTTTGTTACAGGCGTGAGCAACATGTGGCTCGCGGTTCTGCTGATCGGTATCGCACTGGCCGGGCATCAGGCATTCTCCACTAACCTGTTGTCCATTCCGCCAGACATGTTCCCGAAACGGGCCGTGGGCAGCGTGATTGGTCTTGGCGGATTTGCCGGCGGTATTGGCGGCATGATTATGGCGAAGTCGACGGGCTTGGTTCTGGACGCGACCCAAGGCAATTACACCATCATCTTTGCGATGTGCACCACGGTGTATTTCCTTGCGGTTGCGGCCATCCATTTGCTGTCGCCCCGCCTTGCAAAGGTTGAAGTGCAATAGGCTATGACCCCACGCTTCATCATTGCCAACGCGCGCGATAATGTGGCTGTCGCCATCAGTAACCTGCCAGCTGGTGTACCATTGCGTGACGGCTTGGCCGCCAGCGAAGCCATACCCGCCGGTCATAAGATTGCCTTACGATCCATAAAGCGTGGCGACCCGGTTATAAAGCTTGGTCAACCTATTGGCATTGCAACCAATGCCATTGCCTCCGGCGCGCATGTACACAGCCATAATTTGCATTTCTCCCGTGGCGATGTTGCAGGGGAGATCGGCATTGACCTACGTCAACCAGAGCCGATTGCGGCTACGTTCGACGGCTTTGTTCGTTCCGACGGGCGCGTGGGTACGCGTAATTATGTCGGCATCCTCACATCTGTAAATTGTTCAGCGACCGTGGCAAAGCGGATTGCCGGGCATTTTACGCCTGAACGCCTTGCCGCCTTTCCCCATGTCGATGGCGTGGTGGCATTCAACCATCTGTCGGGTTGCGGCATGGCCAAGGCGGGGCGCGGGATGGATAATTTGCGCCGCACGCTGACCGGCTACGCATCACATCCAAATTTTGGTGCAGTCCTGATTGTTGGACTTGGATGTGAAGTGAATCAAATTGATCCGCTTCTCACCTCAGCCGGTCTTGAGGAATCCGATCATTTGCGGACCTTGGGCATTCAGGACGCGGGCGGCACGATGGCGGCGATTGAGGCTGGCATCGCGCTTGTCGAGGCCATGCTCCCATATGCTGATCGCCATCGCCGGCAAACATTGTCTGCCGAACATCTGACGATTGGGTTGCAATGCGGCGCATCCGATGGCTATTCGGCTTTGACGGCGAACCCAGCATTGGGGGAGGCCGTCGATTTGCTAGTTGCAGCAGGTGGACGTGCCATATTGTCGGAAACACCGGAAATTTATGGCGCAGAAAACCTTCTTTTGCGCCGCGCGGCCTCACCCCAAATTGCACAGGATCTTATCGCCCGCCTGAAATGGTGGGAAGATTATGCCGCGCAGGAAGGCGCTAGCCTCGACAACAATCCGTCGCCAGGAAACAAGGCGGGCGGGATAACGACAATATTGGAAAAGTCTTTAGGCGCGGTTGCCAAAGCCGGTTCTACGCCGCTGAACGCTGTTGTCGATTATGCACAGACCGTCGACGCGCCCGGCCTTAGCTTCATGGATTCCCCCGGCTACGACCCCTGCTCTGCCACGGGGCAAATCGCGGCAGGGGCGAACTTAATCCTATTCACAACCGGCCGCGGTTCCGTATTTGGTTCCCTTCCGGCCCCCACGATTAAATTGGCATCAAACGCCGCGCTCGCAAAAGCGATGGCTGACGATATTGATGTGGATTGCAGCAAAATTCTCGACAGTGTTACGGGGGCACAAATGGGCGCTGAAGTTTTTCAAGCCATTTTGGCAACGGCCAGTGGACAGAAATCTGCGTCAGAGAGCTTTAACATGGGTGAGAGCGAAATGGTGCCTTGGATCCCAGGCGCTGTTTTCTAAATATTTTTTCGATTTGAACCTGATAGCATCGGGTTCCATTGAAGGCGGCGCCTTTCAATAAGGCGGCAGCTTTCGGAGCACCCACATAGAAGTTTAAATGACAGATGGTGGGCAGAATTTTACTTTATAGCGTCAATTCTAAATCGGCTTTGGCATTCTCCGTTTAATTCATGTGAGAAACACTACGTCGACCAGCTGGTGCATTGGTAAACGCTTGTCTCAAGAACTGTTGGAGCACACTGATCGGAGCCTAAAAAAGCTCCACATCATATCCCTACCCGCTGAACGCTTGCCTTTGCCCGCGGATAGGTCGGATTTGACGGTAAATGATACAACCGCTCGCCCATTTGCGGCCTTTACCTTTGCTGACCCAATTTGCGGACCGTGCTGCTAGCAAATCCACTTGAGTATCAGACAGCTAAACTGGCAGCAGTTCGTCTACTAAATAGTCTTTTGCTAAAATTACTTTAAGAAAGTCATCGCGATCATTCTTTGGAAATCGCAACCGCGCCTGCAGAGATGACTTCGCTGCGTTAGAGCAGTTGACATCAATGACTGCAATGGGTTCGTGGGCGATGACTTTCCCGCCCACTGCGACCAGAATCGGGTTTTTGACAGATGAGGCAGAATGGTACTTTTTAGGCGCGCGTACGTCCCGACTTTGAAATGCTTCAAAATTCTTAAAGGCATGCAATGGATGAATTACCCAAGGTATAAGAACGCCTTTCGGAACCTATGTTAACAAGACATGCAAACAACTGATCGCCGGCATCGGCCATTGGTCAATAAAGGTCAGAGGCATTAGTCAGATGTTATCAGGAGATAAGTTCAGCCTTGTGATGCGAATGGTTTGGATGCTTTGTTCGGGGCTTCCGGCATTTCCACCTAGATCCCTCGGCCAACCCGAAGGCAAATAACACAGCTTCCAGCTCACGTAGCTCCGCCAGCCTTAGGCTTCGTTCTGCCTTGGCCTGCAGTGTTTCCTGGCCGTGCCTATATTGCGGATAGTCTGCACCTCGCATAATAGTTTCTAGTTTACGTGCGCCGTGATAGCGGCAAACCGACATTCGATAAGCGGCTGGGTTGCTAGATTGGTCACCGCGTGCCTCGCACTTCGCTTTGCAGCATTTTGTTTTGCCTGAGAGGATGTTTGGAAGCGGCATAGTGAGCGATCTGCGCGAATTCAGAGATACGGACTTTTAATCAGTAGGTCGCTGGTTCGAACCCAGCAGGGCTCACCATATATTTCAATGACTTATCTAGATATTCTGGGTTCGTTGTTGTTGATACGGTGGCGCTAGGCATCACATAGATTGCACCGCAACCAGGAGCCTTGCCAAAACGGTGCGAGCCGCAAGATGTTGAGGTGAGTGTCTCTTAAAGAAGCGCACACCATTATCGCGAACATTTCAGCTCGTAATCCGCCTTTGCCCTCAAGTCGTCCGGACCAGTTCGACGTCATGGTGCCAGACTAAGGCAGTCTCTCAAACGTCAGGCCAGCATGCGCCTCAAGCCGTTTGATTAGCTTATCCCCTAAAATCGTTGCTGGCGTCCAGAAGCCGCCCGGAACCTCGTCAGGCACGTCTTTGGCAAGGCAGGCAGCGGCCTGAGACAGCATCTTTGCCGTTGATCCATAGCCTGGGTCTCTATCCCCCGTGACGCGGCAACGGATCGTTTCGCCCTTGGCCGTTGATCCGAGGAAAACAATATCAAAATTCCCCTCAAGCTGCGCCTTTTCGCTTGGCCCCTCACCCGGCTTTGGCAAGACAAAAGTTTCCAGCAGCCAGCGGATTGGGGGCACGGCCAGACCGATCATAAGGGCATTGGCACCCCAATGCGCCGCGCGCGCCTTTTGCTTGCCGGAACCGCCCTGCCCCGTCACCACCGCTTCCTCATATTTGAATTCAGTACCATAGCTGTTGTGGCTCAGCGCGTTTGACCGATGCACAACCCGTGTGTTGATACCCGCCATGATGAAGGGCGCGATCCAACCACCATAGACATTGTCATATGCGATCTTCACATCCGGCTGCGCGATAGTGAACCCATGGCTTTGTGGGCAAAGGCTATAAGGGTCTTTAAGTTCGCGCCGCAGATCGGCGTTGCTGACCGCTTCTTTGACCATGTTAATCATGCTTGCGATGGTGCCGCCGGACGCGCCGCCTTTCATGCTGACGACCCGCATGTTTACCCGGTCACAGCTATGCCCGAATTTTTCCAATGCGCCGCGTTGCAGGAAATGGACGCCCAGATCGGATGGGATGCTGTCAAAGCCGCAACAATGCACAATCCGCGCGCCGCTTTTGATTGCGTCGGCTTCATGCCGCAATTGCATTTTGCGGATCCACTGCGGCTCGCCTGTTAAATCGCAATAATGGGTCCCCGTGGTGGCGCAGACCTGAACGAGCACGTCACCATACAGCGCATAGGGGCCGACCGTCGACATGACGACCGTGGTCTGCGCGCACATTTGCTTCAGCGCATCTTCATCCGCAGCGTCAGCAACGATAATGTCTATGCCCCGCAGTCCAACGGTATCGCGGACCTGCTTAAGCTTGCTGAGCGAACGCCCTGCGATGGCCCATTTAACCGATCCATCGGCGAACTGCTCTTGCATGTAACGCACGATGATCTGGCCGACAAAGCTGGTGGCCCCATATACGATGATATCAAATTTCTTTTCGGCCATTTTTATTCCCCTGCGCAAAGCAACTTTGCATGTTTACCCGTGTTCTATGATGTTCGCTGACGGCGTCGTACTTGAATGAAGCATTGGTCACTCGCGCGTTCCAAGCAAATCGCGCGCGACCACCCAATTGTGGATCTCGCTTGGTCCATCGTAAATGCGCATCGTCCGCAGCTTGTTTGAAAGCAAATATAGCGGCATTTCGCGTGTCATGCCCATGCCACCGAACATCTGCATCGCATGGTCGACGATGTCATATGCCGCTTCGGTACAATAGGATTTGATCATCGAAATTTCCTGCCGCGTGTCGCGCCCCTCATCGATTTTCCACGCGCAGTCATAGGTCATCAAACGCATGGCATGAATGCGCGTGGCGGCATCGGCGATCCAATTTTGAACCGTCTGACGCGAAGACAAAGGCTTGCCAAATGTGACGCGCTGTGGCGCATATTCAATCATCATGTCCAATGCGCGCTGCGCCATGCCGATCGACCAGGACGCCATTTCAATACGCCGCGTGCCAAGCCGCACCTGCATGGGCAGAAAACCCTGCCCGCGCGTCCCGAGCAATTTCCAGCCCGGAACACGGCAATCGTCAAGCGCGATTTCATAGGTCGCGGTGCCGTCAATCATCGGGATTTTGCGTAACACGTTGAACCCGGGCGTATCGCGGTCCACCAAAAATGCAGACATGCCATTGCGGCCATTCGCGTTCTTGTCGGTTACGGCCATCAAGATAGTGAAATTGGCCTCGTCCGCTTTGGTAATCCAGATTTTGCGGCCGTTAATGATCCAGTCGTCGCCATCTTGGACGGCGGTGGTTTTCATCAATTGCGGATCAGCGCCAGCGCCAGGCTCCGAAATGCCAATGGCAGAAATGGTCTCTCCACGCACATAAGGCGCAAGATAATGCTCGCGCTGCTTTTCGTCCGCAGCGGCCATCATCATACGCAAATTCGGAGAGTCTGGCGGAAGTGTATATGGCGTCGCAGTCCGACCCAATTCCTCACCGACCCCAACCATCGCCACCATCGGCAAATTCATGCCACCGACTTCTTCAGGCGCATCCAGCCCCCACAGGCCCAGATCTTTCGAGACGGCATCAACTTTGGCCTGTTCATCCTTGGTCAGATAGCTGCCTTTGCCTGCAGTATCGCGCGCCAGAACCTCACCTTCGAGCGGCACCAGTTGGGAGTCCACAAATTTGCGGACCAGATCCTTTAACATCCGATGTTCTTCGGCGAGTTCAAAATTCATCCATTGGGCCTTTATTGATTGATGTGGCGGCTGTGTTGTCGATTTTCATGTCCGAAATCATGTCAATCAATAGCTGCGGGGAAGACCGAGAACATGCTCGGCAAGATAACTTAAGATCAGGTTCGTGCTGATCGGGGCCACGGTGTACAGCCGTGCTTCACGGAACTTGCGTTCGACGTCATATTCTTCAGCAAAGCCAAAGCCACCGTGCGTTTGGACGCACATGTCGGCGGCGGCCCAGCTGGCTTCTGACGCAAGAAGCTTGGCCATATTCGCCTCTGCGCCCGGGTTACCACCAGCGTCAAATACCTGAGCGGCATGATGCACCATCAATTCTGCTGCGCACATTTGGGCGTAGCACCGGGCGATCGGAAACTGCACGCCTTGGTTCTGGCCAATGGCGCGGCCAAAGACGTTGCGCTCGCTGGCATAATCGCTGGCTTTTTTGATAAACCATTTGGCGTCACCAATACATTCGGCGGCAATAAGGATACGCTCGGCATTCATGCCTGACAGGATGTAGCGGAAACCTTTGCCTTCTTCGCCGACCAAGGCGGAGGCAGGAATCCGCATATCGTCAAAGAATATCTCGGTCGTCGAGTGGTTCATCATCGTGCGAATGGGTTTAATGGTCATGCCGTTGCCTACCACCTTGCGCATATCGACGAGGAAAACCGAGAGCCCCTCCGTCTTGCTGGTGACATCTTCGCGCGGCGTCGTGCGTGCCAGCAACAGCATAAGGTCGGAATATTCCGCACGACTGGTCCAGATCTTTTGGCCATTGATGACATATTCGTCACCATCCCGCACAGCCACCGTCCGCAAGGAAAGCGTGTCGGTGCCGCTGGTCGGTTCGGACACACCAAAGGCCTGCAGGCGCAGCTCGCCTGTCGCGATACGTGGCAGATATTCCTGCTTCTGTTCTTCGCTGCCATATTTCAACAGCGTGTTCATGATGTACATCTGTGCATGGGCCGAAGCGCCGTTGCAGCCTGAGGCTTGAATTTCCTCCATGATAATGGCCGCGTCAGAGAGTGTGAGCCCTGACCCACCGTAACCTTCCGGTATCAACGCCGCGAGGAACCCCGCCTTGGTCAGCGCATCCACAAATTCGCCCGGATAGGCACGGGCGCTGTCTTTTTCACGCCAATATGCACCCGGAAAATCGGCGCATAACGCCTGAACAGAGCGACGGATTTCGGCGATATTTTCACTCTCACTCATTTCAAATATGTCCTTGCGCCGAAGCTGCCATGATCTGTCGCCCGTCGCCTGCAAAGGCGGCCAGTTCGATATCGTTGCCTGATCCCCGCATCACCAGATGCAAGGCCTCTCCGCAAATCGCTGGAGATAGGCCCCGGAATGCGAAACTGGCCAATGTGTTGTCCCCCAACGCCCGGCGGGCAAGGTCCAGCAGCAAGCTTGCGGTCAGCGGACCATGAACCACCAGCCCGCGATAGCGCTCTTCATCGCGGGCATATGGCAAGTCATAATGGATCCGGTGGCTGTTGAACGTGAGCGCGGAATAGCGAAAAAGCAACGGCTCGCAGGGGACAACAACGCGCTGAGCGTCCCAACCATTGGCGTCAAAGCTGCGCACGCTCTCCACGGGCGGTGATAGCGGTGTTTCTAATCCCACGGCTGCACGGTACACGATGCTTTGCACCTCGCGCACGGCCAGTCCGTTTTCAGTCGACGTTTCATGCGCGACATCGACAAAAACCAGTTGCCCGGAATTGCCTGACTTTTCGGATATCGACAATATGCGCGACGTCCGCGTGACCACCGCATCAATATGTAACGGCTGCAAAAACGCGACTTTGCTTGAGGCCCACATGCGGCGCGGCAGCGGCACTGGGGGTAGGAAGCTTTTTATGCCATCATCGCGCAACGGATGCCCATCGGGGCCCAGCTTTGCCGTCGCAGCATCCGGCAGACATAGGCACCAATGGAGCCCCTGCGGAACATTGCCATCGCTCGGTGCATCCCGGTCAAAGGTTGCAAGCCAGCGCGAAACCAGTCCAGCATCGACCCTGTCTGTCCGCACCTCCTCACGCCCAATCCAAGCATCCCAAACACCCATTAGTTTACGCCTCCCATTAGGCCCTTGGCGATCACGTGCGCCTGAATTTCTGCGGCACCTTCAAAGATATTCAGGATCCGCGCATCACACAAAACGCGGCTGATTTCATATTCCAACGCATAGCCATTGCCGCCATGAATTTGTAAGCTCGCATCGGCATTGCTCCACGCCGCGCGGGCCGCCAGCAGCTTCGCCATGCCCGCCTCAATATCGCAGCGTTTACCAGAATCCTTGGCGCGGGCAGCCGCATAGGTCAGTTCACGTGTCATCACGAAATCGGCAAGGCTCATGGCCAATTTATCCGCAACGCGCGGGAACCCGATGATCGCCTTGCCGAACTGCTTGCGGTTGACGGCATAGTCGAGGCCAAGCTCTAACGCGCGTTTGGCAACACCCACGGCGCGCGCTGCGGTCTGGATGCGTGCGCCTTCGAATGTGCGCATCAACTGCTTGAACCCCTGCCCCTCTTCGCCGCCCAATAAAGCGTCATCAGGGGCAATCATGCCATCAAATTGCAACGCATATTCGCGCATGCCGCGATAGCCGAGCACTTCAATCTCGCTGCCGGACATGCCCGTCGCCGGAAACGGGTCGCTATCCGTTCCGCGCGGTTTGGGGACGAGCAGCATCGACAGCCCCGCATAGCCTTTCGCATCGGGCAACGTGCGGACAAGCATCGTCATCAGATCGGAACGGCTGCCATGCGTAATCCATGTCTTTGCACCATTGATCGTCCATCCATCAGCGGTCCGTTGCGCGCGGGTTTGCAGCGCGCCGAGGTCAGACCCTGTGTCGGGTTCGGTGAACACGGCAGTCGGTAAAACTTCTCCGCTCGCAATTTTCGGCAGCCAATGCGCCTTTTGCGCTTCTGTGCCGCCCATGGAAATCAATTCACCGGCGATTTCAGACCGTGTGCTCAGCGAACCCGCGCCGATCCAGCCACGCGAGAGCTCTTCGGTTATCACGCACATGACCAGCTTGGATAAACCAAGGCCGCCATATTCGGTGGGGATGCAGACGCCGAACGTGCCAAGCGCCGCCATCGCCGAAATCGTGCCATCGGGGATCAAATCATTGGCCAAATGCCAGCGATGCGCGTGCGGCAAAATTGCGCTGTTCGTAAATCGGCGATATTGATCGCGAATGGCGTCAAGTTCTGCGTAATGAAGGCTTTCGCTCGGCATCGCACCTGACGCCATTGCGTGCGCAACGTCGGCGCGCACCGCAGCCTGATCTGCACCCAATAAATCTGCGCAACGTGCGGCCAACAGTGCCGCCTGTTGCGACATGCCAAGATCAACGGGGCGGAATATTTCATTCTGTCCCATCGGCAATCCGCCGGTCAATTGCCCAAGCGTTTCGGCAAAAATCAGCGTCGCAATGTTTCGATCAACTTCGGTTCCATTATTATGCAGGCGAAGCCAATCCGCCACTGCCGCAAGCGCAGCCACGCTGGTCGCAATCCATGAAAAGCCGTGCGCCGCGCGCTGGTCGGCGTCCATCGACCGCTCTTTTACCCGGTCGGCAAGCGCCGCCTTCGCCGCATCGCGGTAGCCCTCAGCAGCTTCGAGAACGGCAGCAAAATTCATACGCGCTCAAACACCGCCGCTATGCCCTGACCACCGCCAATGCACATTGTTTCCAGACCATAGCGCACATCGCGGCGTTGCATTTCACGGGTAAGGTTCGCCAATATACGGCCGCCAGTTGCACCAATGGGGTGACCAAGCGAAATGCCGGAACCGTTGACGTTAAGCATGTCATGGCGGCTGTCATCATCCGACCAGCCCCATCCTTTAAGGCAGGCGAGCACCTGCGGCGCAAATGCCTCGTTCAATTCAATCAGTCCGATGTCGTCCCAGGAAAGGCCATTGCGCGCAAAGAGCCGCTCCGTCGCTGGAACGGGACCAAAGCCCATGCGTGATGGCTCGCAACCGGCTGCGGCCCAGCTGTGGAAATAAGCTATCGGTTCCAAGCCAAGCTCTTCAAGCTTGTCCTCTGCGACAACAAGGCATGCGGCTGCAGCGTCATTTTGTTGGCTGGCATTGCCCGCAGTGACCACGCCGCCCTCAAGCGGGCGCAACGCAGCCATTGTCTCAAGCGTCGCGTCCGCGCGATAGCCTTCGTCATGATCGAATACGATGGGATCGCCTTTTCGTTGCGCGATGCTGACGGGCACCAATTCATCGTCAAACAGGCCATTTGCCCATGCCGCCGCCGCGCGCTGGTGCGATCGGGCCGCATATGCGTCACATGCTTCGCGGCTGATGTCATAGTCCTTGGCCAGATTTTCGGCGGTTTCAATCATCCCCGAAATCACGCCAAAGCGTTCAACCGGCTGACTCATCACACGTCCGCGCGTCAACCGGTCATGTAAGGTCAGATTGCCCGCCCGAACACCTTTGCGAATATCGGTCGTGTAGTGCTCGACGTTGGACATGCTTTCGCATCCGCCTGCGACCACCATGTCGCTCACTCCAGTTTGGACCATCATCGCGGCATTCACGATCGCCTGAAGCCCCGAACCGCAACGACGGTCGATCTGGTACCCCGGCACTTCAATAGGCAAGCCAGCGGCCAGCCATGACCAATGTCCGATGCACGGGGCCTCTCCGCTGCCATATCCTTGCGCGAACACAACATCGTCGACGCGGGACGGATCAATCTTTGTCCGCTCGACAAGCGCTTTCAATATTATGCCACCCAACTCACCTGCGTTTAAGGACGAGAGCGCACCGCCAAATTTGCCGACGGGCGTGCGAATGGGGGCGACGATTGCGGCACGGCGAAGCGTATTCATTGGGCAATTCCTACAGTTCCAGAGTCGATGAGACGGGCGATTTCGCCTGAGGACAGGCCGAGCGACGTGCTCAATATTTCCTCGCTATGCTCCCCATTGCGCGGGGCTGCTTTTGCGTCGCCACGCTGCAATTGGGGAATAGTGCCAAACGCACCAGCAGCAGGATAATTGAAGCCCGACGGGTTTGCGTCAAAGTCGCTAAACATCGGGTTATTGCTGACCAACCGCGGATCATGCGCAGCGTCGAACATAGTTCGATAGGCCGAATGCACAATTCCGGCCTCATCAAGCGTTGAAGCCATCATCGCATGATCGAGCGAACCAATTGCCCGTTCAAATAACGGATAAAGCGCATCGCGGTGCTGAAAGCGAAGCCCATCGTCTTTGGCGAAGCTCACTCCGCGTTCCACCTCTATCGCCTCCACCTGCGCCTTCAAACCAAGCGCACCAACAAGGTTCGCCCATTGGCGGTGGGTCACAACGACCACCATCGTGCGCACATTGTCTTTGGTCACAAAATCGCGCCCGAACAAACCGTAGACCGCGTTGCCGAGCCGAGGACGATTGGCATTATTGTGCAACACCTCTGCGACACCGCCCAGATTGGCAACCGTGCCAATGGCGACGTCCGACAGGGGAATGCGAACCTCACTGCCTTCGCCCGTCTGTTCGCGCCTACGAATGGCCGCCAGCATAGCGAACGCCGCATAAGCGCCGCTGATGACATCCCAAGCAGGCAACACATGATTTACAGGTTCTGGGCCAGCCCCAGTCATCATGGGATAGCCAACGGCGTTATTCACCGTGTAATCCAGCGCAGGCGCCCCGTCGGCCCAGCCCATGACCCGAACGGTTACGAGATCGGCACATCCTTCCGCCAATTTTGCGTGCGACAGAAAACCTTCTGCGGGAAAATTGGTGATGAACTGACCGGTGGCACGCACCAGTTCCTGCAACAACTCGCGCCCCTGCGGGCTGGAGAGATCAAGCGCGACCGATTTTTTGGCGCGGTTTAGATTTTCCCAATAGAGCGAGTCATTCGCCTCAGTCACTGGCCAGCGATGGTAATCCGGGCCGCCACCAACCTGATCAACACGGATCACCTCTGCACCGAACTGCGCGCAATACAGACCAGCTGTCGGCGACGCCACAAAGGACGACGCCTCGATAATCTTGAGACCATCCAGCAAATTATACATGCATCAGGCCTGCGCCGCCCATTCACGCAGCATATGCTTGGCAATCTGGAGCTGCAGGATTTGCGTCGTGCCTTCATAAATCCGGTAAATACGCGCGTCACGGTAGAAACGTTCCGCATCATATTCCGCCAAATATCCCGCACCGCCATAAATCTGCACCACGCGGTCAACCACGCGGCCGCACATTTCGGATGCAAAAACCTTGGCCGCAGCGGCTTTGCGCAGCACATTTTCGCCGGCATCGGCACGGCGGGCCGCGTCATCCAACATACATTCTGCGGCGTAAATCTCGATCTCACTATCGGCGAGCATTTGCTGGATAAGCTGGAAATTGGCAATCGGTTCGCCAAATGCCTTGCGCTCATTGGCGTAACGCAGCGCGCTGTCGAGCGCACGCCGCGCATAGCCCGTCGCCGCCGCGCCAACCGACATGCGTCCGTTGTCGAGGCTCTTCATAGCAAAGGCAAAGCCCTTGCCCTCTTCACCACCCAATATGGCGTCCGCAGGCAACTTCACATCTTCCATGATGATATCTGCGATATGGCTACCGGCCTGCCCCATTTTCTTGTCGGACTTACCAACGGTGATGCCAGCGGTGTCCATAGGAACAATAAACGCCGATACATGCGCGTTTTT
>JBEDET010000002.1:0-119655 GCA_041175505.1 Pseudomonadota bacterium
TCGACGCACAGGACGTATCCCCGATGGCGGACACCATCGCCGCGATGATCGACGGTGTTTGGTTGCGCGCCGCGATGAATGGCGGCGTAGCGCTGCAGAACGGGTTGGCGCGCGACCTGATCTTTGAATTCATCGCGCGCAACCTGAAGGACACCCTGCCCTCGGCGGCCGCCACAAGCTTCGACACGGCCAACCCGGCGACAGGGCAGCTGCTCGCGACAATCCGTATCGATGGACAAGCAGAGGTCGATAAGGCTGTTGCCCGCGCGGCCGAGGCGCAAAAGCTTTGGGCCAAAACACCGGGTGTCGAGCGCGGACGCATCCTTCACCGCGCCGCCGCATTGCTTGTTGAACGCAATGACGTGCTCGCGCGGCTTGAAGCGCAAGATACCGGAAAGCCCATTCAAGAAACCATTGCCGTAGACGTCTTGTCGGGTGCGGATTGTATTGAATATTATGCTGGCCTTGCGCGCACCATCGCCGGTGAACATCACGATCTTGGCACGGGCGCGTTTGGTTATTCCCGGCGCGAGCCGTTAGGCGTCGTTGCGGGCATTGGTGCGTGGAACTATCCCATTCAGATTGCCTGCTGGAAATCCGCACCCGCGCTGGCTTGCGGCAATGCAATGATCTTCAAGCCAGCCGAGCTGACACCCCTGACCGCGATTGAGCTTGAAAAAACCTATCGCGATGCGGGCCTGCCCGATGGGCTGTTTCAGGTCGTGCAAGGCAAGGCCGACACCGGCCGCTTGCTCAGCCTCCATCCCGATATCGCCAAGGTGTCGCTGACAGGCGAAGTCGGCACGGGCAAAAAGGTAATGGTCGATGCGGCAGGCACGCTGAAATATGTCACCTTTGAACTGGGCGGAAAATCGGCGCTGATTGTGTTCGAAGATGCGGATTTGGACGAAGCGGTCTCGGGCGCGTTGCTCGCCAATTTCTATTCGGCGGGCGAGGTTTGCACCAATGGCACGCGCGTTTTTGTGCACAAAAATGTCCGTGATGCATTTCTTGCAAAATTGAAGGCGCGCACCGAGGCGATGGTGATTGGCGATCCGCTCAACCCCGCCACCCAAATGGGCGCGCTGATTTCACCGGCGCATATGGAAAAGGTGCTGGGCTATATCGCGCTTGGCCAACAACAAGGTGCCAATTTGCTGACCGGCGGCAAGCGTGTGACGACCGGCGACTTGGCGAAGGGCGCCTTTGTTGAACCAACCATCTTCACCGGCTGCACCGACGATATGGCTATTGTCCGTGAAGAGATTTTCGGGCCCGTCATGGCGGTGCTCGACTTTGAGGATGAGGCAGAGGTCGTCGCGCGGGCGAACAACACCAGCTTCGGCCTCGCCGCCGGTATTTTCACCAATAACCTGACCCGCGCCCACCGCGTCATCGCGGCGCTGGAGGCTGGCACCTGCTGGATCAACACATACAACATCACGCCCATTGAAATGCCGTTTGGCGGCAATAAGCAATCCGGCCTGGGTCGCGAAAACGGCAAGGCAGCGATTGAACATTATACCCAGCTAAAGAGCGTTTATGTCGCGATGGAACCGATCGATGCCCCCTATTGAGGCCGCAGACTATATCATCGTCGGCGCAGGGTCGGCAGGGTGCGTGCTGGCGGACCGGCTGAGCGCCGATGGCAAACATAAGGTCGTGTTGCTTGAATTTGGCGGCAGTGACCGGTCGATCTTCATTCAGATGCCTGCCGCGCTCGCTTATCCCATGAACACCAAGCGCTGGAACTGGGGCTATGAAAGCGAGCCGGAGCCGCATCTGAATGGACGCCGCCTGAACTGTCCGCGCGGCAAGGGCTTGGGGGGATCATCGTCGATCAACGGGCTTGTCTATGTTCGAGGCAACGCGCTCGATTTTGAACGCTGGAAAGAAGATGAAGGCGCCACTGGCTGGGGCTATGCCGATGTGCTGCCTTATTTCAAACGCGCCGAGGGCCGCGACGAAGGCGGTAACGAATATCGGGGCGGAGATGGCCCGCTGTCGACCAGCTATGGCCCACTCGACAATCCATTGCATCAGGCATGGCTCGATGCGGCACAGCAGGCAGGCTATGGCCTGACCGAAGATTATAATGGCTATGCCCAAGAAGGCTTTGGCCGGATGGACATGACGGTGCGGAATGGCACGCGCTGCTCGGCGGCCAAGGCCTATCTTTATGATGCCCGCAAGCGGCCCAATCTGCACGTTATCGAACATGCGCTGGCGACACGCATCCTGTTCGAAGGCACGCGCGCCGTCGGCATGGAATATGAACAAGCGGGCAAAATGCATCAGCTACGCGCCGCACGCGAGGTCATCCTTTCGGGCGGGCCAATCAATTCGGTCCAGCTGTTGAAGCTTTCCGGCATTGGCCCTGCAGAAGAGCTGCAACGCCACGGCATTACAGTGCGCGCAGACCGCCCCGGTGTCGGCGCAAATCTGCAGGATCATCTTGAATTTTATTTCCAGATGGCCTGCACCCAACCCATCACCCTTTACGGCAAGGCAAATCTTCTCGGTAAAGCCATGGTCGGCGCACAATGGCTATTCGGTCGGTCGGGAACGGGCGCGTCAAACCAGTTCGAAAGCTGCGGCTTCATCCGCAGCCGCGCCGGCATAAAATATCCGGATATCCAATATCATTTCTTTCCTATGGCGATCAATTACGACGGGTCGTCCCTTGCAACCGAACATGGTTTTCAGGCGCATGTCGGCCCGATGCGTTCAAAAAGCCGGGGCATGGTGACACTCAAAAGTGCCGACCCGCACGACAAGCCCAAAATCTTGTTCAACTATATGAGCCATCCCGACGATTGGGTGGACATGCGGGCCTGCGTCCGGCTGACGCGGGAGATTTTCCAGCAACCTGCTTTCGCCCCCTATCGCGGACGTGAAATTCAGCCCGGTGCGGACTGCGTCACCGATGATCAGATTGACGCCTTCATTGCCGAACATGTCGAAAGTGCCCTTCACCCCAGTTGCACATGCAAGATGGGCAGCCCGCGTGACCCAATGGCCGTGGTGGACCCCGAATTGCGTGTCATCGGTGTCCAAGGGCTGCGCGTCGTCGACAGCGGGGTGATGCCGTCCATCACCACGGGCAACCTGAATGCGCCGACGATCATGATCGGTGAAAAGGGCGCCGATCATATCCTTGGGAAGCCCATGCTCGCACCGTCTAATGCGCCATTTTACGTCGCGCCAAATTGGGATGTTGCCCAAAGATGACACACACTATCCTGGAGCCCGCACGCCAGATTGATGTGATCCGGCAAACTGACGTTCTCGTCATTGGTTCAGGCCCGGGCGGCCTTGCCGCGGCGTTGGCGTCGGCACGGGCGGGCGTCGAAACGACGTTGCTTGAACGTTATGGCTGCTTCGGCGGCAATATCACGCAGGTGGGGGTCGAGGGCTTTGCTTGGTATCGGCACCCCGCGACGATTGACAGCGAAGGTATCGGGCGTGAATTTGAAGACCGGGCCAAGTTGATGGGCGCGGCAATGCCCGAGCCGCAATCGATCAGCCACAGCCTCGATGCCGAAGGGTTCAAGTTCGTTGCAGATACACTCGTCGAGGAAGCGGGCGTCATTCCGATGCTGCACCGATTATGTGTCGCACCCATCATGGATGGCAACACCATCCGCGGCGTCATTGTGGAGAGCAAGGCGGGCCGCGAAGCCATCCTTGCCAAACGCGTGATTGACGCGACAGGGGACGCCGACATTGCCCATCGTGCCGGTGCGCCGACGCATATGCACCCCGTGGACGAAATGATGTCCGTCTCGGTCATGTTTTCGATGTGCGGGGTCAACAAGACGCGGTTTATTGACGCCGTAAAGGCCGATCCTCAAACCTATGGCGACTGGGCCGTGGGCGGTGAATGGGAGGTGATCACGAGCGGCAAAGAGGATGAAATGTTCTCGCCATTCTTGCGCAAGCCGTTCCAGAAGGCGCTGGAGGCTGGCCTAATACCGGACAGCGTGAAAACCATGGCCGGCACATGGGGCACCGTTTCCGATCAGGGGGATCTTACCTATCTCAACATGTGCCACCTGTATCTGGACGGCACCAATCCCGATGCCCTAACCCATGGCGAAATGGCGGGGCGGAAGCAGGCGATGCACGCCATTGCGGCGTTGCAGGCCTTCATGCCGGGCTGCGAAGATGCGAAGCTGCGCAACTTCGGCATGACTCTGGGCATTCGCGATACGCGCAAGATTGATGCGGTTTACAATATGACCGCAGACGATGTGATGGAACAAGGTCGGTTTGACGATAGCATCGGCATTTTTCCTGAATTCATCGACGGCTATGGCTATCTTATTTTGCCGACGACGGGCCGCTATTTCCATCTTCCTTATCGGTCGATGGTTCCAAAAAATGTGAAGCACCTGATTACCGCCGGTCGTGTCATTGGCGGCGACAAGGTCAGCCATGCCGCCGTCCGCAACATGATGTGTTGTGCGGTTGCGGGGCAAGGTGCCGGCGTTGCTGCGGCGTTGGCGGTCAAGACCGACCGGGACTTTGACGAAATTGATATCAGCGCCGTGCAAAAGGAACTGCTCCGCCAAGGCGCCCGCATTTCTTAAGCTGACAGATCAGGGTCCAGCGCAGTTTGGAGGCGTTTGCGGAGCAGCAAAATGAGCGTCCCACCCACCAAAGCGATGGCAGCATCCATAGCCCAGAAAACCGACGGGGTCATTTGGTCAAAATAGCTACCAACCCACCCAGCGAGCACATGTGCGACAAAGGGCGAGAGAAACGCAACGCCCATCAGGAAAGAGCCCATCCCCGCAGGTGCCGCCCTGCTGACGATGGCCAGCGTCGTTGGCCAATAATACATCCAGGCCAGTCCCATGATGAGCCAACCCGCGATTGCCCATCCTGCGCCCACGCTGTCTGGTTCACTCAGTCCTAAATTGCCATAAGCAAAAAGAAGTGCGCCAATGGCAATAATGCATGTTCCAATACCGACTTTCGTCACGCTGCTTGGTTCGCTGCCACGCTTGGCCTGCCATGCCCAAAACGCAATCAACCCAGGCGCGGCAAGGACAGAACCAAGCGAGTCCATCGATGCAAACCAACTCGATGGTACCTCGCCAAGCGATGTCGCCAAATTCACATATTGATCGACCCACAATATGCCGATGCTCCACACCATCGGATAAGCAATTTCAGCGGGTATGGTGAGTGCAATGACAAGCAAAAGTACCGCCACCCGTTTGCGTTCAGCAGCGGTCATGGCCGGGGCCTTTTCCCGTTTGCGCGCCACCGGACGGTCGTCCGGCAGGTGCTTCTGCCCCAGAATATACGCGACGAGCGCGATCAACATCAAAGCCGCCGCAACCGCAAAACCGGCATGCCAGCCATAGATGGCTGCAACCAACCCCGTCACAAACGGCCCGCTCGCCGCCCCAATGCAAATGCCTGTCGAGAAAATGGTGAAACCGCGCGACCGCATGGATTCATCCGAGCGAGGGTAAAGCGCCCCGACCTGCGCGGAAATATTGCCCTTGAGAAATCCAGATCCAAGGATCAGCAGCAAGAGCGCAAATAGGAAGCTGGCATAAAAGGACATCGCCAGATGCCCTGCGCTCATCAGCACTACGCCGATCATCACCGTGCGCTTTGCCCCAAGAATGCGGTCGGCAACCCAACCCCCAACCATAGGCGTGAAATAGACCAAACCGGCATACCAGCCATAAATGATCGCCGAAAACGCGACGTCGCTCATCGGTCCACGAAATTCGAACATATTGCGGAGCGCGGCTAGCCCAATGACTTGCGCCGCATTTTCAGGCTGCAGCAGCTCTTTGACCATGTAGAGCGTGAGCAACGCAGACATGCCGTAAAAGGAAAAGCGTTCCCACATCTCTGTGAAAGACAAATAGTACAGGCCTTTGGGGTGACCAGACGGCTGGCCAACTGCGGTTTGTGCGATGTTATCCAAGCTTATTCCCCCAAAATTCTGTGCGTCCCTCGCGATATGCATATCTATGCCTGCTTAGGCGATGGGTGCAAGGGAATGATTGACGGTGCCTATTTCGGCAGGGCACAAATCATTATTCACCAACGTGCGACGATCAAACGACGGGCTATCGAATATCGGCGCTTGCAACACCGCAAGCTTGCCACCTAATATCAACCCAATTGATTAGGCCAACGCTTGGCCCATTTATGCAACCGTCGGCGCCAAATATACTGGCGACGTACATGGGGGCGTTAGTGCGTTAAGGATGTTTCAGGCGTGAAGGCAATCTGCGGCAGCAACGCCAAAAGATTATAGGGAGGATGCAGGCTGATGCTAACTAAAGGCGACGAATATCCAATCCACCAGACGCCTGAGCCCATCGCATATTCCGGGACAGATCGGAACTTTTACGACCGGTATTTCTTTAACGGCTATCAGGCAGATGGCAGCGATTTTTTCGCGATTGCCTTTGGCGTTTATCCGCACCTGAACGTTGCCGATGCGCATTTTTCCTGCATCAGAGGCGACGTCCAATATTGTGTTCATGCCTCCCGCTTATTGGATATGGAAAGGATGGACCTCACCGTCGGGCCGATTACCATTGAGA
Source organism: Pseudomonadota bacterium (assembly GCA_041175505.1). Classification (GTDB taxonomy): domain Bacteria; phylum Pseudomonadota; class Alphaproteobacteria; order Sphingomonadales; family Sphingomonadaceae; genus Sphingorhabdus_B. Next base: position 6,582 of record JBEDET010000002.1, read on the forward strand.
TACCCGAACCACTTAAATCACTGCGCGTTGTCGTCGACAACCATGAAGGAATATCCGCCAATTTGACCTTTGTTGGCCGCACCTTCCCCGTTGAAGAGCCGCGCTTCACCCGAAGGATCGGGCCGCGGACCTTTATGGATTATACCCGCATGACGCAAAACGGGCATTGGCAGGGCTGGATTGAAGTAGATGGCATTCGGCGGGATATCGACGGCGCTATTGGCACGCGTGACCGCAGTTGGGGTATCCGTCCCATTGGCGCCAGCGACCCGCAGCCCACGGTCCCGCAAACTATCCCCCAATTCTACTGGCTGTGGAGCCCCGTGAATTTTCACGATGGTGCACTCTATTTTCATGTGAATGATGATGCGCAGGGCCGACACTGGAATATCCGGGCGGTATGGTGCCCGGACGGTGCAGCTGCGCATGAAATGTTGGAAAGCGACGCGTGCGAAATGGCGGTCACGCTAAAGCCCGGCTGGCGTCACGCGGAACAGGCCGTCCTGAAAGCAGAATTCGCAGATGGGCGACATGTCACGGCTGTCTTTGAACCGGGGACAGCTTTTCTCATGCGCGGCATTGGCTACGGCCACCCGGAATGGCCACATGGTGGGTGGAAGGGTGTATTAACGGTAGAGCGCGAAGATATCGACCTGACGACCGTTGAGGCAGGCCGCGCCGATCATCTCCATATACAGGCCGTGTCTCGCGTTGCCATGACGCTGGGCAGTGAGAGCCAGACAGGTACAGGCATTCTGGAACAGTTGATCCTTGGCGCTTATGAACCGCTGGGTCTGAAGAGCATTTTCAATGATTGATGCAATCCCCGGTCTGGCCGATATGACCCCCGCTTGGTTGACGGAGCAGCTGCATAATAATGGCTATAATGCAAAGGTCATGTTAGTTGAAGCGCACGCCATAGGCACCGGACAGGTCGGCGCGACTTACCGCCTTAAACTGACATATGATGGCCCTGCCAACGGCGCGCCTCCGACGCTCGTGGCAAAATTGCCATCCAATGATCCAGTCAGCAAAGCTGCCGGTAGATCCTATATGACCTATATGCGTGAAAGCCGTTTTTATGCGCTTTTTGCGGGTAAGAAACCGATGGCGATACCCCATCATCTCTTTATCGCATTTGATGACGACAGCCACGATTTTGCGTTGCTGATGCACGATCTTCCATCACATGCACCGGGCAATCAATTGTTGGTTCCAACACGGGCAGAATCCGAACTGGCGATGGATGCGGCGGCTGGCATTCACGCTGCCTGGTGGGGTGATCCATCGCTCGACACGCTTGACTGGCTCAGCGGCACGAAAGCCGTTCCGCCCCAGATAGATAGCGACGCGATTTATACGATGCTTTGGCCCGCATTTTGTGACCGATATAGCGACCGGATCAGCAAAGAGATGAAACGCGTCGGTGAGCGTTATTTGGGCAATATCAAACGATGGTTAGACTCACGGTCCGGTCCACGCTGTCTCACGCACAATGATTTTCGTCCAGATAATATGCTGTACTGCGCCGACGACAAGGACAAGCCTGTCGTCATCGTCGACTGGCAGACGGTTGGTGTCGGCGAAGGTGCAAGCGACATAGCCTATTACCTCGGCACATCGATGGACCCCGCTACCCGTAAAGCAGAAGAGCACAGTCTTCTCGCGCGTTATCGAACGGAATTAGATCGGCACAATATACCCTTCGCAGACCTTGCCCACCAGTGGGATGCCTATCGCCTTGCGTCTTTTTCGGGAATGCTCATGGGCGTAACGGCGTCGATGGTCGTGGAACAAACCGACCGGGGTGACGCAATGTTTCTGGCTATGTCAGAGCGGTCGGCTTTGATGGCAATAGACCATGCCGAGATTGCCCTGGATTTCTAGCCCCGCATACAAGCGTGATCTCCATTAGCGCGACGCACGTCCGCTAAGCGCTTGACGGCAGGCGGGTTTTCCCGCCATGCGGATGGTCATGCGTTTCTTCTCTGACAATGCCGCCCCGGTGCACCCCGCTGTCATGCAAGCCATGGCCGATGCCAACCATATCGACACCGCATATGATGGTGACCAATGGAGTGCGCGGCTCGATGCCGCATTCTCCGCTGTGTTCGGCCGCGATGTCGCGGTGCTGTGGGTGGCAACGGGCACAAGTGCCAATTGCCTCGCGCTTGCATCGCTTGTTCAGCCGCATCAGGGCGTCATTTGCCACCGTGAAGCCCATATTGAGGTTGATGAATGCGGCGCGCCGGGTTTCTACACCGCTGGCGCGAAACTGATGCTGGTCGAAGGTGAGGGCGCCAAGGTGTCGCCTGCCACGGTCGAGGCGTGTCTGAACGGCATTCGCAACGATGTGCATCAGGTGCAGGCGGCGGCATTGTCGATTACCAACGCAACCGAATATGGCATGGTCTACAGCCCTGCCGAAGTCGCGGCACTTGGTGCATTGTGCCATGATCGTGGCCTTAGCCTGCATATGGATGGCGCGCGTTTTGCCAATGCAGTGGCGACCTTAGGTTGTGCACCAGCCGACGTGACGGTGAACGCCGGTGTTGACGTGTTGAGTTTCGGCTTCGTCAAAAATGGCGGCATGGGCGCAGAGGCGTTGGTCTATTTCGACCCGGCGCTGGCCGACGCTGCGCGCTATCGCCGCAAGCGCGCTGGGCATTTGCAGTCGAAGGGCCGCTTCCTTGCAGCGCAATTGTTGGCGATGCTGGAAAATGATATGTGGCTGGCCAATGCGCGTTCCGCCAACGCAGCGGCGCAAATCATTGCGGGCGCAGCAGCCGGACGATTGCTCTATCCGGTGCAAGCCAATGAGATATTCTTGCGCCTGACGCCGGCTGAAGCGGCGGCATTGCGGGCGCAAGGTTTTGACTTTTATGACTGGGGTGTTGTCGACGAAAATTGGGGCGCGGCGCGGCTCGTCACCAGTTGGCAACATACCGAGGCCGACGTCGCCCCGCTGGCCCGCGCGATCGCTGCATTATGAGCACGACCGGGGGGCAGAGCGTCGTAGAACCTGGATTTCTGGCGCCGCGGGTATGGATACCCTTTATGGTGACGTCGCTCATCTGGGGATCTACTTGGCTGGTCATCCGCGATCAATTGGGCACAGTGCCGCCGACCTGGTCTGTGGCTTATCGCATGATTGTGGCCGCCATCGCCATGTTCATCCTAGTCATCGTGATGCGCCAGCCAGTGAAGATAGATCGGCCAATGGTCGGTTGGACAATCCTGCTTGGCGTGATGCAATTCGGGATGAACTACAATTTTGTCTATGCCGCTGAACATTATATCACGTCGGGATTGGTCGCAGTGGTATTCGCGCTGTTGATTGTGCCCAATGCGGTGCTCGCCAAATATTGGCTTGGACGGTCAATCGGCGGAGCGTTCATATTAGGCTCAGCGATTGCCTGCGTCGGGGTCGGGTTGTTGATGCTGCAGGAATACCGCGCTGCCCCTATGGGCGGGACGGATGCACTGATTGGGCTATTTCTGGTGCTGTGCGCGGTTGCTACGGCATCGGTCTCCAATGTGCTTCAGGTGACGCCAAAGGTTGCGCGATACCCAACGATAACGATATTGGCGTGGTCAATGTTCTGGGCCAGCTTGGCCAATGCGGCTTTTGCATTCGTGATGGATGGTCCGCCCGTCATCGACATGCGTCCCGGATATATCGGCGGTGTGCTGTATCTGAGCATCATCGGTTCGGTCGTAACCTTCCCGCTTTATTTTCGCCTCATCCGCGACATTGGCCCCGGCAAGGCTGCTTACACGGGCGTGGTCATTCCGGTCTTTGCGATGATCCTATCGACGATTTTCGAAGGCTATGTCTGGTCGACATTGGCGATGGCTGGTGGAGCATTGGTGATGGTTGGCCTCGTCGTCGCAATGCAGACGCGCAAGGCTTAATGTCCTGACGACGGTAAGGTGAATGCCTTGCCCGCTCTCCCGTCAAACCGTTTCCAGCCCCGCAAGCCGGCAGCCCAATTCTATATTACTGCACGCGTGCGGCCAATAATGCGCTGAGGCCTTGCCGGTAATCGGCATATTTCGGCGTCCAACCGAGCAGCCGTTTCGCCTTCATATTTGAAACACGCCGGTTTTCGGCATAGAATCCGCGGGCCATAGGCGACAGTCCGGCCTCGTCCAGCATCATCAGTGGCGGCCATTCCTGCCCCAGAAGGTCGCACGCATATTCGATGACATCATTTTGCGACGCGGGAACATCGTCTGCAATATTATACACGCCAGCGGGCCCATCGAATGCGGCAATGACTGCGCCAACAATGTCATCAACATGCACACGGCTAAAGATTTGTGCGGGCATATCGATCCGATGTGCCTTGCCGTCTTCGACCCGTTCCAACGCAGATCGACCAGGGCCGTAGATGCCGGGCAAGCGAAAGACCGCGACGTCATTGCGCAAGGCCTGCCACGCAAGGTCAGCATCGGCGCGCGCAGTTCGGCGTCCTTCGCCAATAGCCGCGCTCTCGTCGACCCACGCGCCGCCCGTGTCGCCATATACACCCGTTGAGGACAAATAGCCGAGCCAAGCGACGCCACTACGTGCAATCCTGTCACCATATTTCGATAGGACAGGGTCCCCGCCCTCACCGTTGGGTGGGACGCTCGACAAGATGTGCGTGGCGTTTTCGATTGCAGCACAGACGGCAGCTTCATCGTCAAAGGCAATCGCGTCGCCACCGCTCATCCGCCGCGTTCCGGTGACGTGCCAGCCACTTTCACGAAGGCTGTCGGCGAGACGCGAGGCGGTGTACCCCATTCCAAATATGAGCATGTGACGGTGCATCGGCATGGGTTCGCAATCTAATGGCTTGCCGTCAAGCGCCGCAGTTGCAATTAAGCATATAGGGAGGAACCACGCAACGTGACCGTCGAAGTTATCAAGTCAAAATTACTGGGTGACATTGCGCACGGGTTCCTTGGCCGCGTTGGCGGTGTTTCCGCAGGCATTTACGCGGGGTTGAACTGCAGCCTTGGTTCGGACGATGTGCGCGACAATGTCATCGAAAACCGGCGGCGTGCGGTTGCGGCCGTAATGCCCGGCGCCGCACTTGCGCGGGTGTACCAAATCCATTCGCCCGACGTGGTCACCGTCACTGGCCCCATTGACCAAGATGACCCGCCCAAGGCCGATGCGCTGGTGACGGATAGGCCGAATATACTGCTTGCGGTCCAAACCGCGGATTGCGTGCCGGTGTTATTTGCAGACAGGCAAGCCGGTGTCGTTGGCGCAGCGCATTCGGGATGGAAGGGCGCTTTTACAGGCGTCAACGAAAACACGATATTGGCGATGGAGGCACTGGGCGCACAGCGCGAGCGGATAGCCTGCGCGATCGGCCCGTGCATTGCGCAAAAAAGCTATGAGGTTGATGCTGGTTTCTTTGAACGTTTTGCGGACGCCAACCCCGAAAATGCGCGGTTCTTCCGCGATGGCAGAGCGGGTCATTATCAGTTCGATATCGAAGGCTATGTTGCGGCGCGTCTTGCCGCCGCCGGCATCACAACGGTCGAATGCATGGGGCAGGATACCTACAGCCAGCCAGACCGCTTTTTTAGCTATCGGCGCAGCTGCCACCGCAGTGAACCGGGCTATGGCGGACAAATGTCGTTGATTGGAATATGGGGCAATGCTGGTGGCTGAACAGGGCATAACGCGACAACGCTTTAAATCGATAATGGGCGGTTCCGCGGGGAATTTGGTCGAATGGTATGACTGGTTCGCCTACGCGACATTCAGCATTTATTTTGCGCCGTTATTTTTCCCTGAGGGCGATTTGACAGCCCAGTTGCTCAACACAGCTGCAATCTTTGCGGCTGGTTTTCTGATGCGTCCAATCGGTGCCTGGGTGATGGGTATCTATGGCGACAAGCATGGCCGAAAGGCCGGGCTTACCTTGTCCGTTTTATTAATGGCGGGCGGGTCGCTCGCCATTGCCTTTGCGCCAACCTATGCGCAGGCTGGGGTTGTTGCACCAGCCATCTTGGTCATCGCACGGATGGTCCAAGGGCTGTCCGTCGGCGGTGAATATGGATCAAGTGCCACCTATTTGTCGGAAATGGCCCCGGCGGCGCGGCGCGGCTTTTGGTCGAGTTTCCAATATGCAACGCTGAGCGGTGGGCAGTTGCTGGCCATTTTGGTCGCCCTGATCTTGCAAGCGCTATTGAGCGAGGCGCAAATGGGCGATTGGGGCTGGCGCATTCCGTTCGTGATTGGGTCCATTCTGGCCTTGTGCGTCTATCTTTTGCGCAGGACGATGTCTGAAACAAAATCGTTCACAAATATCGACCAGAAACGCGAACATTCATCGCTGAAATTGCTTTGGCGTGACCACAAACGCTCCTGCATATTGGTTGCGGTGATGTCGGGTGGCGGCGGCCTCGCCTCTTATGCTTTCACCACCTATATGTTGAAATATCTTATCAACACCGCAGGTTTCGAAAAGCAAACTGCGACGTTGATTATCGCCGGCGTGTTGATTTGGTCATTCTGTCTGCAGCCCATTGCTGGGATGCTCGCCGACCGCTTTGGGCGAAAACCGCTGCTGCTGACCGCAGGCGCAGGTGTCGCGCTGGTCGCGGTGCCAATCTATACGCTGGTTGGCCAAGCCACCTCGCCCATCGTCGCGTTGGCGCTGATTTTGATCCCGATTACACTGCACGGCGGATATACCGCCAACAATGCAATGGTAAAAGCTGAGATGTTTCCAGCCCATATCCGTGCACTGGGCGTTGCGTTTCCTTATGCGGTGGGGAACACCATATTTGCCGGGACGCTGGAATATGTCGCTTTGTGGTTCAAAAGTACGGGCAACGAAACGGGGTTCTTCTGGTATGTCGCGATCTGCGTCGGTGCGACCGTTATTGCCTATCTGATGCTTCCTGAAACGCGCGACACGAGCTTAATCGAGGAAGATTAAGCCAAGCTGCTATCCCACTTCGAACAGGGATTCGCTCAGGCTTTAGGATCACGCCAATCCAATATGGGCCAACCTTCGGAGGCAGCAAGGCGCGCAAGCGGTCCGTGCGGATTGGTGGCGAAGGGTTCATCGGCATAGCTGAGCAACGGGGCATCGGACACATGGTCCGAATAGGCACGGATATGGCAATTTTCGCGTGACAGACCATGGGCTTCCATCCAGCCTTTGACCCGTTCAAGCTTCGCCGCGTCGTAACAATTATGCCCGTCAATGCGGGCCAGAACATGGCCAGTGCTGTCCGTGGCAAGGTCCGTCGCGATAACATCATCAAAGCCAAGCCGCTTTGCGATCGCCTCGACATATAGCCGGTACGACGCCGTTGCCATGACATGGCGATAGCCCGCTGCCTTTTCCTCCGCCACACGGGCAACCAGTTGCGGATAGACATTTTTGCCCACCACAATGTCGGCATGGCTTTCCAGATATTTGGCAAATCGCGCCCTTGGAACGCGGTGACCGATAAGCAATGTCTGCGAAAACTGCTTTAACCGCGCACGGTCCCACAGCTTCAGCGCATATAATGCCAGCCCAATCGGCAATAAAGGCGCAAGGAACAATCGCCACGGCGACTTGTTAAACGCCATATGCAGGAGGAACCCATTATAGGTGGCGCGTCGCGTGACGGTCTTGTCCATATCATATATGGCAAGCAGCGTTGGTTTGGCATCAGTCATCGGTCTGCTACAGGCATAATATAATGGAAGAAGTCTAGAGGCTTGTGATACTTCCCTTTATACGCCAGTTATATGGCTATGGCTAACGCTGCAGAGTTCTTGCAAGAAGACCTGGCCGATGGCGGGCAAATTCTCCGCTTATCGGGCAGCTTCACCATAGCTTTGATCGGCGATGTCGACGGCCGCTTGCGCGATTTGTCCGCCGATGTGTTAAAAATCGATCTCAGCGCGGTTGAACATATGGATACCGTTGGCGCGTGGCTTGTTCACCGCACGGCAAAACAGTCTGGCGCAGAAATCATGGGTGCAGGTAAAGACGCCAGTCGTCTGCTTCAGGCTGTCAGTGGCGCCGATCAGGCCGATATACCGCCGCGACCACATCCGCCATCATTTGAGCGGTTCCTGGCCGAAGTGGGCCATAGTGTCATCATCAGCTTTACAACGCTTTTGCAATTTCTGGGTTTTGTGGGTCAGGTTGTGAAGGCATCGTTCATACTTGCGATGAACCCCAGCCGCTTCCGCTGGCATGCCGTGGTCCAGCATTTTGACATGGTCGGTGTGCGTGCGTTGGGCATCATTGGTCTGATGAGCTTTCTGATCGGTATCGTCATCGCGCAGCAAGGTGCTGTCCAGTTACGGCAATTTGGCGCAGAGGTGTTCACCATCAACCTGATTGGCAGGCTGACCTTTCGCGAATTGGGAATTTTGATGACCGCGATCATGGTCGCCGGTCGGTCGGGCTCCGCCTTTGCTGCGCAAATCGGCACCATGAAAATCACCGAAGAAATTGATGCGATGCGCACCATAGGTGTCGTGCCAGCCGAAGCCTTGGTTGTTCCAAGGGTCATTGCGGCCGTCATGATGATGCCCTTGTTGGGCATATTCGCATCGCTGATGTCCGTTATCGGCGGCGGACTTTTGTGCTGGGTCGCTCTCGAAATTCCACCTGCAACCTTTGTGCAGCGGCTACGCGAAGTTACGCCAATGACCGATTTCTGGATTGGCATGATTAAAGCTCCGGTGTTCGGTGCAATCATCGCCATGGCAGGCTGTTTCCAAGGGATGCAAGTGCATGGCAATGCTGAGCAGGTCGGATTGAAAACCACTGCTGCGGTGGTGCAGGCCATATTCCTCGTTATCGTTCTCGATGCATTTTTCGCCATATTCTTTAGCGAAATTGGCTGGAATTAAACCATGGACCAGCCCAACATCATTTCCGTGCAAGGCCTGTGCAACAGCTTTGGCGAGCAAGTCATTCACCAGGATTTGAATCTTGAGGTGCGCCGCGGCGAGATTCTGGGTGTTGTGGGCGGGTCGGGCACGGGCAAGTCGGTGTTGATGCGGTCGATCATTGGTCTTCAGGAGCCAGTCGCTGGCAAAATCCGCGTTTTCGACGAAGGCATGATCGGCAAGGAAGAGGACGAGGCCAGTGACGTTCGGCGCCGGTGGGGCGTATTGTTTCAGGGCGGCGCGTTGTTTTCCACTTTGACGGTGGCTGAAAATGTCCAGGTCCCGCTGCGGGAATTCTATCCCGATTTCAGCAAGGCGTTGCTTGACGAAATCGCGCATTATAAAATTTACCTCAGCGGGCTTCCTGCCGATGCAGCCCATAAATTTCCATCCGAGTTGTCCGGCGGTATGCGCAAACGCGCTGGCCTAGCGCGGGCTTTGGCGATGGATCCCGAGCTTCTGTTTTTGGATGAACCAACCGCTGGCCTCGATCCCATCGGCGCCGCGAATTTCGATAATCTGACGCGGGATTTGAAAGAAACGCTCGGCCTCACCGTATTTCTGATTACGCACGATCTCGATACGCTCTATGCAATTTGTGATCGAGTAGCCGTACTCGCGGATCAGAAGGTGATTGCGGTTGGCGCAATTGAGGAATTGCTGGCCATCGATCACCCGTGGATTAACGAATATTTCAGTGGCCCACGCGGGCGAGCAGCACGCCGTGGTCATGACAAACACAACAACCCACAACCGCATTTACATCAGCCAGGAAGGTCATAGGACAGTAAGATGGAGACCAAATCCAACTATGTGATGGTGGGCGCTATCACGCTTCTTCTTGTGGCCTTGCTCGCGGCATTTACCGTTTGGCTGTCACGCGCTGGCGAGGGCGACAAGAAAGAATATGACATATTCTTCCAACAGTCAGTGAACGGTCTTGCGAAGGGCTCAGGCGTTTCCTTTTCCGGTGTGCCTGTTGGCGAAATCCAAAGCATTGAATTGTGGGAACCCGATCCAGAATTTGTCCGCGTTCGCATCACCATCAAGGACAGCGTTCCCGTGCTTCTGGGCACCACTGCGACGATCAACGGCGTCGGCTTTACCGGCGTTTCTGAAATTCAACTGGACGGCGCTGTCAAGGGCGCACCTGCTTTGGTTTGTCCAGAAGCCAATCCGAAATCGGCATGTCCCACCGGCGTTCCCGTCATCCCCACAAAGCCAGGGGCCTTAGGGGAATTGTTGAACAATGCGCCGTTATTGTTGGAGCGGCTTTCAGCGTTGACCGAGCGGTTGACGAACATTCTGTCTGACAAGAACCAGCAGTCCATTGAACAGATATTGGACAATGTCGAAAATCTGTCGGGCACGCTTGCTACGCAAGGCCCGGATTTGCGCGCCGCGATTCAGGAATCGCGCATCGCGTTGCAAAAGGCAGGTCTTGCCGCAGATGAAATCACCAAAATGGCGGGCACCACCAACAAGCTGCTGGATAGCGATGGCCGCCCCATGTTGGTTGAACTGCGTAAAACGCTTCGCTCCGCCAATGGCAGTCTGGCTGCGCTGGAAACGACGTTGAACAATGCCAACCCGGCAATTGAAACGCTAAATACGCAGACATTGCCCGAGGTTACGCAATTGGCGCGCGACCTACGCGAACTGTCTGTTTCATTGAAGTCCGTCACCGAAAAAGTTGATCAGGGTGGTATTGGCAGCGTCGTCAACGCGCCGGCATTGCCCGATTATCAACCTGGCAGCAGGAAGCAAAAATGATGTTCAGCAAATTATCCGGCACACGCTTATTGGCCTTACCCGTCATTCTCAGCCTTGGTGCTTGTGTAAGCTTTGGCGGGAAAGCGCCGCCGTCCATGCTCGTGCTGACGGCCAATAATAGCGTTTCAGCAGGCGCCGCACGTACAGCATCTGCGGCTGAAGTTTTAGTCATACAAACGCCAGAAGTGCCGCGCAAACTCGACACGAACCGCGTGCCTGTCCAGATCGACGCCAGCAGCATAGCGTATCTGAAGGACGCGTTTTGGGCCGACAAGCCCGCTCGGTTGATGCAGCAACTATTGTCCGAAACTGTGTCGGCCAAAAGTGAAAATCTGGTGCTCAGTGAAGTCGATGCTGGTGGCAAAGCAGCACAATTTATCTCGGGAAGCCTTTTGGAATTTGGCGTCGACGCCGCGACCAATGAGGCGGTGGTGGTCTTTGACGCAGTGAAAATCACGCGCGGCAACCCAACCGAAAAACGCAGATTTGAAGCCCGTCGACCCGTTGCTGCCGTTGAAACTGAACCTGTTGGCGCTGCGTTGAACGAAGCGGCAAATGACGTGGCGTTGCAGATTGCTGAATGGGTGAACTGAGCGCCTCAGTTTGAACTAACGCGCGAATCCCTCTGGTTCTGGCCAGCCCTTTGCGTATGTCGCCATCACTTTGAATAACGCGCCCATGGATTCACGGGCCACCAGCCTGCTGCGCGCGGCGGAAATCTCCGTGGCCCGATCAGGATTTGCCTGCGCCAAGCTCATGGCGCGCTGATCGATACCCAATCCCGACAACCAAGCACTCTGATCGCATGGCCCCGCAACGTTGAGGCCAGAACTTTGGGCGCAGAGCGAAAGCGCATGGAAGTTCACATGTGCCGTCAAATCGCAATGGCCAGGATCCGAAAATGGGTCCGCATATTTGTGATTTTGAACCGCCTGCAACGTGCTGCCCAGTGCTGGCTCAAGATAACCATAATCAATGGTCAACATAACCCCGCCTTGGCCGGACAGTCGGGTGGATAGCGTGTCCATCACCGCAGTGGCATCCGGGCACGTTTCGTAGATACTTCCAACCGACGCCATGCGGAACTGTTTGGGAACGAGGGCATCCGTGGAACGCGGACCCGGCATCGCCGCAAACCGCCCACTATGATCGGGCACGACAACTCTTTCGTGCCAGCCAGCGTTCGTGGCAATCATCTGCGCGATGGGCAGCGCATCAAAAAATTCGTTCGCGACGATAAACAATGGCGCATCGGATGGCACCGTTTCCACATCATCATGGAAAATGGCAGCGGGCACAGCCGTCAGCTGCTTTTCCCGCAACGCCGGGCTATTCTCGACAAAATGAACCTCTGGCGCAAATCCGAAACGCTTCATTGTCCGAAGCGCATCGGCAGCCAGCGTGCCCCTGCCCGGCCCCAGTTCGACATAATAACATGACGAAGGACGGCCGCGACGCAACCAGATATCGCTCAGCCAAATCCCGACCATTTCGCCGAACATCTGGCTGATCTCTGGTGCCGTTATGAAGTCGCCATCGGCGCCCAAAGGATCCGCGCGGCTATAATATGCGGTGTTTGCCACGCGCATATATTCGGCAACACTGATTGGGCCGGACGCTTCAATGCGGTGTGCGAGGCGTTGGCTTGTCGTCTGCGTGTCAGGCCGCACTGTTACGCTGCCTGCGAGCCCCTGCCGTAAATAAGAGGAGCAAACCGATTAGGATCATCGGGGTGGTCAACCATTGCCCCATGCTCAGGCCGCTTGCTTCGACCAGCCACTGTAACTGCTGGTCCGGTTCCCGGAAGAATTCGATCGTAAAGCGCGAAAGACCATAGATCACAGCCGCCATGCCACACAGAAAGCCGGGTTTGTAGCGAGCGTCTGTTTTCCAGAATAACGGCCACATGATCGCGGCCATCAAAAGCCCTTCGAGCGCAGCTTCATACAGCTGGCTTGGGTGCCGCGGCAAATCCCCACCATTTGGAAACACGATGGCCCAAGGCACGTCCGTCACGCGGCCCCAAAGCTCGTCATTCACGAAATTTGCCAACCGGCCGAAGAAGAGGCCAAACGGGACGCAACATGCGAGATAATCACACACCCGCAGGAACGAGATCTTATGCTTGCGCGCCAAAAGCCAGAGAGCAAAAATGATTCCAATCGCGCCGCCATGGAACGACATGCCACCTTCCCACAGCTTGAAGACATCTAACGGGTTCTGCAAAATCGATGGCTGGTAGAACAAGATATAGCCCGTTCGTCCGCCCAATATGATGCCCAGCGTCGCATATAAAATGATATCGTCTGCATGGTCACGCGACATCGGGGCGCCCGGCCGCGCCAGCAGTTTGAGCAAAAAGCCGTAGCCAAGCAAAATACCTACAAGATAGGCCAAGGAATACCAACGCAGCTGAAAGAAGCCCAGATCAAGCGCAACGGGGCCAACACCAAGGTCTGTGAACTGAATATAGTTCGCTGCTGTAGCAATAATCTCGAATGACACAGTTTTTCCTCAGGATATTTTGACTTTCCTATAGAGCGAAATAGAAGGTGCACAAAGAGTTTAGGAGAGAATCAAATGCCGTCCCAATTGGACCTCGCGATCGACGCCACCATAAATCGTCTCATGACCGACGATGGCCCTTTAACGGTGACCTATGTCGAAAAATTCGGCGTGCAATTGCCCATGCTGGCAAAAGCACCCGGCAACATGGCCGACTATCTGGCATTCTTTTGCGCCACGCACGCGGACAAAGAATTTCTGGTAGATGGTGACATCCGACTTAGCTTTGGCGAGACCTATGCCGCAGCGCGCGCACTGGCCGGCGGCTTAGTCGACGGGCACAAACTTCAAAAAGGCGACAGGGTCGGGATAGCCGCGCGCAATTCGGCCAATTGGATCATCGCCTACATGGCCATCGTTATGGCCGGCGGCGTTGCGACCCTGCTTAATGGCTGGTGGCAAGGTGGCGAATTGGCCGAAGGCATCCGCATGGTAAGCTGTCGCTATGTCCTCGCGGACGAGCAACGCGCTGCGCGCTTGGCAGGGCACGACATTGGTGGTTGTGAGCTATTGTTATTTGGTCATGATGGCGCGCCGACGGAAGGCCTGTCTGTCTTGACATCAAAAGGGGGCGGCGCGGAAACACCGCTGCCCGCACTGGCCCCCACAGACAATGCGACGATTCTATACACGTCAGGCTCGACGGGTCAGTCCAAGGGCGCGGTTTCAGACCACCGGGCCGTTGTTCAGGGCGCGATGAGTTACGTCGGTCAGACACTCGTCTTTTTCGAGCTTCTTTCGTCCACTGGTCAGGCCATGCCAGCCCAGCCATCGGCGCTGGTCAACGTGCCACTGTTTCACGTTACCGCCTCAATTCCACTGGTTCTGCAAAGCTTCGCGATTGGGCGTAAGTTGGTACTAATGCCAAAATGGGATGCGGAAGAAGCCATGCGCATCATCGAAAAGGAACGCATCAGCTATTTCGTTGGCGTTCCGTTGATGAGTATTGAACTCGCGACGCACCCTAACCGCCACAAATATGACCTTACCAGCTGCACGGCCTTTGCGGCTGGAGGAGCGCCACGCCCCGTGGATCATGTCAAAAAAATCCGCAAGGAAATGAGCTGGGGCTATCCGCTGCTGGGTTATGGCCTAACCGAAACGAATGGCGTGGGCTGCGGCAATTTCACCGATAATTATCTGGAAAAGCCCACCAGCACTGGACCAGCCACAAAGCCCTTGGTCGAAGTGCAAATGCTTGACGATGATGGAAATGTTCTTCCGCAAGGTGAACGCGGCGAAGTCGGTATTCGCACCATTGCGAATTTCAACGGTTACTGGAACAACGAACAATCGACGCGTGACGCGTTTACCGCAGACGGATTCTTCCGGACCGGTGACATCGGCTATCTCGACGAAGACGGTTATTTGTTCATCGTCGACCGCAAAAAAGACATCATCATTCGTGGCGGCGAAAATATCAGCTGCCCAGAAGTCGAAGCCGCTGCTTACGAACATGACTCGATTGTCGAGCTGTCCGTGTTTGGCATTGCCGATGACAAATATGGGGAGGTTCCAGGCATCGTCTATCAGACGAAGGATGGGGTCGAGCTGAGCGAGGATGAGCTCAAAGCGTTCCTTGCACCGCGGCTAGCACCATTCAAAATCCCGGCCCATTTCTGGCAAGTGGCAGAGCCCTTGCCGCGTCTGGGCACCCAGAAAATCGACCGCGTTGCTTTGCGCCGGGAATATAATGCAAAGGTTTCTGCTTGATGCTGACATAGGGCGCGAACGCGCCTAGAGTGTCTGTATGACTTCAACGCCCGACCGGATTATAAAGCAACGCGACATTATCGACAGGACTGCGCTTGCCGATAAAGTTGAGTCTATTGTTGCAGAAGATGGTCCTCAGCGCTGCCGTCCGCAAATCCTCGAGCTTTTGCAAGGCGCGTTGGCGGACGGGCGCGCCGAAATCAAAAGACGACTGGGTGAAAACCCGTCACAGGGTTACCGCGCGTCCGCAGAGCAAGCCTTTCTGGTCGATCAGATTGTCCGGCTTATTTACGACTATGTAACGGTCCACGCATATCCCGCGGCGAACCGGTCGGCATCGGAACGGATCGCTATCCTTGCTGTGGGCGGATATGGTCGCGGCGAGATGGCACCGCATAGCGACGTCGATATCGGGTTTGTTACCCCGTACAAAAGAAGCTCATGGACCGAACAAGTCGTCGAATCGATTTTGTACCTTCTTTGGGATCTCGGCCTGAAAGTTGGCCAATCCAGCCGGTCTTTGGACGAGACTGTGAAAATGGCGCAAGAAGATCTAACGATCCGTACCGCGCTTTTGGAAAGCAGGTTCGTTTGGGGCGACCGTGCCGTGTACGAAGAGGCGGCATTACGCTTTTGGAACGAAGTGGTCGCAAATACGGCACCCGATTTTGTCCGCTTAAAAATGGCCGAACGCGATGAACGGCACAAGCGCATGGGCGACAGCCGCTACGTTGTGGAGCCCAATATCAAAGACGGCAAAGGCGGTCTGCGCGATTTGCATACCTTGTATTGGATTGGAAAATATATCCACAAGGTCTCAACGGCATCTGATCTCGTCCATGTTGGGCTACTGTCAGTCGAAGAATATAACCGGTTCAGGAAAGCCGAAAACTTCCTTTGGTCCGTTCGTTGCCATATGCACAATATTACTGGCCGCGCAGAGGAACGGCTTACATTTGATTTGCAGCGCGAAGTGGCCGAACAGATGCAATTTGCTGATCGCCCCGGTCGTTCGGCGGTTGAGCGGTTCATGCATTATTATTTCTTGAATGCCAAAACCGTGGGCGACGTTACAGGCTTATTCTTGGCGCATTTGGATGAGGCCATGGCTCAAAAAGGCCGCCGGTTCATTCCAAGTTTCAACCGCAAACCACGCAAGCTCAATGGCTTCCAACTCGACCGTGGTCGTTTGGCATTACCTAATGATCAGTTTTTCGTCGAAGACCCCGTTCGGCTATTAGAAATTTTCCACCTCGCGGATTTGCATGGGCTGGAAATTCACCCTTCAGCCATGCGGACCGCGCAGCGCGACGCCCGGCTTGTAGATAAGACGGTGCAAAAGGACCCGCGGGCCAACGCGCTCTTTCTAGATATTCTGACGTCACGTCGCGATCCGGAAACCGTATTGCGCTGGATGAACGAATCCACGATTTTTGGACGGTTCATTCCCGATTTCCGCCGCGTAGTCGCGCAAATGCAGTTCGACATGTACCATCATTACACCGTCGACGAACACTCGATCCGTGCCATTGGGCTATTGGCGGACATCGAAAGCGGAAAGCTGAAACAGGATCACCCGCTTTCGGCTGCCATAATGCGGAATATCGTCAGCAGAAGGGTATTGTATGTCGCAACCTTGCTGCACGATATTGCAAAGGGACGCGGCGGCGACCATAGCGTTTTAGGCGCTCAGGTCGCGGAAACATTATGCCCACGACTTGGTTTATCAGCGGCAGAGACCGAAACAGTCGCGTGGTTGGTACGCCACCATTTGTTGATGTCCGCAACATCGTTCAAACGTGACCTTGCGGACTTCAAAACAATATTGGATTTTGCGCAGGCCGTTCAGTCGCCTGAACGGTTGAAATTGCTGCTCGTCTTGACGGTGGTGGACATTCGCGCCGTTGGTCCGGGCGTCTGGAACAGTTGGAAGCGCCAATTATTATCCGATCTTTTCGAAGCCACTGAAGAAGTGCTGCGGCTTGGCCATAAGCAACGTGGCCGTGACGAACGCATCGCATCGAAAAAATCGAAGCTCGGGTCAGCCTTGCAGTTGTCTCCTGAAAAATTTGCGCATTTCGCAAAGATGTTACCCGACGCCTATTGGATAGCCGAGCCAGACGACATCATTGAGCGCAATGCCCGGCATCTGTTGAAAAATGAAGGCACTGAGCTTGCCATTGATGCCTGCTACTACCCCGACCGGGGCGCAACACTCGTCACGGTGTTCGCGGCCGACCATCCCGGCTTATTTTATCGCATTGCAGGTGCGATTCACTTAGCAGGCGGAAACATTATCGATGCACGGATCCACACAAGCAGCGACGGGATGGCGATCGATAATTTCCTGATCCAAGATCCGCTCGGCCGTCCATTTCGCGAGCAGGGCCAATTGGACCGGTTGGCGCGCAACATCGAAGAAGCATTGACCAACCGTGCAAAGTTGATGACCCAACTGGATGCCAAGCCAAAGGCTCTCCGGCGTGCCGACGCATTTAAAATTGCGCCTTCCGTGCTGATCGATAACCAAGCGTCTAACCGCTTCACAGTTGTAGAAGTAAATGCGCTGGACCGGCCGGCATTGCTGAACAATTTGGCATTGGCTTTGTTCGAGTCAAAGGTAACATTGCACAGTGCACACATCGCAACCTATGGCGAACGCGCAGTAGATACATTCTATGCGACAGATCTTTTCGGTGCAAAAATCGAAAGCAAGACCAAGTTGAAATCACTTGAAACAAAGCTGCTTGAGGCGGCCACTGTCCGTGCCCGGGTAAAAACCAAAGCTGCGTAAGAACGCAGACCTTTCGGCTGCATCCATTAACGACATAAAAAAAGGCCAGTCTTTCGACCGGCCTTTCTTTTAACATATTCGTCCGTTCGGAATTACATTCCCGAATTTGGACCGTAGGTAACTTCAACGCGACGGTTTTGCGGTTCACGCTCACCATCTGCAGTCTGAACCAATGGTGCAGTTTCACCGAATGCTTCGGTTGCAATTGCACCGCCGGCAACGCCCTTGGACTCAAGGTACGAACGCACGGTGGTGTTACGACGCTCGGAGAGACCAACATTGTACTTTGCGCTACCCGACTTATCGGCGTGACCAGCAAGCATAACCTTCGCAGTGCCACAGTTCGAGTACTGAGCAACAGCGTTGTCCAGAACCGAAGCTGCGTCAGGACGCAGGTTCGACTGATCCCAATCGAAGAATACGATATAAGGACCGGTGTTGCACACTGGCGCTGGTGGCGGCGGTGGCGGTGGCGGTGGAGCTGGTGGCGCCACATATGGTGGCGGTGGTGGAGGTGCTGCAACTTCAACTGGTGCAGGTGCGCCACCGAAGTTATAAATCAGGCTGCCCATGATGCTGTGCGAACGGAAGCGCGTGTCAACCGAACGGCCAAGACGGTCAACAAGACCAACCTTGTCTGCGTTGAAGAAACGGTACTTCAGACCGACGTCCCAGCTATCGCTCAGTGGCGCACGGACGCCCGCAAGAACCTGCCATGCAAAACCGGTATCTGAATCGTCGAGGAAAGATGGAGCAGCGAGAGTAGCCTTCACATCAACACGTGCAACGCCAACGCCGCCGCCGACAAAGCCCTGAAGGCCATCGTCGTCGCCGAAATCCATAAGACCATTGACCATGAAGCTCAATGCGCTTGCATCGCCAGCGATGTCATACGAACCGCCGCTTGCGAGTGCAGTTGTTGTGCCGCTCGTAATCTGTGGAGTCGCGCTGTTGAAACCAGTTACATCAGCCTGACGGTACGAAACTTCTGATTCAAGACGGAAACCGCCGAAATCATAGCCGACTACGCCACCGAAATCATAACCATTGTCTGTGTCAACCGATGCAGCATTGTCCAATGTGCCGATATCCAAAGCCAAATCTTCTACTATCATGGCACCGCCATCGACTCCAACATACCACTGGTCGTCGCGGGCCAAAGCCGGTGATGCCAGAGCAGTAGAAGCGAGCACCAAACCTATGGCTAACTTACGCATCAACTTTCCCCTTTTCTATCTTAGGAACGGAAATTCTAGAACTTAAGCCTATCGATTCTGTTCCATCGATGCAAGTCGCTATGTCCTCATACTGTTGCCAAAATGTCACCATTATTCACATTTTATCCGAATACTGGCGGTGTTTTTGCGGTGCTTTCGATCAAGGCGTCAATATGCCTATCAGCCTGAAATACTGTAACATCGCACTGAGTGTCGCACGCGCTTCAGTATCGACCACTGCCCCGCCAGACGGGTTTGCGATAATTGGTCCGCTACGCCAAACGCCTCCGGTATAAATGCTATCACGACCATTGGACCTGTTCCAAAGCCGCATCCCGTCATGGGCAATCAGATAGCGCCAGTCACCACCTATCCATATCGCAATTTTCGACTGTGCCCAAAAGCCAAATAACCACATATCATGATTATTTCAAAACATAATAATCTATTTGGTTATAATCTTACGCGCTGAGAAGATGATTTCCCCTTTTCTGGCGGCTTCGCTAAGGGATGGGGATGTCGCGCGTCATTCTGTTCAACAAGCCTTATGGCGTCTTGCCGCAGTTCACCGACAAGGGCACCGCCGGTTCGCCGCGCCCGACCTTGTCGGATTTTATCGACGTGCCCGGGGTCTATCCCGCTGGCCGGTTGGATATGGACAGCGAAGGGCTGATGATCCTGACCGACGACGGGCGGTTGCAGGCGCGCATTTCCGATCCGCGGTACAAGCTGCCCAAAATCTACCGTGTTCAGGTTGAGGGCACAGTTTCCGATGATGCGCTCGTCCAATTGCGGCGCGGTGTGCAGTTGAAGGACGGGATGACCTTGCCGGCCGAGGCAGAGCGCATTGCCGACCCGCAGCTTTGGCCGCGCGATCCGCCCATCCGCGTCCGCCAGACCGTGCCCGACAGCTGGATACAGCTTATCATCCGCGAAGGCCGCAACCGGCAAGTGCGCCGCATGACCGCCGCGGTTGGCCACCCGACATTGCGGCTGGTGCGCCACGGCGTTGGCGATTGGACGCTGGATGATCTTGCCCCCGGCAGTTGGCGCGAGGTCTGACGCAGCGGCTTAGGGTCAGGACCTAGTCCGCCGGTCGCGGCACGCGCTTGCCCTTGGTCCGGCTCGTCAGATGAAATTGGCCACATCGGTCGCAGCGGTAATGGCGCAGCGTGATTGTCGCCGCCGTCATTGCGGCAATAGCCTCCGCCTCCGCCGCGTACCCCGCCTTTCTTCGGCAAATGCTCAGCCGCGTGCGCAAATCAATCTTCGCCGTCGAACGCGATGCACCCCATGTTGCACAGCTGCGTTAGCAGGTCGATTGCCGCGCCCGCTGACGCAAGTGCAGTGTCGAGGACCAAGGCATCTTGCGCGCACAGCTGCCGCGCCAGATCCGCTGTTTCCACGCCGCAGTCAAAACATGCGCCATCGGCAAAGAACATCACCGCGTTCGCACCATCGCCGACAAACGCCAACCGGCTTGCCGGATTGCGCGACAGCGGGGCCTGACCGGCAATAAATTGTCGCACCTCGTCGGCTGCAACGGGGGTTTCCGGTTGCCAGTCCATTTCGGCATATTTGGGCGTGCTGTTGAACATGCCAAACCAACGGGCAAAGGCGCGCGGGTCGGAAAGCGAATCCAGCGTCATCCGGTGCAAGCGCGCCAAGGCGTCGGGCATGATCTCTCCCGGGTTGGCTTGAGCTGCCAAATCCGGATCGCGGTACAAATCATCCTCGGGAATCTGCTCAAGCATATCATCGACAAAATGCCCCAGCAGGTCGGCGCGCGACGGCGCCCGAAAACCGACCGAATAGGTCATGCAGTCCGAACCCACTGCAACGCCATTATGCGCGATGCCCGGCGGGACATACAGGATATCGCCGGGTTCAAGCACCCATTCTTCGGTCGCTTCAAATTCTGCGAGCAGCTTTAGGTCTTCATGCGGCACCAGCGGGCTATCGGCGTCGCAATGCGGCCCAATCTGCCAACGGCGGCGACCGTGGCCCTGAATCAGGAAAACATCATATTGGTCGAAATGCGGGCCAACCCCGCCTTGGTCGGCGGCAAGGCTGACCATGACATCGTCAATCCGCCAATTGGGGATGAACCGGAACGGCGCGATGAGGTCAGCCACCATCGGCACATGGTGATCGACCGCCTGCACCAGCAAAGTCCAATGCGATTCACCAAGGCCGCCCAAGCGATCCTCATGCTGCGGCCCCTGCTCCATTTCCCAGCCCTTGGCGGTCTGGCAAATCAGGCGCGATTCCACTTCTTCTTCGCAGGCGAGACCGGCAAGCTCATCGGGTTCCAGCGGGTTTTGCCAATTGCGCCACGGATTGCGGATAAGCAGCGGCTTTTTCTGCCAATGTTCGCGCAAGAAGGCGTCTGTATCGAAGTTTTCCAATTCCATTCCCACCCGCTGTGCATTCGCGCGACAGAAAGCAAGTGTTGTTGCTGCATAAGTGGCCAAGGAAAACATAATCGGCCGATTGCGGAACATATGCGACGCGATGGGGTTTTACTGGTCAAGGAGTATTCAATGGCCACTATTCTCGACATATCTGGGAAACCATTGCCGTCCCGCAGACGGTCGAAACGGCGCTGGCGCGCCCGGGATATGCGTGATCTGCTGAAAGTCCTGATCGTGCTGATGATGGTTATCACGGGCTATTTCATCTTCGCGCCCGCCAGCGAAGCCACGCGGACATCGGATGCGGACATCGCACGGAATATGCCCGCAGGTTAAAAGCTTGCACTTGCGGCCGTTCGCGGTTTAACGCCGCACACAATGTTGAAACGCCTATATGATTGGATGATGGAAAAGGCTGGGCACGCCCATGCAGAACGCTGGTTGTTCCTGTTTTCCTTCATCGAAAGCTCATTCTTTCCGATACCACCGCATCCCCTGCTTGGGTTGATGTGTTTGGCGCGCCCGGACAAGGCGTTGCGCTATGGAGCGATTTGTACATTGGCCTCCGTCATGGGCGGGCTCTTTGGCTATGCCATTGGCTATTTTGCCTATGAAACCATCGGCACCGCGCTGCTAAAGGCGGTTGGGCTATGGGACAGCTTTCCTGCTGCCGCATGTTATCTGCGCGAATTTGGCGCGGAGATTATTTTGATCAAGGGCGCGACCCCCATTCCTTTCAAGCTGCTGACCTTGACCGCAGGGTTCATCAAAATGGACCTGTTCACCTTCATCTGGGCCAGCGTGTTGAGCCGGGCATTCCAGTTCATGCTGGTCGGATTTTTGTTCTGGAAATTCGGACGCCCGATCAAGGCATTTATAGACAAATATCTGGCGTGGGTCACCGCCGCGTTTCTGGTGGCGGTCGTCGGCGGATTTTTTGCGTTCACGATGTTGGCTGGCAATGGCGCGCGCAAAAGTGATGTCTGCTCGAACGTCACAACCATCCAACCACGCTAGCACCGCCACATACGGGTTATTTACAATATCGGAAAGCAGACATGGACAGAAGCTCACGCAGAATCGTCACGTTCATCGCGGTCGTCACCATCATTGTCATGGCCGCAATGGTAACGCGATCTTATCTCGATGCGGACCAAAGCACGGCAGCCGCGCCGGTTGAGACCAATGAAGCTAGCGCTCCGGAAGCACCAAAGCGGCAGCCCACTGAAAATATGACCGACGCAAGCGACGAAATGCCCATTGCCGCGCCAGAAATTGAAGACATTCCGGCAATCACTGGCGAACCGTCAATGACGTTTGAAAGTGAAAACAGCGAGGCGCGTGAATCAGGGACGCCGGAAAATGGCGAATAAGGCTCGTTAACGCGCGAACAGATTTGCGTCGTCGGCGAATGCCTTAAATTCCAGTGCATTGCCGCTCGGGTCACAAAAGAACATTGTCGCCTGTTCGCCAATTTCGCCCTTAAAGCGGACATGGGGTTCAATGCCAAAGCGGATGCCAGCCGCCGTGACGCGTGCAGCCAGCAATTCCCATTGCTCCATCGTTAGCACCACACCAAAATGCGGCACAGGAACGTCATGGCCATCCACCGGATTATGCGTGGAAACGGATCGCGCATTGG
Organism: Pseudomonadota bacterium; assembly: GCA_041175505.1. Classification (GTDB taxonomy): domain Bacteria; phylum Pseudomonadota; class Alphaproteobacteria; order Sphingomonadales; family Sphingomonadaceae; genus Sphingorhabdus_B. The sequence continues at coordinate 29,611 of JBEDET010000002.1, forward strand.
CATCGAGATGCGCGACGATCTGATGTCCGAAAAAGTCGAAGTCGACCCAGTGATCGGACGCGCGCCCTTCGGGGCACCCCATGATATCGCCGTAAAAGCGCCGCGCTTCGGATAAGTCACGGACAGGAAAGGCCAAGTGGAAGGGGCGTAAGCTCATTTTGATGTCACCGGTTTTGGAAGGGGTTGATCGGAAATATCGGCAGTAGCGAGTTCATGCGACATTTGCATCGCGCATTTGTTAATGGTCGCCGGATCGCTTGGGCGCTGAAATTCGGCTTTCGCCGCTTCGGCCATAGCAACCGCAACCAACTCACGGGGTTGGCCGCTTTGTTCGGTGATACGGCTGCCGACGATGCCGGCCCACCGTTTTCCAGACTGCCCAACATCGGGTACATCGGACGGCGCGGTGCCAAGCCGCTGTCGCTCCGCCAAGGTCGCGAGTGTCGCAACACAGGCGATATCCGATTGCTGCGTTTCCGTCAGGGCAGATGGCGCCGAAAGCGCGAGTGAATACACAAAAATAATCATGGTGATGGATTAGCACCGAAAGCCTGAACCGCAAGCAACGACGTTTTTTGCGCGATTGCAATTGTCATATATGGTGGGCAAAAGCGCGCCATGCAGAAATTATCGGCTTTGCTCGGAAAGTTTCCCCGTTGGACGGCGCTCGTGGCGGGCGCAGCGTCGGCTTATGGTTTTGAACCATGGGGGCTTTGGCCACTGACATTTGTGTGCTTTGCGTTGCTCATCCAACTGATAAGCCAAGCACCCAACACCAAAGGTGCGTTCATGCTCGGCTGGCTTTTCGGGGTCGGGCATTTCACCTTTGGCAATCAATGGATTGCGGTCGCCTTCACCTTTCAGGCGGCAATGCCGATCTGGCTCGGTTACATCGCGGTATTCGGGCTGGCGCTATATTTGGCGGTGTATCCCGCACTGGCCGCGGCTGGAGCATATTGGATCAATCACCGCACGATAAACGCCCTTCGTCAAACTGCCGAAAGCGAAGATGACGCGAAGCCGAGGTCCACGCCCACCCTTCAACTCATCCTCGCCTTTGCTGGCTTGTGGATCATCACCGAATGGCTGCGCAGCTGGGTATTCACCGGCTATGTGTGGAACCCGCTCAGTGTGGTTATGGTCTCCATGCCCCCGCTGGCTGAGGCGGCGACATCCATTGGGACCTATGGGTTATCAGGTCTGCTATGCCTAACGGCAGGCGCAATGGCCTATTTTTGGGGATATTGGCTGCGGGCCATATGTGATCATTGGAAAGACGGCAGTTGGCTCACATATTTCATGGGTGGTTTGCTTCTGTTCGCCTTTGGTTGCGCAGTGCTCTTTTCCAAATTCGCGCCGTTCGGTCAGGAATCGAATTACGGACCCCCAGATGACGGGCCCACCCTGATCACCATCGCGCAACCCAATATCAGCCAAGCCGACAAATACGCGCCGGGCTATGACGCGATCAACTTTGCCAAGCTGGCGATGAACAGCCGCCCGATGCCCAATCAAGGCGCGCGCCTGATTTTATGGCCCGAGGCCGCAATTCCCGATTATTTGGAAGAGGGCTACCCCTATCGTTATTATCAGGGCCAGCCAGACGAAAGCGCGACAGGCGCGCGGGCGCGGCTGACGACGCTGATGGGTGACGGCGATGTTTTGGTCACCGGCGCAAACCGGTTGGTGATTGAAAAGGGCCAATTGGTCGCGGCGCGCAACAGCGTTTCGGCGATGGACGCCAACGGCAATATCTTGGGCCATTATGACAAGGCGCATCTTGTCCCTTATGGCGAATATCTGCCGCTGCCGTGGTTGCTGCGGCCTTTGGGCTTGGCACGATTGGTACCTGGCGACCTCGATTTCTGGCCCGGTCCCGGACCACAGACGATGACAGTTAATCTGAACGGCAAGCCGGTTAAAATCGGCATCCAGATATGCTATGAAATGATATTCTCGGGCCAAGTCACCGACCGCAAGAACCGGCCAGACTTTATCTTTAATCCATCCAACGACGCGTGGTTTGGCGCCATCGGCCCGCCACAGCATTTGGCACAGGCGCGTCTTCGCGCCATTGAGGAAGGCTTACCCGTCGTACGCGCCACACCAACCGGCATCAGCGCCGTCATCGATGCGCACGGCCGGATCATCAAAAGCCTGCCGCTGGAAACATCTGGCCGCATCGACGCAGTTGTGCCGCAGGCCAAGGCGCCAACATTGTTCGCACGCTTCGGAAATATGTTGCCGCTCGGCTTTGCAGGGCTGCTCATCGCTTGTGCGCTGTTACCACTTGCTCGCCGCGTACGTTCTCGCTAAAGGCGAAAACCGATATAAAGAATTCTTTATACGCAGATACAGCCAACAGACTGGAACAACCATGCGCGCAAATTACCTTTTCACTTCCGAATCCGTGTCCGAAGGGCACCCAGACAAGGTTTCGGACCAAATCTCCGACGCAATTGTCGACCTATTTCTTTCCAAAGACCCCGAAGCCCGCATCGCGTGCGAAACCCTGACCACGACTCAGTTGGTCGTGCTTGCCGGTGAAATCCGTTGCAAAGGCGTCTATGAAGATGGCGCATGGGCACCCGGCGCGCAGGAAGAAATCGAAGCCACAGTTCGCCGCACCGTAAAAGAAATCGGTTACGAGCAGGATGGTTTCCATTGGGAAACGTTCCGCTTTGAAAACAATCTGCACGGCCAATCCGCGCATATCGCGCAAGGCGTTGATGCATCGGGTAACAAGGATGAAGGCGCTGGCGATCAGGGCATCATGTTTGGCTATGCGACCGACGAAACGCCCGATCTGATGCCGGCAACGCTCTATTACAGCCACAAGATTTTGGAGCGTATGGCCGCTGACCGCCATTCCGGCGCAGCCCCGTTCCTTGAACCAGACACAAAGAGCCAGGTTACCCTGCGCTACGAAGGCAGCTTGCCCGTCGCCGCAACCGCCGTTGTCGTGTCGACGCAGCATGCTGCGGGTTATGACACGGGTGACAAGGAAGCGGAACTGCACGCTTATGTCCGCAAGGTTGTCGCCGACATTATTCCGCCGGTCTTGCTGCGCGACACGGTCTATCACATCAACCCGACCGGTAGCTTTGAAATCGGCGGCCCTGACGGTGACGCTGGCCTGACTGGCCGCAAGATCATCGTCGACACCTATGGCGGCGCAGCGCCCCATGGCGGCGGCGCATTTAGCGGCAAGGATCCGACGAAGGTTGACCGCTCGGCGGCTTACATCACGCGCTATTTGGCGAAGAATATCGTTGCCGCTGGTCTTGCGACCCGCTGCACCATCCAGCTGGCTTACGCGATTGGCGTTTCAAAGCCGCTTTCGCTGTATGTCGATACGCATGAAACCGGCACAGTTGGTGACGACAAGATTGAAGCTGCGATCATGAATATCGAAAAGCTGGGCGGACTTACCCCGCGCGGCATTCGCACGCATCTTGGCCTCAACAAGCCAATCTATCGCAAAACTGCGGCTTATGGACATTTCGGACGCAAGCCCGAAGGTGATTTCTTCCCGTGGGAACGCACCGACCTTGTCAACGATTTGAAGGCGGCTCTCGCCTGATTACACTTGCAGCGTGGCGGCTGAAAGTTTAGCCGCCACCGCTATGACTGCGAACAAGCCCGGAGACCCCACGACACTGAACCGCCTATATGGCCGTTCAAAGGGCAAGAAACTGCGTGTCGAACAAGTTGATCTGGTCGACAATCTTTTGCCGCAAATTTCGGTGCCGGAAACGGGCGAGCTGGGCAGCATGCAATTGTTTGGTGACGATCGCGCCATGCACTTTGAAATCGGCTTTGGCGGCGGTGAGCATCTGGCTTACCGCGCCGACCTTTTACCCGACCACGGATTTATAGGCTGCGAACCGTTCATGAACGGGGTCGCGCAAGCGCTGTCGCATGTGCGTGAAGGCGCGCTGCGCAATGTGCGTTTGCATATGGGCGACGCGCTGGAAATATTGCGCCGTGTGCCCGACAAGTCTCTCGCCTTTGTCTATCTGTTGCATCCCGACCCTTGGCCCAAAGCGCGGCATGTGAAGCGCCGGATGATGAACGATGGCCCGCTTGATCTCATCCACGCAAAATTAAAACCCGGCGGGGAATTCCGGTTTGGCACGGACCACCCCGTATATTTGCGCCACGCCCTCATGGTCATGCAGCGCCACCGGCACCAATTTAACTGGCTGTGCGAAGCCGCAGCAGACTTCCAAAGCCGGCCGGGTGGATGGCCCGAAACGCGTTATGAAGCCAAGGCCCGCCGTTTAGGGCACGAAGTCTGGTATTTCCGCTATCAGCGCAAACCGGACTAAAACGCGCGGCTGCAAAACATTCGACGAAATCGGCGTAGCGTTCGACGAGAAACGGTAGGCGTGGTGCAACCGGCTGAAAATCCGGTATGAAGGGCTATGGAGAACGTCACTTCACGAAAAGCACTGATTGGCCACCAGATGGCTTTGCTCACGATCATCGGGTTTTGGGCTTTTTACGCGCTCATCCTGTCGCTGCGCGCGGCTTTGCTCGATTTTCCAGCGCAGACGGTGCTCTTTGAACGGCGCCTCATGGTCGCGCTGGTGGGCGTATTGGTCACCTGGATTTTATATTTTGGTCTGCGGATGGCGGACCGGCGACCGCTTGGTTTTCGCGTCAGCGTCGCGTTTCTGGGCGCAATTCCCTGTGCCATCGCGCTTGCGTCCGCAAATTTCTATATCTTCAACCTGTACGATCCGATCAGCCTTTTCAAAGACCCCAGCGTTGGGCGCAGTTTTGAAGATCTCAAGGCGCAATTGGGCCTGTCCTTCTGGCAAGAAATTGCCGACATTTCCGTCACCCATTATTTTTTCCTGATCGCGTGGAGCTCGCTATATGTCGCCATCGGCTATGCGCGTGAAGTGCGCGAAGCCGAACGCAAGACATCCAGATTTGCGCAAGCGGCCCAAGATGCCGAGCTGCGATCGCTGCGCTATCAGGTCAATCCCCACTTTCTTTTTAACACCCTGAATTCGCTCTCAAGCCTGGTCATCACCGGTAAACCCAAAGAGGCTGAAGCCATGATCCAGAACTTGTCCAATTTTTACCGGACGAGCCTGTCTTCCGATCCGTTGGAGGATGTGACGCTTGAGGAGGAAGTGGAGCTGCAACGTCTGTATCTGGAAATCGAGAGCGTGCGTTACCCCAAGCGACTGCGCGTCAGCATCAACATTCCGCCTGAGCTGATGAACCAGCATGTGCCTGCACTCATTCTCCAGCCGCTTGTTGAAAATGCCATCAAATATGGCGTGTCGCGGGCAACACGGCCGGTCTCCATTTCAATCAGCGCGGATCACCGCGATGATAATCTGGTGCTGAGTGTCATTGATGATGGAGAGGCTGTTGAAGCCGCACATGTCGGTGGCAATGGTATTGGCCTTGCCAATGTGCGCGATAGGTTGGAGGCGCGATATAAGTCCGCGGCGCGGCTCGATACTCAATCTGTCCAAAGTGGCGGGTTTATCGCGATACTCACGCTGCCGTTGAGCCACAGGATCGCGGCATGAAGCGCCTGCGCACCTTGATTGTTGACGATGAACCTTTGGCCATCGAACGGTTGGAAACCCTGAGCGCCGATCATCCAGCTATCGAGGTCATCGGAACAGCAAACGATGGCGTAGAGGCGCTGCGCATTGCGCAACAGCTTACGCCCGACCTGATTTTCCTCGACATTGGTATGCCCAAAATGGACGGCATTAACGCCGCGCGTGCATTGGGCCTGATGCACAAAAAGCCGGCCATCATTTTGATTACGGCGTACGATAATTTCGCGGTCGAAGCCTTTGACCTTGATGTCGTCGATTATGTTTTAAAACCCGTATCGAGCGAGCGGCTGGGCCGCGCCATTGCACGCGCAGCGGGTACACAAGAGGCCGACACTAGCCCTGCCAACACCATATCGAAATCCGACAGCCGATATGCGCATGAATTTTGGGTATCACATCGCGCCGAACTCATCCGCATTGCCGCAATGGATATTGAACGCATTGAGGCCGAGCGCGATTATATGCGGCTGCATACTGGCGGGCGCAGCTATTTGTTGCACCAGACAATCTCGACGCTTGAACAGCGGCTCGACCCCGATCAATTCCAGCGCATCCACCGCAGCCATATTGTGCGCCGGGACCTGATTACCGGCCTGCGCCATGAAGGCGGCGGTGTATGGCACGCGTTGCTGGGTGAGGACCTGTCGATGCGCATAGGTCGCAAATATCTGGCAGAGGTCAAACGGCTCGCCGGGAAATAGCAAACTCCGGCTTTGTTTAGATCAGACCCGCAAGCGGGCTGGACGGATCAGCATACATACGCCGTCCCATACGACCGGCCAGATAGGCCATGCGTCCTGACTGGACGGCCAGCTTCATCGCTGTCGCCATAGCAATGGGGTCTTTGGCTTCCGCGATAGCCGTGTTCATCAACACACCATCGCAGCCCAATTCCATGGCCACTGCCGCGTCAGACGCCGTCCCGACGCCTGCATCGACCAGCACGGGCACTTTCGCGCCCTCGACAATCAAGCGGATTGTTACACGGTTTTGAATGCCAAGCCCTGAACCGATTGGCGCGCCCAGTGGCATCACCGCGACTGCGCCGGCATCCTCAAGCTGCTTGGCGGCGATGGGATCATCTACACAATAGACCATTGGCAAGAATCCGTCCTTCGCCAAGATTTCGGTCGCCTTCAATGTTTCGCGCATATCGGGGTAAAGCGTTTTTGCTTCGCCGAGCACCTCAAGCTTTACCAAGTCCCAACCGCCCGCCTCACGCGCCAGACGCAGCGTGCGTATCGCGTCGTCCGCGGTAAAGCAGCCTGCGGTGTTCGGCAGATAGGTATATTTCTTCGGATCGATATAATCCGTCAACATCGGCGCTTTGGGGTCCGAAACGTTTACGCGGCGCACGGCCACCGTGATAATTTCGGCGCCCGATGCCACAAGCGCGGCAGCATTTTGTTCGAAGTCCTTATATTTGCCGGTGCCGACGATCAGCCGCGAAGTGAAATGGCGCCCAGCGACAGACCAGCTATCGTCTTGCCCGCCACCCACGAAATGGACGATTTCCAAAACATCACCGTCCGCCAAGTGCACATTTTCCAATGTAGAACGCGGCACGATTTCAAGATTGCGCTCGACCGCAACCTTGGCCGGATCCAGCCCGATATCGCGGACAAGGTCAGCAACGGTTGCCCCGGCCCGAAATTGCCGTGGATCGCCATTCAGCGTGAGGGAGATAGAATCGGTGGTAAGGGAAGAGGTCATTTCATCTCGCTATTTTTATCGACGCGCATATAGTGCGGGAATGATGCGGTTCGCAACCGCTGCTTTGACAATATCAGGGGACGTCCTTTGGCTGATAAGCCGATAATCTTTGTTCTGAACGGACCAAATCTCAATTTGCTTGGTACAAGAGAGCCCGAAATTTACGGCACAGATACGCTTGATGACATTGCCGGACATCTGGATGACCGCGCACGGGCAGCCGGCGCGTCTATCGACTTTCGTCAGTCCAATCATGAAGGGCATCTGGTCGATTGGCTGCAAGAGGCACAGGCCGTGGGCGCCAAGGCGGTGTTGTTGAACGCCGCAGGATACACCCATACCTCGGTCGCGATCCTGGATGCCATAAAGGCCATCAATGTTCCGGTTTTTGAGGTGCATTTGTCTGATCCGCACAAACGCGAAGCATTCAGGCATTTGAGCTATGTCAGCATGGGCGCAAAGGCGGTGTTTGCAGGTCATGGCGCAAAGTCGTACGAACTCGCCCTAGACGCGGCGTTGCAAGTTTGACATTAGGCGCATCATTGCAAGTTTAGGGTCCCAAGGAGTTTTAAATGGCGGCGAAAACAGGAAATACTGGCAGCATGCAGGTGGATACGGACCTTGTCCGCGAACTGGCGGCCATGTTGAACGACACCGGTCTCAGCGAAATTGAGGTTGAAGACGGCGAGCGCAAAATTCGTGTGTCGCGGACCATGACGGCGGTTGCAGCGCCTATGGCGGCAGCGCCCGTTGCGGTTGCGGCGTCCACTGTTGCGGCCGCCCATGAAACCCCAAGCGCCCCTGCGACTGCAGCAAACGCCTTGAAATCACCGATGGTGGGCACCGCCTATCTCACACCTGAGCCCGATGCCGCGCCGTTCGTCAGCGTTGGTCAGCAAGTGAAGGCAGGCGACACCGTCCTGATCATTGAGGCGATGAAGGTCATGAACCCAATCATCGCGCCAAATGCAGGAACCGTCACCGCGATTTACGTGGAAAGCGGGCAACCCGTCGAATTTGACCAGCCATTGCTGGTGATTGCTTAACCCATGGCAATCGAAAAAATCCTTATCGCCAACCGCGGCGAGATCGCGCTGCGCATTCACCGTGCGGCGCATGAAATGGGGATCAAGACCGTTGCTGTGCATTCGACGGCAGATGCCGACGCCATGCACGTGCGCCTCGCCGACGAAGCCATTTGCATCGGACCGCCATCTGCAACCGACAGCTATTTGAATATTCCGGCGATTATTTCAGCCGCGGAAATCAGCCATGCTGACGCGATCCACCCAGGCTACGGCTTTCTGTCGGAAAACGCGCAATTTGCGGAAATCGTTGAGAGCCACAACATCAAATGGATTGGCCCCAAGCCCGAACATATCCGCACGATGGGTGACAAGGTTGAGGCCAAGCGTTCAGCAGGCGCATTGGGTTTGCCGCTTGTCCCGGGCTCTGACGGCGCAATTGAAGATGTCGCCGAAGCCAAAGCAATTGCCCGCGAAATCGGATATCCGGTAATCATCAAGGCTGCGTCGGGTGGCGGTGGCCGCGGCATGAAGGTCGTCAACAGCGAAGAAGAGCTTGAGACCCAAATGCAGCAAGCAGGGTCCGAAGCAAAAGCCGCCTTTGGCGATGCGACGGTCTACCTCGAAAAATATCTTGGCAATCCACGCCACATTGAATTCCAGATTTTTGGTGATGGCAACGGCAATGCCGTCCATTTGGGCGAACGCGATTGTTCGCTGCAACGCCGGCACCAAAAAGTGCTCGAAGAAGCGCCCTCGCCCGTTCTTGCAACCGCTGAACGTGATCGCATGGGCAATATCTGTGCCAAGGCCATGGCTGACATGGGCTATCGCGGCGCGGGTACCATCGAGTTTCTGTGGGAAAATGGTGAGTTCTATTTCATCGAAATGAACACCCGGCTTCAGGTCGAACACCCGGTCACCGAAATGATTACCGGCATCGACCTCGTCCGCGAACAAATCCGCGTCGCCGAAGGCAAGCCGCTTTCGTTCACGCAAGAAGACGTGACCTTCACAGGCCATGCCGTCGAATGCCGGATTAACGCCGAAGACCCGCAAACCTTCATGCCGTCGCCGGGAACCGTGTCATGGTATCACCCACCCGGCGGCCTCTATGTCCGCGTCGATAGCGGCCTGTATCATGGCTATAAAGTGCCGCCCTATTATGACAGCATGATCGCGAAGCTAATCGTCTATGGCCAGACGCGCGAAGGCTGCCTGATGCGGCTTCGCCGTGCGCTTGGCGAATTTGTGATTGAAGGTATGAAGACGACCATTCCGCTGCATCAGCGCCTTTTGGAAGAGCCTGATTTCCAAAACGGAAATTATACGATCAAATGGCTGGAAGAGTGGCTGGCGAAAGACACAAAATGATCCTCTCCCGCCGGGAGGTGGCTTTTGGGCTGGCGGCACTGCCGTTGGCCAGCTGTGTTCCGGTTGGTCCCGACCGCGATGTGTCGTTCATCCCCGCAAATGCCGCCGCGCGGATCAAAGCTGACGATCCCAAGCGCCTGATCGAGTTGGTCACACTCGACCCTGCGATCAAGCTTGATATGCGTTATGCGACCGCGAATAATTTCACTGGGCGCGTGCTGTACGACGAAGCGCGTGCCTTTTTGGCGGCCCCTGCCGCGCAAGCGGTCGCCCGCGCCAGCAAAGCAGCCCAGGCGGATGGCTTTGGCCTGACAATTTATGACGCCTATCGGCCATGGCGGATAACCAAAAAATTATGGGACGCAACGCCCATAGGGCCCAAGAAAGAATATGTGGCGAACCCCAAACGCGGGTCCAAACATAATCGTGGCTGTGCCGTCGATTTGACGTTGCATGACCTGCGCACCGGACAGCTTGTCGAAATGCCAACCGAGTTCGATGATTTTTCCGAAAAGGCCCATCGCGATTATATGGGCGCAACCCCGGTCGCATTGACCAACCGCGCCCGCTTACAAGGCTATCTGGAAGCCGAGGGTTTCGTTGGCCTTTCCAACGAATGGTGGCATTTCGATTTCACCGGCTGGGAACAGTTCCCGGTCATGGACATACCATTTAACAAAGTGGTTTAACGAGGCCGTTCATCAAAACGCTTTCTTTCATGAATATGTATAATCAGTTCAGCTACGCTTCAGTTGTAGGCAGGCATTAAGAACCCAACGCAGAAGCATGGGGCCTCTGCCATGGGAACATGCCATGAAAAAATTACGCCTGATGACTTTGTTCGCTGCGACCGCGCTTTCGCCGGTTTCAGCATTTGCCGCCGACATCGTTCCAACATCAACCAACATCCCGTCCGCGTTTGACGGCGCAGCCGGATTCCAACGCGAGGACCGCAGAGCCGAGCGCCAAGCGGCGCGTGCCGAGCGGACACCGGAGCAACGCGAAGAGCGCCGCGCAGAACGCCAACAAAACCGACCTGAACGCGCTCAACCCGTCCAAACAGCTCAGGCCCAGACGCAGGCTAAGGCTCCGCAGCCCGAGGCCAATCGCCAGCAGCGCCAGCCCGGCGTCGCGCGCACCGAGCGCCGCGACGCAAGCCTGGAAGGGCGTTATTATGACCGCAACCGCGATGGCAATCTGGATCGCCAATGGGACCGGAATCGGGACGGAAATCTAGACCGCAACTGGGATCGTAACCGCGATGGGCGTTTGGACCGTCGGTTTGACCGCAATGATGATGAGCGCATTGACCGTCGTTATGATCAAAACCGCGATGGTCAACTCGACCGCCGCGTCGATCGCAACAACGACAACCGCTTAGACCGGTCACGTGGCAATGATCGTTGGACCAACAATTGGCGCAACGACCGCCGTTATGATTGGCGCAACCACCGGCAAAGCAACAGCAGCTATTATCGTCCGGGGCGCTATTACTCCCCGTACCGCGGTCATAGCTATAGCCGCATCTCGATCGGATTCTCGCTCGGATCGGGATATTACGGGTCACGTTACTGGATCAACGATCCATGGGAATATCGTCTGCCTGCTGCATATGGCACCTACCGTTGGGTGCGCTATTATGACGATGTCTTGTTGGTCGATATCCGCAACGGACGTGTCGTAGACGTCATCCGGGATTTTTTCTGGTAAGCAGCAATTTTTAAAGCCCGGGCCATTCCAGTCCGGGCTTTTTTGCTTGAAACATTGGCTTAAGCTGACCAAGCTCCCGTGCATAAACATGGGAGAGGTTTTTTGATGTTCCGTAAGATTTTACTCGCTGGTGCAGCTTTATGTGTTGCAGCCCCTTCATTGGCAGCGACCCAAGCAATCATTGTCGGCAATCTGGTTCCCGACGCGGCAACTGGTCCAACCGGCCCAGCGGTTATCTTGGTCGAAGACGGACGCATCAAAATTATCGCCAAAGGCACGACCAATCCGTTTCAGGCGGATAGGGTGGTCGACCTTTCGACCAAAACATTGGTTCCCGGCCTCATCGACCTTCACGTCCATTTGACCGGCGACCCAGGCGATGATTTCCGCGACGAAGCGGTCAATCCTGACGAATGGGGCGTCGTCATGGGCGTGAAAAACGCCGCGCTAACCGTCAAAGCAGGTTTCACAACGGTACGCGAAGCCGGTTCTGCGCAAAATACTGCTTTCGTCCTGCGCCGTGGTACCGCGGAAGGCCGCATTGTTGGCCCGCGCATTGTCGCTGCCGGTCCAGCATTGTCGATCGTCGGCGGCCATGGCGATGTCACTGGCTTCCGCAGCGACGTTTTGGCCGCGCTGGATTCTGGCTTCACCTGCACTGGCCCCGTTGAGTGCGCCGAAAAGGTTCGGAAGTCGTCTAAAGCTGGCGCAGATGTCATCAAGATCACCGCGACCGGCGGCGTCCTTTCACAACAGGGCAGAGGATTGGAAGCGCATTTCACCAATGAGGAAATGGTCTCCATTGCCAACACCGCGCACTCACTTGGCCTAAAGGTCATGGCGCACGCCCATGGCGCCCGGGGCATTGAGGCAGCGGCGGCAGCCGGTATTGATTCCATCGAACATGCCACATTTGCAGATGAAGCCGCTTTGAAGGTCTTGAAGGCCAAGGGCACTGCGCTTGTCCCGACATTGATGGCACTGGAGGGCGTGCGCGCCCGCCTTGGCAAAGGGATTTACACACCGACCGTTGAGGTCAAGGCCAAGCAGGCGCTCGAATTTGCAGGGCGTCAGGTTAAGCTGGCCAAGGCAATGGGCGTTACTGTCGCCTTTGGAACCGATGCTGGCGTCTTTGAACATGGCAGCAATGCCAGTGAGTTTGCTTTGCTGGTAAACGCGGGCATGACCCCGACCGAAGCACTGGCCAGCGCGACAACCGTTGCGGCCAAAACGCTCGGGCTGGAAAATGAAATCGGCCGGATCGCCGTGGGATATTCCGCCGACATGGTCGCCGTAAATGAAAATCCGCTGACCAATATCCGCACCCTCGAAAAGGCCGAGTGGGTCATGGTAAGAGGACGTATCGTTCCGTGATTCGGTGATAAAATGCAGCCTGATACGCCACCCAAAGAGTTCGATTCCAATAACGATCCGGCAAAGCTGTCGCGGATTGGTTCGCATGTCACAAAGCGGCTGAATGCCAATCCGCTTGTCCAGCCGGTCGAGCACCCTGATGCACAATTATATGTGTATCAGGGCTTTTTGGGCACGGCGGACTGCAAAACGATGATTGCCAAAATTGATGCCGATGCCGTGCCGTCGACATTGTACAAAGGGACCGAGCAAGCAGGTTTCCGGACAAGCTTCAGCTGTCACCTGAATCGCTGGGACGCGTTTATCGCCAAAATTGAGGCACGGATGAGCGATGTTTTGGGCATCGACAACAGCTATGCCGAAACGATGCAGGGGCAGCGTTATCAAGTCGGTCAGGAGTTCAAGGCGCACCACGACTTTTTTCATCCCAGCCAAAGCTATTGGCTTAAGGAGGGCCCCGCCGGCGGCCAGCGCAGCTGGACTGCGATGATATTCCTCAATGAACCAGAAGAAGGCGGCACAACCGAATTCCCACATCTTGGCCTTGGCGTGCGACCGCAAGCGGGCATGATGCTCATCTGGAATAATATGCAACTCGACGGATCGCTGAATTACAAAACGCTGCATACCGGAACGCCTGTCACCCGCGGCGTGAAGCATGTGATTACAAAATGGTACCGGCAGAATAACTGGCTTGAACTCAACACGCAAAAGCCGTCCTGATTGCGGAAATGATACGGTAACAGATTGCAAATATTGTATATCGTCTGCCACAGATTATCCGTCGTCTGTCGAATTTATCTTGTGCCGGGCACGCGGAGGTCGGACATCCGCTAATACTTGCCCGCAACAACCTATTGATGCGTCCAACATAATTTTTGGAGAGACCCATATGAAACATAGCCCACGCATTCTTCTTCTCGTCAGTGCTGCATTATTGGCGCCATTTGGCGCAGCGCACGCGCAAACGGTGACAGCCGAGGCCAGCGCGACGGAAAGCCAGCGGCTTGCCGCTTTGTTCGCTGCGGATGACGAAGCCAGCCTGAAGCGCAACCCGCTCAACGCCATGTTTCGCGGCGATATGCGCTATGCGGACCGCTTTGGTGATTTCATCTCAGATGCCTATTTCGACAATGAACGCAGCGCAGCACAGGCCAATCTCGATGGTTTAAAAACAATCGACCGCGCAAAGTTGAATGACACCGACAAAATTGCGTACGACGTTTACAAACAAAGCCAGATTGACGCGCTGAAGGGCCTGTCGAAAGAAATTATGGACCTGACGGTCGTGCGTCCACTCAATCACTTTTTCGGCTTTCACACTTTTTATCCGACCTTCGCCAGCGGACAGGGCGCGGCACCTTTCAAAACGGTTCAGGATTACGAAAACAACCTGAAGCGCCACAAGGAATTCATCGTCCTCATGGACGCATCAATTGGCCGTTTCCGCCAAGGCATGGCGTCCGGCGTATTCGAAACGAAGATGACGATCCGCAATGTCATCGACCAGCTCAACACACAATTGGCGCAAAAGACCGAAGAGTCGCCTTATTACGGGCCAGTACTAAAATTCCCTGCGGATTTCAGCGATGCTGACAAAGCACGCCTGACGGCGGAATATCGCGATATCATCGTAAACGGTCTGTACCCAGCCAATGCCCGGCTGCGTGACTTCCTGCGCGATAGCTATTTGCCATTGGCGCGCGAACAGGTCGGATTGTCTGCCATGAAGGGCGGCGAAGGCCTGTATCAATATCTGATCGAACAAACCACGACCCTGCCATTGAAGGCAAACGACATCCACAATCTGGGATTGTCGGAAGTCGCCCGGATTACATCGGGTATGGAAGCCATCAAGAATGAAGTTCGCTTCAAAGGCACCCTGCCCGAATTTTTCGAGCATCTGCGTTCGGATCCGAAATTCAAAATGTCGAGCCGTGATGCGCTGACGCAGGGTTATTACGACATCGGCAAAAAGGTCGACGCAACGATTTCGACGCAGTTCAAATATCTGCCCAAGGCACCGCTTGAAATTAAACCCTATGAAGAATTCCGCGAGAAATATGAAGCAGGCGGCAGCTATCAACCGGGTACCCCTGATGGATCGCGTCCCGGCACATTTTATTTCAACGCCTATGACCTGCCAAGCCGCACCACGCCTGGCATGACCACGCTTTATCTGCACGAAGGCGCGCCTGGTCACCATTTCCAAATCAGCATTGCACAGGAAAATGAAAAGCTTCCCGCGTTCATGCGCTTCGGCGGCAACACGGCCTATGTCGAAGGATGGGCGCTTTATTCCGAAACGCTCGGTTACGATATGGGCTTGTTTAAAGACCCGTATCAACGCTTTGGGACGCTGTCTGACGAAATGCTACGCGCGATGCGTCTCGTGGTTGACACCGGCATCCACAGCAAGGGTTGGACCCGCGAGCAAGCAATCGACTATATGCTCGCCAACAGCGATATGGGCAAAACCGACGCCACGGCAGAGGTCGAGCGTTACATCGCCATTCCGTCACAAGCATTGGCCTATAAAATCGGCGCCCTCACCATCCTGCGTCTGAAAGACAAGGCGAAGAAGGAACTTGGCAAGAAATTCGACGTGCGCGAATTCCACAATCAGGTTCTGAACACCGGCGCACTGCCGCTGACCGTGCTTGAGAAAAAGATCGACGCCTGGATCGCTGCGTCGAAGTAAACTGCGCGCTTCCCGGCGAGAATTCTTGTCGGGAAGCGAACAGCTTGATTGGTCCCCTGCCTTGATATAGCGCTTGTCATGAGGGGGAATGTCATCATGCCAAGTTTTACCGCCAGCCTTGCTGGATTTGTTTTGCGCACCACGGGCTATTATCGCCGGATGTTTACAGGCGGCCCGCAGTTTCAACAAAACATCGTCAAAGTCCGGGCATCGCCTGCGCCGCGCCCAATCGCAAAGGACGACGTTGACGTTCGGCAGAGCGAATTTCAGGGCCGCAATGTCTGGCACGTCGCGCCCAAGGACAGAGCGCCCAGCGCCCATATTTTGTTCTGGCACGGCGGCGGCTATGTCTATTCGGCCACGGACATCCACTGGAAATTCTTAAGCCACATGGCATCACAACATGGCTGGTCGATCACGGCACCACTGTATCCGCTCGCGCCTGAAAGCTCAGCCGAGGCGATTACGGCATGGGCCAGCGCATATTACGCGGCGTATCAAGCCGACATCGAAGGCGCGCCGTTCGTCATGGGTGGCGATTCCGCAGGGGGCGGCTTGACCGCGGCATTGGCGCAGATGGCACGCGACAGCGGTCAAATACTGCCGGCCGGCCTGTTGCTCATTTGCCCTTGGTTAGACCTGGACCCGGCACATCCCGACCAGTTGAAAACGGAACCGCGTGACGGGATTTTGACCATCAGCGGCATTGCCGAAGGCGGTAGTTTGTACGCAGGCGACTTGCCCCTTACCGATCCACGGTGCAGCCCAATCTTCGGCAACTGGGATGGCTTGCCACCCATTTTGGCCTTTGCGGGCGGCGATGACATATTGGTCACCGATTCCCGAGCTTTGAAGGCCAAGGTGCCATCGGTTGATCTCACCGAACTTGCGGGCATGATGCACGATTGGCCTATTTTCAGTTTCAGCGAGTCACGCAAGGCGCAGGCCGCGATGGCAGGCTTTGCGGCACGGGCCGTGGCGTAACGCATTTGCGTCGTTGGGTTGGCTGCGATATGAAGTTGCTATGAAAGGCGATGCTCCATGCCGGCAGTAAAGGCAGCCAACCCACGCGACGTTTTTGCATCGGATGACTGGCGTGCCATCACGACCTTGTCTCTATGGCGCGGCATCTGGCTCATCATCCATGCGTGGATCATCGTGGCGCTTGCGGCATTTGGTGGAGCTGCGGCGTGGAACTATCACTGGCTTGCCGGGATATTGGTGACGCCGCTGGCGCTGGCCATATTGGGCGGGCGGCAACTGGGGCTGTCCATCCTGATGCATGACGGCGCGCACGGTCTGCTGCACCCCAATCGCAAAACCAACAACTGGCTTGGGCAATGGCCATCAGGCGCTGCAACGGGTAGCGACCTGTTCGCCTATCGCACCTATCATCTGACGCACCATAAATTCACGCAGCAAGCCGAAGACCCTGACCTGTCCTTGTCCGCGCCGTTTCCAACGAGCCGAGACAGCCTGCGCCGCAAGTTCATACGCGACCTGTCCGGGCAGACTTTCTTCAAGCAAAGGCGCGCGCAATTTGCGGTGGCGGCCCGCGGGGCAGCAGCCATATTGCGGGGCGAAAGCGGTGTGAGTAAGGCCGATACGCATGCAGGCCGCGCACTCAACATGCAAAACAGGGCGGGTGTCGGCGCGCCAATTGCCAATGTGGAAGGCGCCAAAACGACCGCGCGCACCGTGGGCCGGTTCCTGATGGTGCAGGCGATATTGCTCGCGATATCATTGACTTTATGGGGATGGATGCCATTTCTGCTTTGGCTGGTCGCGCTCGCGACGACTTTTCAATTGTTCCTGCGCATCCGCAACATTGCCGAGCACGCCTGCACCCCGACAGGCAGCGGCGACCCGTTCACACATGCACGCACGACTTATGCGGGGTTCTTGGCACGCATGACGGTTGCGCCATATTGGGTGAACTATCACAGCGAACATCATCTGTTCATGGGTGTGCCGTGCTACAAATTACGCGACACCCACCGGCTATTGGGCAATGGCGGCTATTATCCGCGCATGACGATATCGCCCAATTATCGCGATGTTTTGCGGCAGGCGGTCAGCCGGCCTACAGCCACCCAGCCCGCTTGAACCGGATGAAGAGGGTGACGCAAACGGTCGCCATCACCCCGACGATCAGGAAATATCCATATTTCCACTCAAGCTCGGGCATATGTTCGAAGTTCATGCCGTAAATGCCGGCAATTGCCGTCGGTACGGCCAATATTGCGGCCCACGCAGCCAATTGGCGGGTAATCGCCCCCTGCCTTTGTTGCTCCAGCAATCCGCTCGTTTCAATGACGGACGTGAGCGTGTCGCGTAACCCTTCAACGCGGTAGACAATACGGCGCACATGGTCGAGCAAGTCGCGCATATAGGGATAAATGTTCGCATCAATCTGCGGCAGCTCAAGGTTGATAAAGCGGCTCGTCAAATCCTCGGTCGGGCCCAATAT
The DNA here is from genome assembly GCA_041175505.1 of Pseudomonadota bacterium. Classification (GTDB taxonomy): domain Bacteria; phylum Pseudomonadota; class Alphaproteobacteria; order Sphingomonadales; family Sphingomonadaceae; genus Sphingorhabdus_B. The sequence goes on from JBEDET010000002.1 coordinate 47,572, forward strand.
CCGTTGCAGCCGGAACAGTTCGCGCCGGAGCATAAAGATACGACTGGTTTCGGCGGAGCTCAGAAAGTTGTCGATTGCCCGCTCTTCCATGACGAGCACTTTTTCTTCCATTATATCGACAAGGTCACCATAGCCGTCGACGATGAAATCAAGGATCGCGTGCAGCACATAATCTGCGCCTTGCTTCAGCAGCCACGGCGTCGCTTCAAGCTGGTCCCGAATGGGGCTGTGCGCGCGTTCTGAACCATGGCGCACCGTGATGATGAATTGGCGCCCCATGAAAATGGCCGTGTTGCCATAGACAATTCGATCGCCCTCCAGCTTGGGCGTGCGGATCACCAGAAACAGGTGGTCGCCATAAACGTCGACCTTGGGCAAATGCTTAGGATCAAGGGCGTCTTCTACTGCAAGCGGATGCAAGCCAAAATGGTCTTGAACGCGCTTAAGTGCGCCATCGTCGGGTTCATGCAACCCAATCCAGATAAAATCTTTTGGCTGGGTGATATGCGGAATTGGTTTGCTAAGGTCGATTTCCTGCGCGACCTTGCCATCATGGTAGAGGCGGGCCGCAACCGTGGTCATGCAAGCGCTTCCGCAATCAACTGGCGGCTGTTCGCAATCCCGTACAGCGCGATGAAGCTGCCCATGCGTGGACCGGCGCTTGAACCGAGTAACGTCTCATACAGCGCCTTGAACCAGTCACGCAGATTTTCGAACCCGCCCTCTTTGCCGATTTCATACACGATATTTTGTATGTCCTCGGCGGTCGCGTCCGCAGGCAGTTCCGCCAAACGCGCGTCGAGCGTTTGCAATGCAGCAACCTCAACCCCCTCGGGCTTGCGCTTTTGCAAGGTCGGCGCAACGAAATCGCGATTATAGGCTAGCGCGATGGGGATAAGCTCCGCCAGTTCGGGCGCATTTTCTGGCGACACATTGTCGGCATAATTGCCAAGATAGGCCCAGACCTGTTCTTCGGTCGCGCCTGCACCCATGACGCCCACAAGATTCAGCAACAGGCCGAATGTGACCGGTGGCTGGCCGCTTGGCACCTGTCCGTTGTGGATATGGTGGACCGGGTTGCCTAACCGCTTTTCAACGGGTTGGTCATGCCATTGCGCGCGGAATTGGAAATATTCGTCCACCGCTTTGGGCACAACGCCCAAATGCAGCTGCTTCGCGCTCTTTGGTTCCCGGAACGCGTAGAAAGCGACGCTATTCTCGGTGCCGTATTTCAGCCAATCCTCAAGCGCGAGGCCATTGCCCTTTGACTTCGAAATCTTCTCGCCCTTTTCGTCGAGGAACATTTCATAAATCAGGCTTTCGGGTGGACGCCCGCCAAGGACACGTGCAATCTTTCCGGATTGCACGCCGCTGTCGGTCAAATCTTTCCCGTACATTTCGTAATCGACGCCAATTGCGACCCAACGCATGGCCCAGTCGACCTTCCACTGAAGCTTCGCTTTGCCGCCAAGAATCGACTGCGTGACAAGGTCGCCGCCATCGTCAAACCGTATAAGGCCAGCTTCGGCATCAACGACCTCGACCGGCACCTGAAGGACAATTCCGGTCTTTTCGCTAATCGGCAGAATTGGCGAATAAGTCGCGGCGCGTTCTTTGCGCAAGGTCGGCAGCATGATGTCCATGATGTCCTGATAATTGCGCAGCACATTTTTCAGTGCAGCGTCAAACGCCCCGCTCTCATATTGCGACGATGACGAGATAAATTCATAGTCAAAGCCGAATTGGTCGAGGAATTCGCGCAGCATGGCATTGTTATGCGCGGCGAAGCTTTCGAACTTTTCGAACGGATCGGGAATGCGCGACAGCGGCTTGCCGAGATGTTCGGTCAGCATCGCCTGGTTCGGTACATTGTCCGGAACCTTGCGCAGACCGTCCATATCGTCCGAAAATTCGATCAGCCGAGTCGGCGCATCGGACAGGGTTGCAAAGGCGTTGCGCACCATGGTCGTGCGCAGGACTTCATTGAACGTGCCGATATGCGGAAGACCCGATGGGCCATAGCCACATTCAAAGATGATTGCCGCGCCATCCGCTTTGCCGTTTGGATACCGTTTCAACAAACGCCGCGCCTCTTCAAAAGGCCAGGCTTTCGATGCCATTGCTATATCGCGAAGGTCAGTCACGTGTTGCTCTTTCGTTCCAAATACGACTATCAGATGTTTATGGACACTCCCCTAGCCTTTCCTGCGCTCCATGCAAGCCATGCCGGCATATGGGTAGGTTCCATCGATGGTCAGGTACAAACCGTCGGGAAAGGCGAAGCGGCTGGCCGTGCGGCGGAAACGCCTATGGTCATGCTGAATGCCCCGTTGGTTGCACAGCGGCTTGGCTATCCGGATTTATCGGGCCTCGACCTGCTGGAATTGTTCGCCTTTGTATATCCCGCCCGTTTTGCGGTTCCGACGCCAAAAGGCATGGCGAAGGCTTTGGGCATTACGCCGCCGACGACGGATCAGGATGTTCCGCAATTTCTGCTGGTGGCTGCGCGCACTTTGCTTGCCGTTCTGGATGCGCCAGACTGGGCTGAACGCGAGGGTGCTTGGGACGCAGCGCAAGCGTTGATGCGGCTGCGTTGGCCATGGTCCAACCTGATTTTGGCGCGATTGAAAAAGCCCGAAAAACCCGAACGCTGGCTGTTCAGCCGCCTGCCCGAATGGGAGGAAGCACCACCCCGCACGCCGCCGCGCGTTGTCACCCTTGGCGCCGAAGCCGTGCAGCAACGGCTCGCCTCGCTTGTCGGCGGGTCAGCCGAAACACGGCAGGGACAGCGCGATTTTGCGCAAGCCGCAGCCGAAATTTTTGCGCCCCGCGCGCGCAAAGGCGAACCGAATATGTTACTGGCTGAGGCCGGGACCGGAATTGGCAAGACGCTTGGTTATCTTGCCCCCGCCAGCCTTTGGGCGACGGCAGCGGACGGCACCGTTTGGATTTCAACCTTTACCAAGGCGTTGCAACGCCAATTGGTCCGTGAAGCACAGCGTATTTATCCGGACTATGAAACCTTCAAATCCAAGGTCGTTGTCCGCAAGGGGCGCGAAAATTATCTGTGCCTGCTGAACCTTGAAGATGCGTTGCAGGGCGGCTTTGCGGGACGTGCGGCTATTTTGGCGCATCTCGTGGCGCGCTGGGCCGCGTATTCGAACGACGGCGACATGATCGGCGGCGATTTGCCCGGATGGTTGCCGACATTGTTCCGGCGCAACGGGTCAACCGCGCTCACCGACCGGCGCGGCGAGTGTATTTATGCCGGATGTCCGCATTACAAAAAATGCTTCATCGAACGCGCGTCCCGATCATCGGTTCAGGCCGAAATTGTTATCGCCAACCATGCGCTGATGATGGTCAATGCCGCGCGCGGTCGTGATGAACTCAACCGCCCAAGCCGCATCATTTTCGACGAAGGCCATCATTTGTTCGATGCTGCGGACTCAATGTTTGCAGCAGCGCTCACCGGCCAAGAAACGATCGAGCTGCGCCGCTGGGTTATTGGCCCCGAAGGCAAAGCCCGCGGTCGGCGCCGTGGCTTATCGGCGCGCCTCGCCGATGTCGCATCTTATGACGAAGAAGGTGGCCTTGCCATCGAGATGGCAAGAATGGCGGCAGAAGCCCTGCCCGGCGATGGTTGGCTGGGGCGGTTGGCAGAAGGTACGCCGTCGGGCCCCATTGAACGGTTTTTGGCGGCGGTTCGGGCGATGGTGTTTGCCCGCGATGAAACCAATGCCACCGAAGGCGGCTATGGTCTGGAAACCGAACTTGCCGATCCCGACGCCGCTGTTGTCGATGCCGCCGCAGACGCAGCCGTCGCGCTGGAGGCGCTGGCGCGTCCCCTGACGGTGCTGGGGCAGCGGCTTGAGGCGATGGTGTGCGATCCCCCCGATTGGCTTGACGGCAGTGCCAGAGCCCGCGTTGAGGGCGCTATGGCGAGCTTAAGCTGGCGGATTGATACGGTCCGCGCATGGATTTCGATGCTCGCGCGCGCGGTAGGCCCGGTTGACTCGGAATTTGTCGATTGGCTCGCGATTGACAGGTTCGAAGGTCGCGAAATGGACATCGGCATGCACCGGCGTTGGCTTGACCCAATGAAACCCGTCGCGGACATCGTCCTGAAACCAAGCCACGGCGTTCTTGCCACATCGGCAACTTTGCGCAGCGGCGGCGACTGGAAAAATGCGGAGGCCCGGACGGGTGCGCTGCATTTGGATAAACCGGCCACGCATTTCTCTGCGATCAGTCCATTTGACTATACGGCGCAGGCAGAGGTCTTAATCGTTACCGACATTAAAAAGGGCGATGCTGCGGCACTGGCGGGGGCCTATGCCGCATTGATCACGGCCTCGGGCGGCGGCGTCCTTGGCCTGTTCACGGCAATTCGGCGCTTGCGATCAACCTATGCGCGCATCGCCGACCGATTGGCGCGTGATGGCTTGCCGCTGTACGCGCAACATGTCGACCCGATTGACACCGGAACCTTAGTCGACATTTTCCGTGATGATCCGCACGCCAGCCTGCTGGGTACAGATGCCCTGCGCGACGGCGTAGATGTCCCGGGGCATTCGCTGCGCCTTGTCATCATGGAACAGATACCGTGGCCGCGTCCCGACATATTGCACCGCGCCCGCCGCCTCAAAGATGGCGGCATTGATTTTGATGATCGCATCATTCGCGCAAAAATGGCGCAGGCATTTGGGCGCCTCATCCGCAGCGCAGACGACAAGGGGCATTTTGTTCTGCTCTCGTCCGCCTTGCCCAGCCGGCTGCTGACGGCTTTTCCGCCGGGAACGCCCGTGCGAAGGGTGACGTTGGCTGAGGCAGTCGCTTCTGTGAAAACAGGCCTTTCGCCGGATGAAAAATTGCGGCAGGACGTCAAAATCAGTCTCGATGAAAGCAACCCGTTTTGACGTTCACGCTCACCTTATTCCGTCATGCAAAATCGAGCTGGGATGACTCGGTGCCGCGGGACTTTGACCGCCCGTTGAATAAGCGCGGCGAAAAAGCTGCCATCACGATGGGCACATGGGTGAAACGCAACGGCCTCGTTTTCGACCATGTCGTTGCCAGCCCCGCTGTGCGCGTGATTGACACAATTGACCAGTTTGTGAAGGGCACTGGCGGACGCATGGACCCGCATTGGGACCGCCGAATATATCTGGCATCATCGGCCACGTTGATGGACGTGCTGCGTGACCAGTCGGACGAACATAAAAACCTGCTGATGGTCGGACATAATCCGGGCATGGAAGATCTGGTTTTCGATATTTGCCCCGATGACGGCAAGTCACCGCTGCGCGACCTTGTTTGGGAAAAATATCCCACTGCCGCCATTGCGCGTATGGAACTGAACATCGACCATTGGGCGGACGTTGAGCGGTCGTGCGGCCAGCTGACGCATTTCATCCGGCCGCGCGATCTTGATCCCGATCTTGGGCCACAAGACGAATGACCCCCGTAATTTGGCGTAAGGCCGTTGCGCATGACGCCGATGCGCTGGCGCTTCTTGGGTCCGCAACATTCCTTGCGACCTTTGCCTTTGACCATCCGGGCGAACCACTTATCGCGTATCTGCGTACCGAACACAGCCCGGAATATTATGCCAATGCCTTGGCGCAGCCCGGTGTCGATATCGTGATGGGTGAGACACCGCTCGGCGCGCCTGTTGGCTACGCCATGATAACCCCGCCATCGCACCCTGACCTGCAACAGGACGGGGATATTGAGTTAAAGCGCATTTATTTGCTGGGGCCCTGGCAAGGTGGCGGCAATGGCAGGCAATTGCTTGAGCAAGCCTTTGCCATCGCGGCGGAGCGCGGTGCGAAACGCATGCTTTTGGCGGTGTACGAAAACAACGAAAAAGCGGTCGCTTTTTATGAGCGCGCCGGTTTTGCCGCGATTGGAAATACCGTGTTTATGGTCGGGGACGTCCCGTTTCGCGATATGGTCTACGCGCGGCCGCTTATTTGAACTTACGCGGCGGCAAGTGCGGATGCGAGCCTATCCCGAATGGCACGCAGCGCGGAAAGATCAAACTGTGGGGCAGTCGCAACGGGGGCTGATGCAGCAAGCGGCGCTGGGGCAGGCACGTCACCTGTTTCCAAAAAGCGTCTGGCGCCTTTGACCGTATATCCTTCGCTATAAAGCAACCGGTGGATAGTGTGCAGCAAGGCCACGTCGTCCGGTCGATATAGACGGCGTCCACCGGCGCGGGTCAGTGGTTTCAGCATTGGGAATTGCTCTTCCCAATAACGCAAAATATGCGTCCGAACGCCCAAAACCTCCGCCATTTCGCCAATGGTTCGAAATGCGTCCGCCGATTTTTCAACCATGATGGGTTATTTGACCTTTTGACGCATGCCTTGGCTGGCCCGAAATGTCAGGACCCGACGCGGCGTTATGGGCACTTCCACACCCGTTTTGGGATTACGCCCTACCCGCTGGCCTTTGTCACGCAAAACAAAGGTGCCAAAACCGGATATTTTTACATTTTCACCGTCAAGCACTGCGGTCGTCATATGATCAAGAATCGACTCAATCATCGATGCCGCGTCAGCGCGCGACAAACCAATTTGACGATTGAGAATTTCCGCCAGATCGGCGCGCGTTAAAGTTCCTGTGTCTGCCATTTACGGTCTCCGGATGTCCAACCACCCTTAATTGCAACAACATACAGGAGAATTTTCAATTGTAAAACGGCGATCTTTGGAAAACGGTTACATTCGAACGACGGAAGCGCCCCATGTAAAACCACCGCCCATTGCCTCGATCACAACGACATCCCCGGCCTTAATCCGGCCGTCACGCACGGCGACATCAAGGGCCAGCGGAACAGACGCTGCCGAGGTATTTGCATGCTGGTCGACCGTCAGAACAACTTTGTCCGCGTCGAGCCCAAGTTTCTTGGCCGTCGCTTCAATAATCCGGGCATTTGCCTGATGCGGCACCACCCAATCGACATCCGCAGCGGTGAGTTGTGCTTCGGCAAGAACTTCGTACAGTACGCTCGTCAGGTTGGTGACCGCGTGGCGAAACACTTCGCGGCCCTTCATGCGCAACTTGCCAACCGTTCCCGTGGTCGATGGACCGCCGTCGACATATAATAATTCATTATGCTGGCCATCGGCATGCAGCTTGGTGGCCAAGGCACCCCGCGTGCCAATTTCGCCCGACAGGACGACTGCGCCGGCACCATCACCAAACAGCACGCAGGTTGTGCGGTCTTCCCAGTCCAAGATGCGGCTGAAGGTTTCTGCGCCGATCACCAATGCGTTACGCGCCGATCCTGCGCGGATCATGCTTTCCGCCACCGAAAATGCGTACAGGAACCCCGAACATACCGCAGCGACATCAAAGGCCACGCCGCCATTGCAGCCGAGCGCGTGCTGAACGATGGTGGCCGATGCAGGGAATGTCTGGTCGGGAGTTGCCGTCGCCAAAATAATCAGATCAATGTCGGACGCGGCCATATTCGCCGCCTCAAGCGCGTTGCGCGACGCCTCTATCGCAAGGCTGGATGTCGTTTCATCAGGTTCAGCGATATGGCGAAATTTGATACCTGTGCGTTCGGTGATCCATTCGTCCGTCGTGTCGACTTTGGTAGCAAGTTCGGCGTTTGAAACGCGGTTGCGCGGAAGCGCGGACCCTGTGCCTTTGATAACGGCATGAAGGGTCGGAACCGTCATTCGGCCTGCACCCGCGCCAGATCTTGGGTGATGCGCGCCGTAATATCTTCTTCCACCAGCCGCGCGGCGACTTCGACTGCGTTCGCCACGCCCTTCACGTTGGCGCTACCGTGACTTTTTACCACGACACCGTTCAGCCCCATGAAGACGGCGCCATTGTGATTATTAGGGTCAAGGTGATGGCGCAGCAACTCAGTCGCGGGGCGCGACACCAGAAAGCCGAATTTTGACCGTACCGAGCTTGTAAACGCGCGGCGCAGCAAATCTGTCACGAACCGCGCAGTACCCTCAATGGACTTCAGCGCGATATTTCCCGTGAAACCATCGCAAACGACAACGTCGCATTCGCCGCGGTTGATTTTGTCCGCTTCGACAAATCCCTGAAAATCCATGTGCAGGCCCGTTGCATTGCGCAAATGCAAGGCCGCATCGCGCAGCTGATCGGTGCCTTTCATTTCTTCTGTGCCAATGTTCAAAAGCCGAACCCGCGGGCGGTCAAAACCGAAAATGATGCGGGAATAGGCCGCGCCCATGATGGCGAACTGAACCAGGTTTTTCGCTTCGCACTCGGTGTTTGCGCCCAAATCGAGCATCACCACGTCGGTGTCTTCAAGCGTCGGTAAAAGCGCAGAAAGCGCTGGCCGGTCGATCCCGGGCATGGTCCGTAAGGCGAGTTTTGCGGTGGCCATCAACGCGCCGGTATTGCCTGCGCTGACTGCAGCGCTGGCTTCTCCGGTTTTCACGGCGTTTATCGCCATGCCCATGGAGCTGGTCTTGGCCTTGCGCAAAGCTGCGCTGACCTTGTCATCCGCCGTTACGACATCGTCGGTGTGCAGGATTTCAGAGGCCGCGCGCAGATTGGGATGCTTATCGAGCGCCGCTTTGATGCGGACTTCATCCCCAACCAAAAGAAAGTTGAAACTTTCATGCCGGTGCCGCGCCAACGCCGCACCTGCAATCATAACAGGTACGCCCTCGTCACCGCCCATCGCGTCTATGGCGATACGCGGTTTCGTGGACACCTATTATTCTCCTTTAGGAAGGATCAGGCGACTGCCACCACTTCGCGGCCATTATAATGGCCACAAGCATCACACAGGTGATGCGGACGCTTCAGTTCGCCGCAATTTGGGCATTCTTGATACGCTGCAACAGTCAGCGAATCATGGCTGCGACGCATGCCGCGCTTCGAAGGGGATGTTTTTCTTTTGGGGACAGCCATCTCGGCACCTGTTCCATTTCAAAATCAATAAGTTCTAGGGCATGCTAGGCGAAAGAGGTGGTCGTGGCAAGCAATCGCCAGAATCAGCCTAAGTCAACCGCACATGTCTGTGTGAGCCGCGCGCTATACTTCTTTTTCCGGGCTTTGCAACCCGTGAGATAGCAGATAAGCTCCCCAGACAAACAGGGAGAGAATATATGTTGAGTTTACCCGTAACCCTTACCATCGCTGCAGGCGCCGCTTTGGTGAACATTTGGCTTATGATACGCTGTGGGCAAGCACGGACCAAAGAAAGCGTTTCGATCGGCGATGGCGGCAGCGAATTTGTTATCCGGCGGATGCGCGCACATGCCAATTTCGTCGAGAGCGCGCCATTCGTCTTGGTCCTGATTGCCGCACTTGAAGCAACTGGCGGCACGAACAACTGCCTATGGGGCCTGGGCATCCTTTATATCGTTGGTCGGCTTGCGCATGGTCTGGGCATGGATGGCGGCGCATTGGGCAAGGGACGCATGGTCGGCACGCTGACCTCCATGCTGACGCTGCTCGGGCTCGCTGGATGGGCTCTCGCCCGCGTTTACACAGCGGTGCTTTAAATCACCGGGCAGCCAGCACGTCATCGGCGACAAATGCATTATGCTGTCGCTCATAACCGAACTGGCTGGTTGGTCCGTGACCGGGGATGAAGGTAACATCATCCCCCAACGGCCATAGCTTTGTCGTAATGGCATTGATGAGGTCCGCGTGGTTCCCGCGTGGAAAATCGGTGCGGCCGATAGAGCCCTGAAACAGGACGTCACCGACAATTGCAAGACGACTGGGCGCGTGATGAAAAATCACGTGCCCCGGCGTGTGTCCGGGGCAATGAATGACATCGAGCGTCAGGTTACCCACGGTGACCGTGTCGCCATCCACCAGCCAGCGATCTGGTTCGAACGTATGCGCTTCCATACCCCAGCGTGCGCCGTCATCGTCGAGCTTTGCAATCCAGAAGCGGTCTTCTTCATGCGGCCCCTCAATCGGCAGGCCTAATTCTTTGGCGAGCATGCCGGTCTGGCCGCAATGGTCAAGATGGCCGTGCGTTACCAATAGCTTTTCGAGCTCGACCCCCGTCTGCGCCACAGCGGCCTTCAACTTATCCAGATCACCACCCGGGTCGACCAGCGCCGCCTTGTTCGTTTCGGTACACCAAAACAGCGTACAATTTTGCTGAAGCGGCGTCACCGGAATGATGGCGGCTTTTAAGGGTGGTGCTTTGGGTGCGGCAGATGTGACGTTCGACATGCGGCACTATGTGGCCGACTGAAGCGCGCGAGGCAAGCGTTCAGAGCCGACGCCCTGCCCACACCACGCGGCCGATGACCGTAACAGTTGCGCCGTCCACATCTGGCCAGTCGGGATAATTGGGGTTGTCGGAAAGGACCGACAGCCGCCCCCGCGGCCCTTGCGCCAGACGTTTGACCATCAACATATCGTCCAACCGGATAACATGAATGCCATCACGCACGGCTTGGGCCGCCGCGCGGTTGTCGACCATGATATCGTCACCATGATTAAGCGTGGGTGACATCGATTCACCGTCCACGCGGATGAGAGAGAGCTTAGCTGGATCAAGCCCCATCCTGCGCAACCATTTTTCATCAAACCCAATCTTGCCGGCAAGCGCCTCCCCATCGTGGATAGCCCCGGCACCTGCAGAAGCACCAACCGCCAGTTTCGGAATGAGGCGAATTCCGGACGTCACCGCGGCCTCTGATGATTTGCCCAACAAAGCCTCATCAACACCAAAATATCGGGCCAATATGCCGCGCTCGGTTTCGGGTAGCTTCTTGGGCGTTCCGCGTTTGATAAACTGTTGGATATAAGCCGGATTGCGACCCACCAGCTTTGACAATCCGGCAAAATCTTCGCCGCTTTCCAAAATGAGCCGTTCCAGAGCAGCTCTTGGTTCTTCCTCCATGGTCATCCCTCCGCTTCGGTTGGAAATATCCTAGACTTGTAGGATTTATCCTATCACCTTTGTTCTATATTTGTTCTAACTGATTCGGGCAAGCAAATCCGGGTCGAACATGGAGGAGACATTATGCACATCAAACGCCTGATTGAACGGTTTCTGCGTGATCAGGACCTACCTCCCACCAAGTTCGGGCGCTTGGCGGCGCGCGATCCGCGACTCGTGCTCGACATCAGAATGGGTCGCGAAATCCGACCCGAAATGGAGGAAAAACTGCGCGCATTCATGTGCAGCTATGGCGATAGCCCCGACGCACATGCGAGTGAACGGCTATGACGGACCAAGCACCGTCCCGCAGCCTTGTTCGTGCGCTTCAGGCTTTAATGCCCCAAGCAAGCATCGCGATATTGCACGAGCGGCCTTGGCATAGCCTTACATTTGGCGGTGCCCAAATATGTCTGTCCCTTGCATTGCCAATAACCGCCGCAGAACAGCGTTCGGTCGTCGCACAGCTGCTGGAAAATCACGAATTTTCGTTGCCGGGTCAGCTGGTTGCAGACATCGCCATAACCGAGACCGCGATACTGGGCGGCCAATACCGCATGATTATCGACGCGCTCTTACTGGAGGATTAGCGCGCGCCAAAAGGTTGTTAAGCGGCGCATTCGGCCTTACACATAAAATATGACAGCAAAATCCGTACCTGTAATTCAGCGCATTCAACCAGACGCGGTCATTCCAAGGTTCCAATATTATTGGGACGCAACAGTGACGTGGGTTCAGGGCAATGTCTTTGAACTGAGCGTAGCCATTGGCATGGCCATTATCGTTTTCATCACGCTCAGCTGGCTGAAACGCATTGCGTCCAAAATTGCGCGTGAAAGCGAACATCGCGCGCATGTGAAATCAATCGTCGCCCGGACATTAGCGCGCACGAGCAAGTTTTTTCGGGTCATGGTGTCGATTGAACTGGTGAACCAGATTGCCAATGCTCCGGCGGCGCTTACCCATGCCATCGATATCTTATTCACCATCGCGATCGTTGTGCAGGTGGCGATATGGCTGCGCGAAATCATCTTGGGCATGATTGAGCGGCGCGCCGGCGAAGGGCTGCATGAACATGAGACGCTTCAAAGTGCGATGGTCTTAATCCGGCTGCTCGTCAGCTTTGTTTTGTTCGCCGTCGCGGCAATCGTGATACTCGACAATCTGGGCGTTAACGTCACTGGCCTTGTTGCTGGTCTCGGCGTTGGCGGCATTGCCATTGGCCTTGCTGCCCAGGGGATTTTCTCCGACCTGTTTGCAGCCATTTCGATCATTTTTGATAAGCCATTCCGCCGCGGCGACACAGTGTCTTATGACAACACAATCGCCCGGGTCGAAGTCATCGGCATGAAAAGCACAAGGCTGCGCGCACTGACGGGTGAAGAGAAGATAATCTCGAACAGCAAGCTGCTCGAGAAGGAAATCACGAACAACACGCTGACGCTCTATCGCCGGGTCACCTTCGTCCTGACGCTCGTGTACCAAACCCCGCCCGCCCTTGCGATGCGGATCCCGGAAATTTTGCGTGAAGTCGTCGAAAGCAATGGCGCGCAGTTTATCCGCGCTGGGTTCAATAACTTTGCCGCAAGCTCGCTCGATTTCCATCTCGTTTTTGATATCGAAAGCGATGATGTGGAGGTTATGTTTCGGGCGCGGCATGACATTGGCATTGCCATCATCGACCGGTTTGCCCGTGAAGGCATTTCCTTTGCCTATCCCACGCAGACGACATTCACCGCAGCCCCCGATGGCCATATGGTCATGCCCTATGCGCCGCCCGCTCCTGCGCCTAAAGCCTGATTCGCGGATGATGGGTTGCTGGCGCGCAAGCTTGCCGTAACGGCAAATCGCCGGGGCTTGTATTGAACGTTCGAAACCGCCACGGTGCGGCCAAATAGTTTGCAGGAGACACACCATGACCACTATTACCCCAGCGGAATTCGCGACTAAGGTCGGCGAAAAAATCGGCACTTCTGAATGGATTTTGGTTGATCAGGACATGATCAACAAATTTGCAGATGCAACCGGTGACCACCAGTTCATCCATATCAATGAAGAAATGGCCAAGATGACACCGTTCGGTGGCACCATCGCGCATGGATTTTTGACCCTGTCGCTCTTTCCCGTACTCAGCGCGAAGTCCGATTGTCCCAAAATCGAAGGCGTCAAAATGGGCGTCAATTATGGTGGCAACAAAACGCGTTTTCTGGCGCCTGTCCGTTCGGGCAAGCGGGTGCGCGGACATTTCAAGCTTCTGGAACTCGTTGAAAAGCGCCCTGGCCAATGGCAGCAGACGCTTGAGTTCACCGTCGAGATTGAGGGTGAAGACAAACCAGCACTTCAGGCTGAATGGATCAGCCAGTTTTTCGTATAATTTTTAATTCAAGGAACCATTACCATGCGTGACGCAGTAATCGTATCAACCGCCCGTACCGCCATTGGCAAAGCCTATCGCGGTGGATTTAACGCAACGCTCGGGCCAACGCTCGGCAGCTATTCATTGAAGGCTGCCGTTGAGCGCGCTGGCATTGAAGGCGGCGAAATTGATGACGTTCTTTGGGGCTCCGCGCTGCAGCAAGGCACACAGGGCGGCAACCTTGCACGTCAGGTTGCGTTGCGCGCTGGCCTGCCAATTTCTGTTTCGGGCATGACCATGGATCGCCAATGTTCGTCGGGCCTGATGTCCATCGCAACTGCAGCCAAGCAAATCATCGTCGACAATGTCGATGTGATGGCAGCCGGTGGTCAGGACTCGATCTCATTGGTGCAAACCAAGGAAATGCGCGTTCAGGCCGACCCTGCATTGGTTGCCATGCACAATTCGATTTACATGCCGATGCTTCAAACCGCTGAAGTCGTGGCCAAGCGCTACAACATCAGCCGCGATGCGATGGACGAATATGCCCTGCAATCGCAGCAGCGCACCGCCGCTGCTCAAGCAGCCGGTTACTTCGATGCTGAAATCGTCCCCGTGACCACGATGATGAATGTCGTGAACAAGGAAACGGGCGAAGTCAGCCAGAAGGAAGTCACGATTGCCAAGGACGAAGGCAATCGCGCCGATACGCAGCTCGCAGGTTTGCAATCGCTTCAGCCCGTGCTTGGTCCAGACATGACCATCACGGCCGGTAACGCCAGCCAGTTGTCCGACGGTTCTTCGGCGTCCATCTTGATGGAAGCCAAGGTCGCTGAGAAAAAGGGCCTGAACCCGCTTGGTCGTTATGTCGGCATGGCGGTTGCAGGCACAGAGCCAGACGAAATGGGCATTGGCCCCGTGTTCGCAATTCCAAAATTGCTGCAGCGCTTTGGCCTAAAGATGGACGACATCGGCATCTGGGAATTGAACGAAGCATTTGCTGTGCAAGTTCTGTACTGCCGCGACAAGCTTGGCATTCCAAACGAGTTGCTGAACGTCAATGGCGGTTCGATCTCCATCGGTCACCCATATGGTATGACGGGCGCACGTTGCACCGGCCATGCGTTGATCGAAGGCAAGCGTCGCGGTGCGAAATATGGCGTCGTCACGATGTGCGTTGGCGGCGGCATGGGCGCAGCCGGCCTTTTTGAAATCTTCTAAAAACGAAACGGAGCAGCCGCATGTCAGCTATTGGTGTCATCGCAACTTTAACCGTCGCCGACGGCAAAAACGAAGCCTTTGAGGCGGTGTTTGCAGAGCTTGCGGCTGCCGTTCGGGCCAATGAACCGGGGAACGTATTTTATACGTTGACCCGGTCGCGGTCCAACCCACAGGTCTACAAAGTGCTCGAGCAATATGTCGATCAGGACGCGCTCACCGCACATGGCGCCAGCGACTATTTCAAGGCTGCTGGTCCAAAGCTTGCGCCCTGCCTCGCGGGTGCACCTGAGGTTGAGTATCTTGATGCGTTATAAAGCGTAAAACTTCTATTGGGCCGTGAACGGATACATCTCACCTTCACGGTTTGAGGCCATTTTGTTCAGTGCAAGGAATTCTCCGTAATTCCTGTCGCTGTTATTCCCGCATGTGCATTCCCTCTGCGCCTCTTCGTGCAAAACGGACTCGCGCAGAGGCGCAGAGGACGCAGAGGTAACCATTCCCCACCCCCGTCACCCTGAACTTGTTTCAGGGTCCATCGTGCAGCACGCCCGGAGCTGGAAAGGATAAATGGACCCTGAAACAAGTTCAGGGTGACGAAGCGGAAGGATGACGGCCCGCAACGTCCGCCGCAACATGGCAGCTTTCATCGGCAAATATGGGCAGCACCGCGCGCGATGATAAACTGCCCATCGACCGGCCAGCGTTCAACATTGGCAGTGATGTGCAATGTCATGAGCGCAACATAGCACCAATGGCTTTAGCCATTGTGGCTGACAATCCAGTCTTCGACGACCGGTGCAATCTTTTCGCGCCATTTGCTGCCGTTGAAGATGCCATAATGGCCAACTTCTGGCGCCATATGATATTTCTTAAGCGCATCAGGCAAAGCGGTCGCAATGTTGAGCGCTGCCTTGGTTTGCCCAAGGCCGCTGATGTCGTCGCGCTCACCTTCAATCGCGAGCAACCCGATGTCCGTAATTGCACCGGGATCAACGAGCTTACCGCGATAGTTGAATTCGCCCTTGGGCAACAAATGACGCTGAAAAACAGTATCTACGGTCTGCAAATAGAATTCCGCCGTCATGTCGCAGACAGAGCGATATTCGTCGTAAAATTCTTTGTGCCGATCCGCGCTTTCGCCGTCGCCTTTGACGAGGTCGGAGAACATCGACCAATGGCTGATCATATGGTTGCCCAAATTCATCGACATGAAGCCCGAAAGCTGCAGAAAACCGGGATATACCCGACGTCCCGACCCTTTATAATATGGCGGAACGGTCGCAATGACATTTTGTACGAACCATTCATGCGGACGGCGTGTAGCGTGGTCGTTTACCGCCGTCGGCGCTTCGCGGGTGTCGATTGGACCGCCCATCATCGTCAAGGTACGTGGCCGCAACGGATGGTCCTTCGCGCTCATCACCGCAGCAGCGGCATAAGCAGGAACTGAAGGCTGACATACCGCCAACATATGGGCGCCGCGTCCGCCAGCATCAGGGCCGATGAATTCCAGCCATTCGATGAGATAATCGATGTAGGTTTCAAGATCAAAGCCGCCGCCGGTCAACGGCACATCGCGCGCATCTTTCCAGTCGGTGATATAGACATCATGCGTTGTCATCATGCGCTCGACCGTTCCGCGCAAAAGCGTCGCGAAATGCCCAGACATCGGCGCGCAAATGAGCAACCGGGGCTTCGCGCTGCTGCCTTCATATACGAACCGCTTCAGCTGCCCAAAGGGCTTGCGCGCAAGATTCTCTTCTTGAACCGGCATCGTCTTGCCATCGACAGTAACATTATCCAATCCGAATGCTGGCTTTCCACGTGGCAAAACCGAATGCGCAAACACATCCAATGCCGACGCCGCGATGGGTGCAAGACCGCCCACACTAAATGGCCCGGTGAAATTCTTGAGCACATCTGCCTGCGCCTGTGCAATTTTTCCCGCACCTGCTAACCAGCTCCGTTGCATATCATAACCGGTATAAAGCATCTGCAATCCTTAGATTTCCGTCTTTCGGCCCAGAAAAACAGGGCATTCTTGTGGAAGACATAAGCGTTTATTGTGCATTGCACCATAGAAAAAGGCATCGGCATCATCTGTCGCGCATTGTTCCCGCTTCGGCGCACTGCTAGGCGGACCGAATGACGAACGAAATTTCCGACATTCCGACAACGCCTGCACCCGACGCCATTGAGGCGCCTGTCGTAAAACAAAAGCCTAATTTCGGCAGCTTGCGGATGATCGGGCACTTTACGATCAAGTACCCACGACAGATTGCATATGCGCTTCTCGCGCTCATAGCAGCAGCGTCATCGACACTGGCTATCCCATATGGCCTGCGGCTGATTATTGATGAGGGCTTTGCGAAAAATGGCGGCGACCCCGCGCCATATTTTTATCTGTTGCTGGGCATTGTCGTCATCATTGGTGTTTCGACAGCATTCCGTTTTTACTTTGTCAGCTGGTTGGGCGAACGCGTCGTCGGCGACATCCGCGTTGCCGTTCAAAGCAACTTGCTGCGGCTTGCACCGCGCTTTTTTGAAGAGAATAGGCCCGGCGAAATCGCGAGCCGGATGACCGCAGATACGGCGATTATCGAACAGATTGTTGGCACCACGGTGTCCGTTGCGTTGCGGAATATCTTTATCGGTATCGGCGGCGTGACATTGCTTTTTGGCTTAGCTCCAAGTCTGACCATTTGGCTTTTGGCGGGCATTCCGGTTGTTGTACTGCCAATCGTTTTTCTCGGTCGGCGGCTGGAAAAGGCTTCGCGCACCAGCCAAGATAATGTCGCCAGCGTCGGCACCATCATTTCCGAAGCCCTTGGCGCAATCAAAATCGTTCAGGCATTTGGTCAAGAAACGCGTGAGGGCGTCAGATTTGCCGACGCCGTAGAGGGCACATTTGCAGCCGCGAAAAAGCGTATACGGATACGCGCGTTTCTGACAGCGTTGGTCATGGCGCTCATTTTCGGAGGCATCACACTGCTGGTGTGGGAAGGCACGGACCAAGTCAAAGAAGGCGTTATATCCTCCGGCACATTGTTCGCCGTAGTGCTCTATGGCGCACTTGTCGCCGGATCCTTCGGCGCATTGACCGAAGTATATGGGGACCTTGTGCGCGCATCAGGCGCAGCTTCGCGTTTGGCAGAATTGCTGAATGAAGTACCCGAAATTGCGCCTCCCGCCAGCCCAGTGGTCATGCCACCGGCGCGCGGTCAGCTTGAGTTTCAGCATGTCCGGTTCCGTTATCCTACCCGACCCGAAGTTGCTGCGCTTGACGATTTCAGCCTGAAGATTTCCCCCGGAGAGACAGTCGCTGTCGTCGGGCCATCAGGCGCAGGCAAGTCGACTTTGTTCCAGCTTGCTGAACGTTTTTACGACCCTGAGGCTGGCACCATCCGCATCGATGGGGTAGCGCTGACCAGTGCAGATCCAGCCGAGTTCCGCCAGCGCATCGCCCTGGTTCCTCAAGATACCGTTTTATTCGCCGCCTCTGCACGGGACAATTTGCGCTATGGTCATTGGCTGGCTGACGATGCCGCGATTTGGGCGGCAGCAGAGCAAGCGAATGCCGCGGAGTTCCTGCGTGCCTTGCCAGAGGGTTTGGATACGTTTCTGGGCGAAAGCGGTGCGCGCCTATCTGGTGGTCAGCGACAGCGCCTCGCGATTGCGCGCGCGCTGCTGCGCGATGCCCCAATCCTGTTGCTCGACGAAGCAACCAGTGCGCTGGATGCCGAAAGCGAACGCCTTGTTCAGGACGCGCTTGAACGCCTCATGGTTGGCCGCACGACAATCGTCATTGCCCACCGCCTGGCGACCGTACGTTCGGCCGACCGCATCATTGTGATGGACCAAGGTAAGATAGTTGAAGAAGGCGACCATGCGACCCTTAGTGCGGCAGGTGGCCTATATTCCCGTTTGGCCAGCCTGCAGTTTGACGCTTAAAAAGACGCGCGCAAACGGTCGCGCATGGCATGTGGTTCCGACGCCTGCGGAACAGCGGCGCGCATTTTCTCACTGAGCCGTTGAAGCCGGTCATATAATTCTTCGCTCGCGCCGATCAGCGCTTGCGTCTCCGGGGGAAATTGCAACACCAGCGGCCCATCGCTGGCCGGCGCATAGCCCAGATTGTTGGTTTCGTTTCGCGCTTCGCTTTCGGTTATTTCGCCAGCCCGCAATGCCTTTTGGTTCAACAACCACGCAATGCTGTGCATCAGGCGTGTGGTAACCTTGAGAGACTCGCAGGCGAAAGCGACCGAAATTTCCGGAGACAAATGCCCCGCATCAAAGCTGCGGTCAAAACAGGCGCGCGCTTCATCGGCGCGCAGCATCGCTTCTGTGTACAGAGAATCCACTAATAAAGGGGTCAGTTCGAGTTGTGCGTTGCTCATACGCTTTTATGGCACGGCCTATGCCCCGATGTTAGTGCAAACAATCCCATCGCGGCAACATATTGCGACTGTGCCGGTATGAAACAATCATCGCGCAATTGTAAACATTTGGGACGGTAACGGGTCAGGCGATAATGTCGGGCACCAGCTGATCTTCAAGGCGCATGATTCGGTCTTTCAATATCAGCTTCTTCTTTTTCAGACGCGCAATCTGAAGCTGATCAACGACCGACTGCATGGTCAGCGCCGTAATGGCATCATCCAAATCGCGATGCTCAATCTTCAGTTGTTCAAGCTGTTGCTGGTAGCCGTCGTCATTCATGCCCCCTTCTAACCAGAGTCGCGCAAACAAGTCATCGTTAAAAGCGGGCATGATTGCGGGGGCATGATTTTGGCGTCCGCCAAACGGAAAATTATCGGCAAGACTCGCGCGATGTTTCGTGATTTACTTCGGCTGTTGGACCACCGAGTCTCACACTGAAGGAGAATGATGTGAATATTAATCATCTGTCCGCACTTCGCAGCAAACATGCTGATCTTGAACAAAAGTTGCAGCGCGAAGAACATAGACCTTTTCCTGACACCGGCATCATTCTGAGCCTTAAGAAGCAGAAATTGCATCTTAAGGACGTACTTATGCAGGAATCGGCCCTAACTGGCTGACTACGAATAATTTCAAGCGGGGTATCGCTTGCCTTTTGTGTCTCTGCTAGATGGGACAGATGGAAAGCGCTACCCGTTCCGCCCGCAACATATTGACCGGTCTTCACGAAGTGATGGCCTCGCGAAACCATGCGCAGGGCAAATTGAACCATGTGGTCAACATCATTGGTGAAGCGCTGTCGAGCGAAGTGTGCTCGATCTATCTGTTACGCGATGGTGCGCTTGAATTATTTGCGACGCGCGGATTGAACGAAGCGGCGGTCCACGTCACCAGACTTGGCTTAGGCGAAGGTCTTGTCGGCACGATTGCGGAAAATGTCGAAACGTTGAACTTGGATGAGGCCGCAGCCCACCCCAATTTCCGTTATGTGCCCGAAACAGGCGAAGAACGCTTTCACAGCTTTGCGGGCGTTCCAATTGTCCGTTCCGAACGCGCAGTTGGCGTATTGGCCGTGCAACATGTCGAACCACGGAAATATGAAGAGGTCGAAATTGAGGCGCTTCAGACCGTCGCAATGGTGCTGTCAGAACTGATCGCCAATGCAGACCTCGTCGACGAACCAAGCGCGCGGGGCGGAAATGACACCGGCACGATTAGCCTCACGGGCCTGCCGCTCGTAAAAGGCGCTGCTGCCGGCGTTGCTATTTTCCACCAGCCCAATGTCCGCATTGAACATACCGTCGCTGAGGATATCGAAGCAGAGCGTCACCGCGTCTATTCCGCCTTTGACAAAATGCGCGAACAAATCGACCGCATGGCGAGCCAAATTGATTTCGGCACGGGCGGCGAGCATGAAGAGGTCATCGCGACCTATAAGATGTTCGCATATGACGAAGGCTGGAGCCGCCGCATTAACGAGGCAATCGACAGCGGCCTGACGGCGGAAGCCGCCATCGAACGCGTCCAGCAACGCACCCGCATGCGTATGCGTCAGATTGACGATGCGCTGCTTGCAGACCGCATGCACGATCTGGAAGATCTATCCAACCGGTTGCTGCGGATTGTGTCGGGTCAGATGAGCACCGCTGCGCAACTCGGTCTGAAAAAAGACTCGATCCTGATTGCGCGCAATTTGGGCCCGGCTGAACTGCTCGAATATGACAAACGCCGTCTGCGCGGCGTGGTGCTTGAGGAAGGGTCTCTCACGGCGCACGTCGTGATTGTCGCGCGCGCGATGGGTATCCCCGTGCTGGGCCGCGTACAAGGCATTCGCCACAAGGTCCGCGATGGAGACATGCTGCTCCTTAACGCCGACGAAAAAAGCGTCATCGTCAGGCCATCGTCAGCTGCCGAAGAGCTTTTCCAGCATGATCTGGTCGACCGGCAAAAGAAAAAAGCACGCTATGCAGCGATGCGTGACGCGGCATCGGTTACGAATGATGGCGTGCCGGTGACGTTAATGATCAATGCCGGATTGCGCGACGATATGTCCGCCTTGGCCACCACCGGCGCCGAAGGTGTGGGCCTGTTCCGCACAGAATTTCAGTTTCTGATATCTGCCACGCTGCCGCAACGTGAGCGTCAGCAACGTTTTTATCGCGATGTCATTGAAGCGGCGGGCGACAAGCCAGTCATTTTTCGCACGCTCGATATCGGTGGCGACAAGCCCCTGCCCTATTTGAAAGACGAAACGAGCGAGGAAGAAAACCCTGCTCTCGGCTGGCGCGCGCTGCGCCTGTCTTTGGATCATGCAGGGCTGATGAAGGCGCAGGCCCGCGCACTCATTGAAGCATCCGCAGGCCGCACATTGAACGTTATGTTTCCCATGGTGTCAGAGCCGTGGGAATTTGACGCGGCCCGGGAAATATTTGAAGGCCAGATGCAATTTTTGGGTCGGCAAAAGAAACGGCTGCCGACAAAAATCCGTTATGGGGCAATGCTTGAGGTGCCGGCACTGGCCGAAACACTCGATATTTTGCTGCCTAAAATCGATTTTCTGTCAATTGGCACAAATGACCTCACGCAGTTCCTGTTTGCAGCAGACCGTGCCGATCCGCGCTTGGCCGAACGATATGATTGGTTGAGTCCCGCCATTTTGCGTTTCATTCGGCGCGTGGTTCAGACAACGGACGGCTATCCAGTCGACGTCGCGGTATGTGGCGAAATGGGTGGGCGGACGCTTGAAGCACTCGCCTTGATTGGCTTGGGCATCCATCGCTTGTCGATCACGCCAGCGGCCGTGGGCCCCATAAAAGCGATGGTGCGCACGACCAACCATGCCGACATTCGCAAGAAGATGGACGAGCTGCTGAAAAATCCCACCGGGAATTTGCGTGAAGAGCTGGCAATATGGGCAGCGAGCCAAGGCATTGAAACCGGCTAAATTGCAGGATTTCCCAAAGGTCAAAAGTTGTTATCGTCGTTGACTTTGTCAAGAAGATGACCATTGTCCGCATAACTGCACAAAGAGGTAGAAAAAACGGGGCGTGGAGATTGCAGTGGACTTATTAGCGACTGTTGACGAAGGACACGGATCCGTAGGTAGCCAGCTGAAAGCAGGCCGCGAACGGCTGGGTTTAAGTCTTTCTGATATTGCGGCAAAAACCCGCGTGCCGACTCGCCACCTGGAAGCTATCGAGCAATCAAATTTTGATGCCCTCCCTGGCCAAACATACACGCTTGGTTTCGCGCGATCTTATGCCAATGCTGTCGAAATGGATGCTGCGACAATTAGTGAGGCGATGCGCTGGGAATTGGCGCGCAGTGGCCATGAAGGCTATCAGGCACCAGCTCAAAACTACGAACCAGCCGACCCGGCGCGCGTGCCTTCGAAAACACTCGCATGGACGTCGGCCGCAATCGCGGCGGTGGCACTGGCGGCATATTTGATTTTCAGAAGCCTGACACTCACAGATGCTGCGCCAGCCGATAAACCGGTCACGTCACCGATCTCAGTAAAGCCAGCCGCCACAGCGCCGATCGCGCCTCTGCCCGCAAATAATGCTGACCCTGCACAGCAAAGCACCGACAACGCCTTATAAATCTAAATAAAATCAGGTTTTCTTTGCACTAAAATGGTGTGATGGTTATTTGTCGCGTTGGTCCAATCAGCGATACGTCCAAACTTGTCGGTTTAAGGGGAATGAGCAATGAATTTTCGGCTTGCTTTGTTGAGCGGCGCAGCATTTGCACTCAGCGCATCCGCAGTTGCGCAAGATGCAAATATTGACGGACGCGTGGGCAAGCTTGAAAAAGAAATGCGCGCTGTCCAGCGTCAGGTCTTTCCCGCAGGTGCTGGCAAATTTATCGCGCCTGACATCCAGTCGCCAACCACTGCCCAGCCCGAGACCCCCTCCACGACCTCAGCTACGTCTGACCTGTTGGTGCGTGTCGATGCGTTGGAAGCGCAGCTGGCGACTTTGACGGGTCAGGTCGAGCAGCAGGGCAACAATATGCGTGGCCTCGAAGCGCGTTTGAAAATCTTGGAGGCGCAACTGGCGAGCGCGCAGCTGGCGAGTGCGCCGCAGG
This sequence comes from Pseudomonadota bacterium, assembly GCA_041175505.1. Taxonomy (GTDB): domain Bacteria; phylum Pseudomonadota; class Alphaproteobacteria; order Sphingomonadales; family Sphingomonadaceae; genus Sphingorhabdus_B. Next base: position 70,593 of record JBEDET010000002.1, read on the forward strand.
ATACCGCTGTGCCGGTAACCGCACAGGTCACAACCGCTCCAAGCGTCTTACCTGCCGCGGCACCTGTGCCCGCAGCAGTGACCGTCAAGCCAAAACCCGTTGTAGCAGCAGCCAAGCCGGTGGCTACGGCAGCAAAGCCAAGTGCCGCGCGCGTTGCCGCAGTTGCGGCCATTGAACGGCCCGCCACTGGCGACGCTTTTGACGATGGCTACACTTATGGCTTCAGATTGTGGGAAGCGAAATTCTACCCAGAAGCGCAAGCAACGCTGGAAGAAACGCTTAAAACATATCCAAAGCACCGACGTGCAAGCTTCCTGCGCAACTTGCTCGGACGGGCGTGGCTCGACGACAAAAAGCCTGCAACCGCCGTTAAAGTTTTCTACGATAACTACAAAGCAGACCCGCGTGGCGAACGTGCACCCGACAGTCTGTTTTTCTTAGGGTCAGCTTTAACCGACCTCGGCAAAACGGCTGAGGCTTGCGAAGCATATGGTGAGCTTACAAAAGCCTATCCCGACGTTGCCAGCGGCCGCCTGGCGGATCGGGTCACTGCCGGTAAAACGCGCGCGAAGTGCAAGTAACCGTCGACGCTGCGCATCTCGACCGCTTTAACGGCGCGGTAAATGCGCTGCATGTCCCGGCGGGTGCGCGCATATTGTGCGCGGTATCCGGCGGGCCCGATAGCCTGGCGCTGCTGATATTGTTGCACAAAACCATGCCCGACCGCGTTGTCGCGGCGACCGTCGATCATGCGTTAAGGCCAGAATCTGCCGACGAAGCACAATATGTGCAGCGCGTCTGCAACGACATGCATGTGCCGCACGTTATTTTATCGCCTGCCGAAAAAATCAGCGGAAATATTCAATCATCCGCCCGACATGCAAGATACGCATTGTTGGCGCAGGCGGCAGAGCAGCATGATTGTGCGTATATCGCCACAGCCCACCATGCGGACGATCAGCTTGAAACCGTTTTGATGCGCCTTGCGCGCGGCAGCGGCATTGATGGGCTATCGGCTATCCGGTCGAAAAATGGGCATATATTGCGGCCATTATTGGGGTTCACGAAAGACGAGTTGATTTCGATTTGCGCGACCGCTGGGCTTAATCCGGTGGAGGACCCCAGTAACGTGAATACCGATTTTGAACGGGTCGCGATGCGCCATTGGCTGGCGAACACACAGCACCCCTTTCGCGCCGACCGTGCCGGACGCACCGCCAGCGCACTGGCAGATGCCTCAGAAGCGCTAAACTGGATGACCGAAACACTCACGCAAGAAAGGGTGCAGCGCGATACGGACGCGATCATCTGCAATGCGCGCGATGTCCCGCGCGAGATGCAACGCCGCCTGTTGATCCATTGCCTGCAAATGCTGGAACCCGAACTGGCCCCGCGCGGCGATGCGATTGACCGCCTGCTTTCCGAACTTTCGGACGGGCGCACCGCCACCATGGGTGCTGTCAAATGCGAAGGCGGCGACAATTGGCGGTTTACCATGGCGCCGCCGCGGCGAAACTAAGTTTATGCCGACCGGAATTTTGCCAATCCCTATATTGTCATTCACATAATCGCGCCTACATTGCACCAGTATCTCCGCGTATTTGGCGCGGGGCTGAAATCAAGGCAGTGATGATGAACGACGAGCAAGAACCAAAGAGCAACCCGATGCTGCGGAATATGGCCATCTGGTCAGCCATCATTGTGGCGCTTCTGGTCGTCGCCTCCATTTTCAACGGCTCATCCACGCCGACCAACGGCATCACTTATTCGTCATTCCGCGACAAGGTTGAGGCAGGTGAAGTCAAATCTGTCGCCGTCGCGCCTGACCGTATCAGCGGCAAAATGCAAAATGACGAAACGTTCGTCACGGTTCCGCTTCCAAATGACTCCAGCCTCCCTTCCTTGCTGATTGAAAAAGGCGTGGTGGTCGAGGCGAAGGCCGAAGAACAACCCAGCCTGCTGTTGATCCTCATATATCAGGCACTGCCATTCCTGCTGATCTTGGGCATCGCATTTTTCGTGTTGCGCCAAATGCAAAAGGGTGGCGGCGCTGGCGGCGCGATGGGCTTTGGTAAGTCCAAGGCAAAGCTACTGACCGAAAAGCATGGCAAGGTCACTTTTGATGATGTTGCCGGCATTGATGAAGCACGTGAAGAGCTTCAGGAAATCGTCGAATTTTTGAAAGACCCACATAAGTTCAGCCGCCTGGGTGGCAAGATTCCCAAGGGGGCATTGCTCGTGGGTTCGCCGGGTACAGGTAAGACTTTGCTGGCACGCGCCATTGCGGGTGAGGCAGGCGTGCCCTTCTTTTCAATTTCAGGTTCGGACTTCGTTGAGATGTTCGTGGGCGTCGGCGCAAGCCGCGTGCGCGACATGTTTGAGCAGGCAAAGAAAAACGCACCGTGCATCGTCTTCATCGACGAAATCGATGCCGTTGGCCGTAGCCGTGGCGCTGGCCTTGGCAACCAGAATGATGAGCGCGAACAGACGCTGAACCAGCTTCTGGTTGAAATGGATGGCTTTGAAGCGAATGAAGGCATCATCATCGTTGCCGCCACAAACCGCCCCGACGTGCTTGACCCTGCGCTGCTGCGTCCCGGCCGTTTCGACCGACAAGTCGTCGTACCGCGTCCGGACATTGATGGCCGCGTAAAGATCCTCGAAGTCCATATGAAGAAAGTGCCCTTGGCGCCTGATGTCGATGGCCGCGTCATTGCACGTGGTACGCCCGGTTTCTCCGGCGCTGACCTTGCCAACCTCGTCAACGAAGCTGCCCTGTTGGCGGCACGCCGCGGCAAACGCCTTGTTGCGATGCGCGAATTTGAGGATGCGAAAGACAAGGTGATGATGGGCACCGAGCGCAAGTCCATGGTCATGACCGAAGACGAAAAGAAAATGACCGCCTATCACGAAGCCGGACACGCGCTTGTATCGATCCATGAAGCGGCGTCGGATCCCATCCATAAGGCGACCATCATTCCGCGCGGTCGCGCGCTGGGTATGGTCATGCGCCTGCCCGAGCGTGATAATTACAGCTATCATCGCGACAAGATGCACGCTAACCTGTCGGTATCGATGGGTGGCCGTGTGGCGGAAGAGTTGATCTTCGGCTACGACAAAGTCAGCTCCGGCGCCTCAAGCGACATCCAATATGCCACGAGCCTTGCGCGTGACATGGTCACCCAATGGGGCATGTCCGACGAAATGGGCCCGCTGCAATATGAAGAGCGGCAGGAAGGTTATCTTGGCTATGGCATGTCGCAGCGGTCGGCGATGTCAGACGAGACAGCGCGTAAAATCGATGCTGAAATTCGTAAGCTGGTTGAAGGTGGCCATAAGCGCGCGACCGACCTTTTGAAAAAGCACGACAAGCAGCTCCATCTTTTGGCCAACGCATTGTTGGAGTTTGAAACGCTGTCCGGTGATGAGATCAAGCAGCTGCTTGAAACCGGCAAGTTCGAACGCGACGATGGCAAGATTGCGCAACCATCGTCCATCCCGACAGTGGGCACGGCCATTCCAAAGGCAGGTCGTCGCAAATCATCACCCGTTGGTGACGTAACGCCACAAGGCGTCTGATTTTCATCTTTGCAAGATAACCTCAACGCTCTAGTCCGGTTGACGAGAGAGTTGAGGTCGCAAATATGAAATTCGCTGTGCTTATTGCCAGCGGTGCGCTGCTGTGTGCCGTTCCTGCCCAAGCCATGGATGCGGAAACATTTTATGTGAAGGCGCTCGCCCTCAAGAAAAAGGGCATGGGTGCGGTATTCTCAAAAGAGATCAAGCCGATGGCACGGCTGTTTCAAGCAGCCGCAGCTTCCGTCAAAGCCGAAAATGAACAAGCGCATGCTGCGGGCAAGCCGTTGTTTTGCGCACCCAAAAAATACCGTCTAACCGCCGAGCAATTTCTGGAGGGTTTCGCGAGCATTCCCCAAGAACGCAGGCGCATTCAAACCGTCCGGGATGCCTGGCGCGAGATCGTCATCCGCCGTTTTCCGTGTTAGGTCGAGCCTAAATAAACCCTATTTCGTCACGAGGCTTCATCCGTGCGGGAATGCCAAAAGAAAAGGCCCGGACAAGCCGGGCCTCTTTCTTCAATATATGTGCGCTATATTACCGGTCGTAATCGCGCTGCATGCCTGCGCCACGTGCGGGAGCAGCGGCGGTGAGGCGAAGTGCTTCTGCCGAAAGGCTGATCGAGCCGACTGCATCGGCTTCTTCATCTTCGTCCACCTGAACCTTCTGAAGCGACTGCACGAGGCCTTCTTTCAGCTGGTCTGGACGCACGGTTTCTTCAGCGATTTCGCGCAAAGCCACAACGGGGTTTTTATCGCGATCACGATCAACAGTCAGTTCAGCACCACCAGAGATTTCACGCGCGCGTTCTGCGGCGAGTAATACGAGGTCAAACCGGTTGGTGACCTTGTCGATGCAATCTTCAACAGTAACGCGTGCCATCTTGGCTCCTGATTCTTCGGAATTTCGGGAAGTTGCTCGCGCCTAAAGACAACCAGCGAAAATGTCAATGAAAAGGGCAGGCAGCTTGCCGTAGCCTGCGCAAAGCGGTAACTTGGGTTATGGCAACGCAATCAGGCACCCCGGGGTTTCCCGGAAAGCAGTTTCAGGTTGCTGGCCATCAGCTCCATCTGGTGCATGCCCCGAACGACAGGCTTGATGCGGTGTTACGCCTGATCGCGGTGGCAGAAAAATCCATTCAGATGTTTTTCTATATGTTTGCCGACGATTCGGTCGGACGCGATGTGCGGACGGCGTTGGTCGAGGCGGCGCATCGCGGTGTGCAGGTACAGCTGATCATCGATAGCTTTGGCTCTGCCGCGATTAGCGACCGTTTCTTTGACGAACTGACCGATGCGGGCGGACGCTATCATTGCTTCAGCACCCGCAAGGGCCTGGGCTATATCATCCGCAATCATCAAAAAATCCTCATAGCCGATGGCACGCACGCTTTGGTGGGCGGATTCAACATCACCGATCAATATTTCGGGCGATCCGGCGACGATGACTGGGAAGATCTGGGCATCATTATAACCGGGCCGGAGGTGCCGCGTCTGGCGCGCTACTTCGACGACATGGCAGGTGCGTCGGCCGACGGAACGGTGCGCTATCGTAAAATCCGGTCGATTATCCAGCAATGGCGACCGGGCATCGGCGAAATCCAATGGCTGTTGGGCGGACCGACAAACCGGATCTCGCCATGGGCGCTTACGTTCAAACGGTCTTTGCAGGTCGGAAAACGGTTCGACATTGCGTCGGCTTATTTTTCCCCGTCGCAAACGATATTGCGCCGATTGGCGAAGGTATCAAAGCGGAACAAAGGATCGCGCCTCGTCTTGGCGGGCAAAACCGACAATGGGGCCACCATCCCAGCCGCACGTTTGCTGTACCGTTACCTGCTGCGGCGTCGGACGAAGATTTACGAATTTCAGCCGCGCCGCCTGCACATGAAGCTGATAGTCATTGATGACGCGGTGTATATGGGTTCGGCCAATTTAGACGTCCGCAGCATGTTCATCAATCTTGAGATCATGGTCCGTATCAAGGATGAGGCGCTGGCGCTGTATATGCGTACGTTGATCGATGGGTTGGTTGCACAATCCGAAGAACAAACGCCTATCTTGTTAAAAGCGCGCGACAATGTTTGGAGCCGGTTCAAGGCTGCGTTTGCATATTTCCTGGTTAATTCCGTGGACTACAGCATCGGTCGGCGGATTAAGTTCAGCCTGCTGCGCAACCGGTAACTATTCTTTCCAGCCCCAGAAAAGGTGGCATGGAAGGATGTTCCAGAGTTCGTACCCGCTATCGATTTTACGAAAATGTGGCGCCATAACATCGCGCGCACGGGCGCGGAACTGATACACCAGAAATGCGCCGCCCGGCCGAAGGGCTTTTGCCGTTTCCGCTGCAATTACCGCCCCTAGATTGTTGGGCAATGTCGAAAAAGGCAGCCCAGACAAAATATAGTCCGCATGCGCAAATCCGAACTGGCTGATAATGTCATTTACGTTTGCTGCCGACCCATGCACCGCAATAAAGCGGCTGTCGCGAATAGTGCGGCGCAAATAGTCAATGAAATCTTCGTTCAGGTCGATGACCAACAAGGTTGCGTCGGGACGCATGCGGTCCAGCACCGGCTGGCAGAATGTGCCAATGCCCGGTCCATATTCCACGAACAGCTTGTTATTGTCCCAATCCACGGGTGCGAGCATTTTTTTGACGGTCTTTGATGAGGACGGAATGATCGATCCGACCATCACCGGATGCTTGATAAAGCCTTTGAAAAAAACGCCCCAGGGACCAAAAAAGCGGCTGGCCCAGCTTTTGATGCGGTCACGCACCGTCGCGTTAGCCAAAGTTGGAAATGTCATGCGATGGGTCCGGCGACAATTGTTACGGGCTTCTGACAGTCACGATTGGACTCCGTTTATGCAAACGCATTAATTCATAATCTGTTCCGCCACGCTTGCATTGTCTGACGCATCGGTCCTAATGCCGCAGCTATGGCAAAGCTTCCCCGAGGAACAATTTCAGTGATTTTCGTGGCGCAGCGGACCGATGCTGATGCAGCGGGCTATGCAGCCGCAGCCGCGATGATGGAAACGCTGGCTGTGCAACAAGAGGGGTATATCGCCATGGATTCGGTGCGGGGGTCAGACGGGCTTGGCATAACCGTCAGCTATTGGACAGATGAAGCCAGCGCAAAAGCATGGCGCGATCACCCCGAACACATGGCTGTGCGTGATGCAGGACGCGATCTTTGGTACAGCGATTACAGCCTGCATGTCGCAGAAGTCACGCGCAGCTATGATTGGAAAAAGCCATGAGCGCAGTTCAGGCCATACCCAATAGCCGGGTCGTCGTCCTCTTCCTAGTTATGCTCGTCGCCGCCGCGGGCAATACTGCGATGCAGTCAGCATTGCCTGCCATCGCAAGCGAGCTGGATATGCCCGACGTGTTGGTCAGCCTCGCGTTTAGCTGGTCTGCACTTTTATGGGTCATCACCGCCCCCAAATGGGCGCGCTTGTCCGACCGGCGGGGCCGCAAACAATTGATGAGTGTCGGCATCATTGGCTTTATCTCATCAATGGGTCTTTGCGGGTTGGTATTGTGGCTTGGCCTTGCCGGCCTGATCGGCCCAGTCGTTACATTCATACTCTTTGCGATCTTCCGCAGCCTTTATGGCGGTTTTGGTTCTGCTGCCCCGCCCGCTGTTCAGGCCTATGTTGCAGCAAGAACCGAACGCGCGGAGCGGACGAAGGCATTGTCGATGCTTGCATCGTCATTTGGCGTGGGCACCGTCATTGGCCCGGCGACAGCGCATTATTTGTTGTTCCCGCCCTTTGGACTGGCCGGACCGTTGATCATGTTTGCTATATTTGGCGTCGCTGTCCTAATCGCTTTGCATGTGCTGTTGCCGAACGACACGCCGCGCTTTGCCGCGCGCGGTTCGGTTGCAGCCTATCCCAATTCTGCGTCGATGAACGCGCTCGATACCGAAGACGTCGATGGCGAAGCGCTCGGCTCCTTACCCGATGAAGAAGTTCGCTTGCCATGGCGCGATGAAAGAATGGCGTCGTGGCTTATTGCGGGCCTCATTGGCGGGCACGCACAGGCAATCATCCTTGGCGTCGTCGGATTCCTCGTCCGCGATCGCCTTGGGCTGCATGATCGCCCTTGGGAAGCGGTGCAGGCCAGTGGCTCAGTCATGCTCATTGGCGCAATGGCGACGTTGTTGGCGCAATGGGGATTGATCCCGATCTTGTCGCTCGCCGCACGCAGTTCAGTCCTTTGGGGTTCGGTACTGGCGCTGATTGGCACGATATTAACCGGCGTTAGCCACGATTTTTACGGCATCAGCACTGGCTTTGCGATTGCGTCGTTGGGCTTTGGACTGTTCCGGCCGGGATTTACCGCAGGTGCCTCATTGGCTGTCAGGCGGCACGAGCAAGGCGATGTCGCTGGTAAAATCGCATCGATTAATGGCGCAGCCTATATTTTCGCACCAGCAGTCGGCGTCGCCCTGTTGAACTGGTGGGAGCCAGCAACCTTCATTCTCATCTCTGCCTCATTGGTCTTTCTGATCATTTGGGGCAGGCGGGCGTTGATTGTTCCCGACGAAGCTTAGGGCGCATGCCGCCTGTCGTTCCGAAAAATTGCGACGAACGGACACAGATTTTACGCAAAAAAAGGGCCGACCGAAGCCGACCCTGAAAAAGTCTTTAGGAGAGGATGCCTATAAGGCTGGTCCCCTATCGCGAGTTTTCATTTTTTGTGCAAGTGCGAACAGTGCAATAGCAGTTGCATATCCTGCAACTGCTATTTATAAGAATATCATGAATTCCGCGGCATTTGCACGATCGCAGAATCAAGTCACTTTTGTTGCAGTGCGACAAAACGGGGGAACATATGCGCAGATTGCCACCATTACGGTCATTGGAAGCCTTTTTGCGCGTTGCCAAATTGGGTTCGGCCAAAGCGGCCGCCAGTGAATTGGCGCTGTCACCCCCCGCCTTAAGCCGCCGCATTAAAGCGCTGGAAGACTTTATCGGCAAATCGCTGTTCGACCGTCGTGCCCAAGCCATGGTCATTAACGCCGATGGCGAAACCTTGCTGGCTGCCGTCGAGCCCGCGATGGACGCGATGGCCGAAGCGGTTGAAGAGCTTGCTGGCCGTGGCGGCGAATATCGCCTGCGCCTCGGCTTGCTTCCGCTTTTCGGTTCACAGCGCCTTATCCCGCGCCTCCCGGAATTGCGCAAAGCGTTCCCGAAATTGCATATCGACGTTGATACCTCTGGCCATGCGGAAAACCTGTTGGGCGATGTCATCGATGCCGCGATTATCATCGCTGCTGAGGTTGACCCAAAACTCTACAGCGTTCGCCTCGACCGTAACCTTGTCTATGCGATCGCTTCGGAACAATGGGCCAAAGAACATAATGTGCAAAAGCCCGAGGATTTGGCCAAACATACGATCATGGTCCACAGCGATATGCCCATGATATTCGATGCCTGGCGCCAAGCCATGGGCGTACCCCGATTAAAACCCGCCGCCATTGATAGTTTGGATAGCGGCGCTTTGATGCTTGAAGCAGCCGCCAATGGACTGGGCGTCGCGATCATGCACGGAAGCCATTTTTCGGATGCGCGCGACCCACGCCTGACGCGTCTTTTCGATACAGAGGTTGAAAGCCCCTATAGCTACTGGTTCGTGTGCCGCCCCCGCGCACTGAAGCAGCGCGCCGTCAAGATTTTCCACGACTGGTTGTTAAAGTCCGGCGTATAAAATTCGGTAGCGCGAACACTTGACCCGTCGCCCGCTCGCCGTCATTGCAGTGTGATGACTGACGACGTTGCTGAACTGAATTTCGAACAGGCGCTGCGCGCGCTTGAGGATATCGTCCACAAGCTGGAAAGCGGTGAAGCGCCGCTTGATGAATCCATTGCATTATACGAGCGCGGCAACACGCTGCGGGCGTTGTGCCAGCAACGGCTTGATATGGCGAAGGCTCGGATTGAAGCGATTACCCTTGGCCCTGACGGTGCGCCAACGGGCACCACATCGTTCGACGCGGGATGAATGTGATGTCGGAGCTATCGACATCTTCGCTGCTTCGAGATGCGCTGAGCCGTATTGCGGCAGATGTTGACCAAGAATTCGACACGCTGCTGAAAATACCCGGGGACGCACGCGACCGATTATATGCAGCCATGCGGCACGCAACGATTGGTGGGGGCAAGCGTCTTCGCCCGTTGCTGGTAACGGCCACCGCAGCCTTGTTCAATGTCGACCGCAAAACGGCTTTGCGCGTTGGTACGGCGGTTGAGGCCATTCACGTTTATTCGCTGGTACATGACGATCTGCCCTGCATGGACGATGATGATTTGCGCCGTGGCAAACCCACCGTGCATCGGGCATTTGACGAAGCGACCGCGGTGTTGGCGGGTGACTCGCTGCATGCGCTCGCTTTTGAAATCTTGGCCAATCCCAATACACATAGCGACCCATTTGTGCGTGGCGAGCTGGTGTCGACGCTGGCGCTGGCCAGTGGCCCTGAAGGCATGGCTGGTGGCCAGATGATGGACATTGAGGCGGAGAACGCAGCGTTCGATTTGCAAACGGTGATGCGGCTGCAGGCGTTGAAAACCGGCGCGCTTATTGCCGCAAGCGTTGAAATGGGCGCCATTTTGGGCCATATCCCACCCGAAGGCCGCACGCATTTGCGGGGCTATGCCCGCGACATTGGCCTCGCCTTTCAAATTGCCGATGACATTTTGGATGTCGAGGGCGACCCAGAACTGGCTGGCAAGGCGCTGCAGAAAGATGCCGAGGCAGGCAAGGGCACATTTGTGTCGCTGATGGGTCTTGATCGCGCCAAGCAACAGGCCGAAATGCTGGTCCAGCAAGCCAATGATTATCTATCAAGCTATGGCGCAGAGGCGGATTTGTTGCGCGCTATTGCAAATTATATCACGGAAAGAGATCGCTGATGACCCACCGGATTGGCGTATATCCCGGAACATTTGACCCCATTACCTTGGGTCATATGGACATCATCCGGCGCGGCGCAAAGCTTGTCGATGAACTCATCATTGGCGTTACCACCAACGCGTCGAAATCGCCGATGTTCGCGGATGAAGAGCGTATTGCGATGGTCGAACGCGAAGTTGCGACAATCGGTGCAGATCATATCCGCGTTGTCGGGTTCAATTCACTGCTGATGGATTTTGCCGAAGCGCAAGGCGCAAGCACGGTCATTCGCGGCATTCGCGGCGTCACCGATTTCGAATATGAATATCAACTCACGGGTATGAACCGCCAGCTGAATGACCGCGTCGAAACGCTGTTTCTGATGGCCGATGTCTCGCTTCAGCCCATCGCGTCACGGTTGGTGAAGGAAATCGCCATATATGGTGGCGAAATTGGCAAGTTTGTGACGCCGACGATCCGCGACGAAGTTGTCGCGCGCGTTCAATTATTGGGCAGCAAGGCAAGCTAACTACCCGCCTGCGCGTTACATCGTCTTACGCCGTTTGCGTTCCTTAGGCGCCGGCAGCTCAAGATATTCCTCTGGCACATATATCGCATAAGTTGCCAGGCGGATCTCGTGCACGAATTGAAACAGGCAAGCCGACAACAGCGCCAGTGCCAGCATGAATACGGCTACGGCTATCCATGCCGCGGAAATATTGGTGAGCCCCATGACGAACAACACAACGATCATGATGCACACCGAAATTGCGGATAACACCGCGCACAAGATCGATCTTCCCACCACACGCATGCGCTTTTCAATGATACGCAGTTCGGTGACGACCCGTTCATGCGCTTTCCCGTCGGTCTGGGCATATTGCCGCTGCAGGTCGCGTGACCGGTCAACAATGCGCGACAGTCGGCCGGTGAGGACATTGAGCAGGCTGCCCACCGCAACCAGCAAAAAGGCGGGTGTCAGTGCCGTCTGCAGAACGGAAATGACCGCCGCCAGATCGGGGCCAAATTTACCGTCCATTTTGCAATTCCGCCGCCAATGTCCGCAAATCGGTTTTCAGCAACTTGCCGATATGGCTGCGCGGCATTTCGTCGATGGGATATAGCACCGATATGCGCTGGGTTTTGCCAAGCTGCCCATTCACCCGATCCAAGATAGCGTCAAGCGTGCTGCTGGCGTCGGGATGCAACAGCACAAAGCCGACCGGGGTTTCGCCCCATGCATCCGACGGCATGCCGACCACGGCAGCCTCTGCCACCTCCGCTTGCGCCTCCAGTAGCTCTTCCAGATCTTTGGGGTAAATGTTGAACCCGCCGGAGATGATCATATCCTTCGCGCGCCCGACGATGGAGACAAAGCCGTCTTCATCGACGATCCCGATATCGCCGGTTTTGAGCCAGATATTGCCATCCTCGTCGCGCCATTCCATTTCGCGCGTCTTTTCCGGCTGGTTCTTATAGCCGGACATCATGGTGGGTGACCGGCCGGTCAAAACGCCTTTTGATCCAGCGGGAAGGCGATTGTCGTCGTCATCAAGGACGATCAGTTCATGGCCCGTCACGGGCTGACCGACGGTGTGCAGCTTGTCGGGGAAATTATGCGCCTGCAACATGCAGACCACGCCGCCCTCGGTCATCCCATAAATTTCGACGAGCCCGCCGGGCCAGCGTTTGACGACATCGGCCTTTAACTCAGCCGGGAATGGCGCGCTGGTGCAAAATTTGATGATGAAATGCGAAAGATCGTAATTGGGAAAACCATCATGCGCCATGAGGCGTTGATATTGGACGGGCACCAGCATGGTATGCGTTGTCCGGTCGGCCTGCGCATGGTCAAGATAGCCGGTGACATCAAATTTATCCATGATCCGCGCAAATCCACCATGGCACATGGTCGGCAGGAACACGGCGAGCGTCGTGTTGGAATATAAGGGCGTGGAGACCAACGAACGGGTGTCACGACTGTAAATGGATTTGAAACCACCTGCCATCTGGTGCCAGCGCATGGCGTGCGAATGGATGATGCCCTTTGGCGTTCCTGTCGTTCCGCTCGAATAAATGATGTTGAACGGGTCAGTCGGCGCAGGTGCGGCTGCTGCAAATGTCGCACCCTCTTCGGCCATCCAAGCGTCAAGGCTTGGGTGCGCTGCGTCGCCATTATCCAATATGACGACGCGCACATCGCCCAAGTCTATACCGCCGAGCTCAGCCAGCTTTGCCGCATCGACAAAGAGATGCATCGCACCTGAGTCCCGCAACATCGCGGACAATTGTGCCGGGGTAGCCGATGTTGTCAGCGGCGCAGCGCAGCCGCCTGCACGCACTGCGGCCAAATACACCAGCGCGTAATTGATGTTGCTCATGCCCAAAATGGCGACCGCCTGACCATGCTGAAGGCCATCACGCTGAAGCTGGGCGGCAATGCGTGACGTCGACTGCGCAACTTGGCTCCAGGAAACCGTCGTGAACTTGTCAGCGAGTGCTTGCGCGTCGGGTTTTTCTGCACCCCAAGCGCCGATAAGTGCGCCAAAGTCGCCAAAGCTCTTTTCCAGTTCAGTCTCGATATCCATGACGTTTTGTGCCTATCCCTCAAATGCGCATTTGATGATTTAGCGCGATATCGAAAACTTTCACCGCTTAATTTTTCGCCGCAGGCCGCCACCAAAAAACGCGACAGGCGATAGGCGCAAAAGATTGTGGAAAAATAGCCCCTTATTGCCGCTTTCCCTTGGGCTTTTCGGCCTTGGGGCCTATAGTCTGCAGATGACAGATCAAATCCCGGAAAACTCCGAAAATAACCCGTCTGCGGACAGCGCAGCCAACCCAAATCAGAACGAATATGGTGCTGACAGCATCAAGGTTCTCAAGGGCCTAGACGCGGTTCGCAAGCGGCCGGGAATGTATATCGGCGATACCGATGACGGCAGCGGCCTGCACCACATGGTGTTCGAAGTATCGGACAACGCGATCGACGAAGCGCTCGCCGGACATTGCGATCTGGTGCTTATCGAATTGAACGCCGACGGATCGGTCTCGGTCGAAGATAATGGCCGCGGCATCCCGACGGGGATGCACAAGGAAGAAGGCGTTTCCGCAGCTGAGGTCATCATGACTCAACTGCACGCCGGCGGTAAGTTTGAGAACACCTCGGACGATAACGCGTACAAGGTATCGGGCGGTTTGCACGGCGTCGGTGTGTCCGTCGTCAACGCACTGTCTGAATTTCTTGAGCTCACCATTTGGCGCGAAGGCAAAGAGCATTGGATGCGCTTTGAACATGGCGACGCCGTTGCGCCGTTGATCGTTCGTGGCGACGCGCCTGTTGCCGATGGTAAACCCAAAAAGGGTACGCGCGTCACCTTCATGGCGTCGACCGACACGTTCAAAAACGTGCTCGAATTTGATTTTGACAAGCTTGAGCATCGGTATCGCGAACTGGCATTTCTGAATTCCGGCGTCCGCATCCTGCTGCGCGACAACCGCCATTCGGAGGTCAAAGAACATGACCTCTATTACGAAGGCGGCATTGGCGCGTTCGTTAAATATCTGGACCGCAACAAAACGGCCTTGCTCGCCGATCCGATTGCGATTTCGTCGCACCGTGACGGCATCGGCATCGATGTCGCGCTGGAATGGAACGACAGCTATTACGAAAACGTCTTATGCTTCACCAACAACATTCCGCAGCGCGATGGCGGCACCCACTTGGCGGCATTCCGCTCGGCATTGACGCGCACGTTGAACAACTACGCCGAAAAATCGGGCGTATTGAAAAAGGAAAAGGTTACGCTGACGGGCGATGACATGCGCGAAGGCTTGACCGCGATTGTGTCGGTGAAATTGCCTGATCCAAAATTCTCGTCGCAGACCAAGGACAAGTTGGTCTCGTCCGAAGTGCGCCAGCCGCTGGAAAGCCTGATGGCCGACCGAATGAGCGAGTGGCTTGAAGAAAATCCGGGCCATGCACGCACCGTGATCCAAAAAGTGATCGATGCAGCCGCAGCGCGCGAAGCCGCACGTAAAGCACGCGAAGCAAGCCGCAAATCGGTGATGAGCGTTGCGTCTCTGCCCGGCAAGCTGGCTGATTGTCAGGAAAAAGATCCTGCCAAATCCGAACTGTTCCTAGTCGAAGGCGACTCCGCAGGTGGTTCGGCAAAGCAAGGTCGCGACCGCCATTATCAGGCGATTTTGCCGCTCAAGGGTAAAATCCTGAACGTCGAGCGCGCGCGTTTTGACCGGATGCTTTCGTCGAAGGAAGTTGGCACGCTCATTCAAGCCATGGGCACGGGCATTGGCCGCGAAGATTTCAACATTGAAAAGCTGCGCTATCACAAGATTGTGATCATGACCGACGCTGACGTCGACGGGTCACATATCCGCACATTGTTGCTGACATTTTTCTATCGCCAGATGCCCGAAATTATCGAAAACGGCCATCTCTTCATCGCGCAGCCGCCTTTGTACAAGGTCGCAAAGGGCCGCAGCGAAATTTACGTTAAGGACGACAAGGCGCTCGACGACCATCTTGCGGAATTGGGCCTTGGCGGCGTTGTGCTTGAAGGTGCCGGCGGACAACGCGCAGGCGCGGATTTGGGCGCATTGGTCGACCATGCGCGCCGGATGCGCAGCTTGATGGCATTTGTCCCGCGCCGCTACGACCCCACAATTGTCGAGGCAATGGCGCTCACCGGCGCGCTTGACCCCGAGGCAACCGACCGCGCTGCTGCGGTGGCCAAGGCGGCCGCATGGATGGGTGCGCAGGATGTTGAGGGCAAATGGTCCGGCCGCGTGTCCGAAGACGGTGGGTATCACTTCGAACGCCTATGGCGCGGTGTAACCGATCACCACATCATCGACGCGGCATTCCTAATGTCGGCAGAAGCGCGCAAGCTGCACAAGCTCGCCAGCGAAGAAACCGCCAGTTACGAAACCCCTGCCCGATTGGTGAAGGTCACTGCCGCTGCAGCAGCAGATGCCGCCGATGACATCGAAGCAGACAGTGACGCAGAAGCAGCTGATGCCGTCGGCGACCAAGCCAAGCGCGCGACGACCGCCGTGAGTGTGGGCAATAAAGGCGCGATCACGCGTCCGTCAGAATTGCTTGAGGCCATACTCGCCGCCGGGCGAAAGGGCCTATCGATTTCACGCTACAAGGGTCTTGGCGAAATGAATGCGGAGCAATTGTGGGAAACGACGCTCGACCCCAATCACCGGTCGCTGCTGCGTGTTGAAATTGACCAGGCCGACTTGGCGGACGATATCTTCACCAAGCTGATGGGCGAAGTGGTTGAACCACGGCGTGATTTCATTGTCGAAAACGCGCTCAACGTCGCCAATCTGGACGTTTGAACGCAAAGTCTGTGCAAACTATCGCTTCGACAATTGGAAGCGTGCGGCGTTTATTGTAGCCCGCGCGCCTCGGGGGGAATATTATGCACAAACGTCACTATCTTGCGCTTGCGCTCATCGCCTTGCCGGTTTTGGCGCAGGCGGGCGACAGCCGTGTCGAAATCGGCACCGGATTGGCCAGCTATTATGGCGCTGAACTCAGCGGCAATCGCACGGCCAGTGGCGAGCGTTTTGATCCAAATGCGATGACGGCGGCGCACCGGACGTTATCTTTTGGCACCCGGGTGGCGGTCACCAATCTGGCCAATGGTCAGGAAGTTATCGTACGCGTTAACGACCGCGGCCCCTGGAGCAAATCACGCATCGTGGATATATCTTATGCTGCGGCCAAACAGATCGGCATGCACCGCAGCGGGACCGCAAAGGTTAAGCTCGAGCGGTTGGATTAACCAAGCGCAGCGCGCTGCCAGTCCGGCAGATTGAGTGCCGTCAAATCTTCCACGCGGCGATACTCCACCGATATATCAAGTTCCGGATAAACGCAGCGCTGCCGGCTCGCGTCGGCTTGCGCCAAGGGCACCACTACGAGCCGTCGGTTCACCTTCTGCCGCCAGTTCATGCGCGCGGTATTCTCCTGCCCTACATAGCAGCCCTTGGTGAAGGAAACCCCGTTCAGTTCCGCAGCGTTAGCCTCAAGCCACAAAGTCTGTTCGCTGCCCAGTTCATGTACGCCCTCGGTAATGCCCAGCCCAAGCCGATGCGCACGATAGTCGGCACTCACATCGACATCATCGTCGGCGGGGGCACCCAGCCACCGTGTCCCGAGCTCGGCGTGGCGCGGGTCTGCGCTGCCTTCGCTTTTCCAGAAAACGCCGCATGTTGGATCAATGGCAATGGCGATTTTCCGGCGCAACCGGTACATGGACAGGCGGCGGACCAATGCGTCTGCTTGCGTGCCTTCGCAATCGATGAGGACATCGTCGCCGTCGGCCCACAGGATGAAATCGAACAGCGCCTTTCCCTGCGGGCTCAACAAGCCTGCCCACAAGGGCATTTCTGCCGCCGTATCCTGCGTCACCAGACCCTGCAGAAATTGGCGCACGTCCTCACCCGGCTCAGTGGGTGACAGACGGATAACGCAGCGGTCGAATAGACGGGTGTTTGGCATAGGTGACAGATAGGGGGAGAGGCGCTTAAAGGGAAGCCATGACCGACCAGACGATTCTTTCCATCCGCCGCCCCGATGATTGGCATCTCCATTTTCGCGACGGCGCAGCGATGCGCAGCGTGGTGCCTTTCACAGCGAAACAGTTTGCGCGCGCGATTGTCATGCCCAATTTGTCGCCACCTGTAACAACAGTTGAAGCGGGCGCGGCCTATCGTGACCGGATTTTGGCGGCGGTGCCCGAAGGCATCACTTTCACGCCGCTGATGACGGCCTATCTTACCGACGCAACCGACGGGAATGAACTGGCGCGCGGTCACGCCGAAGGTGTGTTTACAGCGGCAAAGCTATATCCCGCGCACGCCACCACCGGAAGCGCGCACGGCGTCACCAGCGTAGCCAACATCATGCCCGCGCTCGAACATATGGCGCGGATCGGGATGCCATTGCTGATCCACGGCGAAGTCACAGACTCGCATGTCGATATCTTTGACCGTGAGGCTGTGTTTATTGAACGGACGCTGTCGAAACTGGCCCGCGATCTGCCCGAGCTCAAGATCGTGTTTGAACATATCACCACCGCTGATGCTGTTGCTTTTGTAGATGCCAGCGGTCCCAATGTCGCAGCGACCATCACGCCGCAACATTTGCACATCAACCGCAATGCCATGTTTACAGGCGGCATCCGTCCACATGCTTACTGCCTGCCAGTCGCCAAACGTGAAGTGCACCGGCTTGCGCTCCGTAAGGCTGCGACATCGGGCAGCAGCAAATATTTCCTCGGCACCGACAGCGCGCCGCATGACAAATCTGCCAAGGAAAGCGCCTGCGGTTGCGCGGGAATATTTAACGCGCCCTTCGCATTGGAAAGCTACGTCGCCGTGTTTGAAGAGGAAGGTGCGCTGGACAGATTTGAGGCCTTTGCGTCGGAAAACGGCCCGCGTTTCTATGGCCTGCCGTTGAACGAGGAGCGCATAATATTGGAACGCACCGATGTCGTCGTACCCGAGCTGTTGGCGCTGGAAGGGCTTAATGTCGTGCCGTTCCACGCAGGGGAAACATTGCGCTGGCGGCTGAAGGCTTAGGATCAGGACCTAAGCTTTGGATGCCCTGTAGGTTTTAATCGCGTCCGCACAGAAAATCGCGATACTGAACCAGATCAGGATGAAGCACGCCAGCTTCGTCGTGCTCAATGGCTCGCCGTACACGAACACACCCAGCAGGAAAGCAATCGACGGTGCCGTATATTGCACAAAGCCCAGGCTGGTATAGCTCATCCGGCGGGCGGCGGTCGCGAACATCAGCAGCGGGATGGCGGTGACCGCACCTGCCAATATCAAAAGCCCCGACGTCGTCACATCATCCCCAAATCCGCCGCCGCCAACGTGCGCGAAATAGAGCACCGCACCCAATGCCAGCGGTGCGAGCAATGTCGTCTCAGTCGCAAGGCCGGGAACAGAGCCAACGGGGGTAATCTTGCGGATAAGGCCGTAGAGGCCAAAGCTTAAAGCGAGCGATATGGATACCCATAAGGTATCGAGCGCATCACCGATGAGGATCGCAACGCCAATGGCGGCAACGGCCACAGCGACCATCTGAAGCGGCCGCAATCGCTCGCCCAGAAACAGACGCCCCAGCAGGACGTTCACCAAGGGGTTGAGATAATAGCCAAGGCTGGCGGCCAAAATATGGTCCGTGGAAACGGCCCAAATGTAGATCAGCCAGTTAATGGCGACCAGCGTAGCAGAGGCGAGCAAATTGCGCAGATGCGCCTTGTGGCGGAAAATGGCGGCATATTCGCCAAGCTGTTTGCGAAAGGCCATAATAACCAAAAGCAGCGGAATGGACCACAATATGCGTTGGGCAACAACCGCGACCGGCGAGACATGGCTCAACAGTTTGAAATAAACCGGGACGAAGCCCCAGATGAGATATGCCGACATGGCATAAGGCAAGCCACTTGGCTGCGCGGTTTCAGATTTGTCGGTCATATGTTTTGCTAAGCCTTCGCGTGGGGATCAAATGATCCCGCCGCCGATCCAGAGGCGCAGCGCGCAAATGGCTATAACGACCAAGCAGAAGTTGCGGCCGCTGTCCTTTTCCGACGCGAAGCCAAAGCCCGCGCCGACGCCAGCGATCAGAATAATGAGCCAGTTCAGCCATCCCAGCAACGGGATGAACCCGATAATAGCCAGCAGTAGCGCGACGAGGCCAAACAGAAATGCGAGGATATTTGCCATAAGGCGACTGTGGCGGGTTTTTAGGATTGTGGCAAGCACAGCCAACGTGCGCATCCGGTGCCGCGCATATCACGGTACCGAAATGACAAGAGGCTCAACCTGTCTCCAGACTGAGCCTCATTATACCCACGCATATGGAAACATTCAGCGCCACTGTTCCAATCCGCGATAGTTAATGTCGACCACGCGGCCACGCTCTACAAAGCAGGTGAACCGGCCCTTGTCATAACCGCGCTGGTAAGCGTTGCCACCAAATCGGTCATTGCCGTAATGGTTATTCTCGTAACGGCCACGCCCGCCGTCTTGAACAACGACATTGCCTTGGACCCGATAGCCAAAACGCGTCCGATCGATGCTGCGCACTTGCGTGACGTCTGAACGGCTGTAGCCATTGGCCCAGCGTTCAACGCTGGCGACGCACTGGTTGACAGCAGCACGACCGCCGCCGCCACGATTGTCGTAATTATAGCCTGCGCGGTTATCATCATAGCGATCATCATAACCGCGGCGATCGTTGCGACCATTGTTGCCGCTTGAAAGCACAGCGGCAAGACCACCGAGCACGACCGCTCCGGCAATAATTTCGCCAGCGCTGATGCCATCGCGGTTCCGGTCATAGCGATCACGCGCTTGCGCGGGAACGGCTGCGCTAACCAAAGCTGCAGCAGCAGCTCCGGCGCCAAGCAAAGTTTTGGTCATGAAATGCATCTTCGTTCTCCTTGAACCGGTCCAGTCATTCTGTGCCGATGGAGAGCGAATAGGCGATTCGGGTTGTCCGGAGGCTGAATTGACTTGTCAGCATTCGTTCATCTAAATCGCCGTTTTCATGAACGATTATTCGGTGAGGGTCAGCCCCGTCCATTTGGCGAGAAACGCATAAATGTCCGAATATTCGTCAATAACCTTATCAGTCGGCTTGCCTGAACCATGGCCCGCACGGCTTTCGATGCGGATGATCTTGGGCTTGTTGCCAGTTTCCGCAGCTTGCAAGGCGGAGATATATTTGAAGCTATGCCCCGGAACCACACGGTCATCGGTATCCGCGGTCGAGACAATGACCGCTGGATATTCGACGCCCGATTTGATGTTGTGATAGGGTGAGTAAGTCATCTGCATTTTAAAGTCGGCTTCCTTGCTGGGGTAGCCATAATCATCGACCCAATAGCGGCCAGCGGTAAACCGGTCGAAGCGGACCATATCCATCACGCCCACTGCGGCATGGCCTGCCGCGAACAGGTCAGGACGCTGGTTCACAACGGCACCAATCAAAAGTCCCCCATTGGACCGCCCTTCAATGGCAATCTTGCCCTTGGCCGAAACACCGCTGGATACAAGATATTCCGCGGCGGCGGCAAAATCGTCAAAGACATTTTGTTTGTTCATCAAACGACCGGCATCATGCCACGGCTTTCCATATTCGCCGCCGCCACGAATATTGGCGAGAGCGAATACGCCGCCCGATTGCAGCCAAGCCATACGCGTCGCTGAATAAGTAGGCGTCTGCGAAATATTGAACCCGCCATAGGAATAGAGCAATGTCGGCGCGCCCTTCGTCAGATCGAGATCTTTTTTGTGCACGATGAACATCGGGATCTTCGTGCCATCCTTCGACGGATAGAACACTTGTTCGACCGAGAAGTCCGCTGGGTTGAAGCTCAGCTTTGGCTGCGCGAACGGCGCCGAAGCACCCGTCTTGCTGTCGAAACGATACACGGCCCCTGGCTGATTGAAGCTGGAGAACCCGTAAAATGTTTCTGGATCACCCGGCGTCCCTGAAAAGCCGCTGGCCGTCCCAATCGCGCTGAGCTTGATTTCCTGCACGGGTTGCCCTGCGAGGTCAGTCATCAGCGCCATCGATTTGGCATCTTTGATATATGACAGGATCATCCGGTCGCCAACGATCTGCGCGCGCGACAGGGTTTCGGCTCGCTCCGCGATAACGTCCGTAAATGTCGGCGTTTTCGCACCCAGATCAACCGTGACAACCTTAAGCTTTGCCGCGTCCTTGTTGGTGGTGAACCACAGCGTATTGCCCATGCCTTCGATCAGGCCCCAGTCATGCTCCAGACCCGTGACGAGCGGCTGCGGTTTCCATGTTGGCTTTTTGCCAAGTGGCATGACGTGCAGTTCATACTTCTCATCGGTTCCAGAAGATGTCGTAATGACCGCCCATTTGCCGTCATGCGTCACTTGCGCGCTATGCCCATATTCGGGCTTGTCCGGCGTTGCGTATATTGCCTTGTCTTCCGACTGGGGCGTGCCGATTTTGTGGTAATAGATCGTCTGGTTATAATTCAGCTGCTGGAATGCCGCGCCTTCTTTTGGCTCTGCAAAACGCGAGTATAAAAACCCGTCATTGCCCACCCAGCTTATGTTGGTGAATTTCGCCCAGTTGATTTCGTCCGCGAGCACCTTGCCGGTCACAGTGTCGAGGACTTTAATCGTCCGCCAGTCTGAACCGCCATCCTGAACAGCATAGGCCAGCAGCTTGCCATTTTTCGATGGCACCCAGCTATCGAGCGCAGTGGCGCCGTCTTTTGCCCACAGATTGGGGTCGATCAAAATACGGTCCGCACCGCTCAAGCCCTTGCGGACATACAGCACGGACTGGTTTTGCAGGCCGTCATTCTTTGTGAAGAAATAATAGCCGCCGGCTTTTTCAGGAAGGCCAAAGCGTTCATAATCGAAAAGCTTCTTCATGCGCTCGGCGAGCACTTTTTTGCCGGGCAAAGTTTCCAGATATGCGTCGGTGACGGCATTCTGCGCCTTCACCCATTCGGCGACTTCGGGATTGACGCGCACATCATCTTCCAGCCAGCGATAGGGATCAGCAACCTTCACGCCGAATTGTTCATCGACGACATTAACGGTTTTGGTCTGCGGATAGGTCAATTTGACTGCGACATCGGTGGTGGCTGAATTTGCGGCCATAGCGACCGCCGAAATCGGTGCCATCATAACGGCTGCACCGACCAAAAATACACTTCGCATATTATCATTTCCCCAACTCTCAAAATCTCTGTCATCCGACTATAGCGTCCACGCATGAACGCCAACTATTCCTGCCATCGCCCACAAGAATATTTCGCATTTTCGTCGAAATCATTCACCCCGTTGCCGCTGCGCCAACAAGATGGCAGCGGTCACGCCTGCCGCAAACAACATGCCTTCCAAACCGGCGGTCACGATCTGACTGATGGGGCCAAAGCCGCTTTCGCCAAAGAAGCCACCGATTTGGTCGAACCGCAGCCGCGATTGGGGAAGAAGCCGGGCCAGCTCATATATGCTGCCGCCAAGCAAGCGCCCACCGGCCATGACAATGCCAACGCCCGATAAGGCCCCAAATACGGCCGCGGGCAGGATCGCGAAACGCAGCGGCATATCGCGCATCTGCCGTCGGCCAAGCCATAGGCCAAGCCCGACAGCGGCGCCAATCACCGCGCCTTCCAGCGCGCCCGTCATTTGGGTGGGTGATTGCCCGAGCACCAGATTGAACGCATCCAAGCCAAGCAGCTTCACAATACCGCCGATCAGGAAACCACCCGCCGCGCCGCCTGCCATCGTTGCGGACCAACGCCAGGATTTCCAAAGGCCAACCGCAGCAATGCCGAAGCTCACGCCCGCCGCCCCCAATAACGCAACCAGCACCGTAATTGCCGTCAGGACAAGGACGATGGATGTCGCGCCCATGCCCGGTGCCATTGGCTGTGCTGCACCCGCAAAACCGTAAAATAAACCACCGAACAGCCCCGCCAGACCGCCGCCGACAACGCCCGCGCCACCCAGTGCCCAAAATGTCGCCCAATCGGACGTAGCAGCTGTGGTGATAGAGGTGGTGGCTGCGGGTCCAACGTCGCGTTCGACAGAGGCGATAAAGCGGTAGCCATGCTTTGGAACGGTCTCGATAAACATCGGCCGCGCGGCATCATCCCCAAGCACACGGCGCAGGCTGCGAATGCATTGTGTGAGTGCTTCGTCGGTGACAGGAACACCGCGCCAGACATCGTCCATGAACTGGTCTTTCGACACAAGCGCGCCGGCATTGGTTGCGAGCAGGACAAGCGCATCAAAATAGCGGCTGGAGACATCGACAACGACGCCATCGCAATACAGGCGTCGGCTGCTGACCTGAAGCGTGAAGCGGCCGAACCGGAGACTATCTGATTTCATTTTTCACCAAATGCTCATGCTCTGCTCATGCCTGCAATGTCGCTGCCTTGTATGCATAGCTCTCATTCACGGAAAAGGGCAATGCTATGCATGCAGAGAATAATGGGCCAGCAAGGCCGCGACGGAATATCTGGCGAATCTTGGGCTGGGGCGGCGCTGTTGCGCTTATCCTGACGCCATTGGTCGCGATGCAGTTCACCACAGAAGTTAACTGGGACGAAACCGACTTCATCGTCGCGGCCATCATTTTCGGGATTGTGGGTGGCCTGATTGAATTCGCGGTGCGCCTGTCATCAAACTGGTACTTCCGCTTTGGTTCGATGTTTGCTGTGCTGGCCGGGTTCATGGTCATCTGGTCCAACTTGGCTGTTGGCATGATTGGGAATGAGGATAACCCGACCAATTTATGGTTCGGCGCGGTATTGCTAATCGCGATTGTCGGCAGCATCGCGTCGCGATTTCGCAGGCGCATATTGCAGCAGGCCATGTTGGTTGCCGGGATAGTGCAGATTAACATTGGCGTCTTTGCCGGCATATTGGGCAGCGACGCGCGCGGCGGACGGTTTACGATTGTGCTTTCGGTGGCATGGTTGATTTCCAGCCTGCTCTTTTGGTTGGCCGATCGAAGCGCTCGGACGAAACCATAAACCCATGAAAAAAGGGCGGCACCCTTTCGGATACCGCCCTTTTGAAATTCTTAAAGCAAGACGTGCTTATTCAGCGTCGTCCAATACTTCAACTGGGCCGCTGTCCTGACCCTTGGCGTCGACATTGCGGTCAACGAGCTCGATGACGCCCATTGGTGCGGCGTCGGAACCACGGAAACCAGCCTTGATCACGCGGCTATAACCACCGCTGCGGTCGGCATAGCGCGTTGCCAGTTCGTCAAACAACTTTACCAGCTGCTTGTCGTCCATCAAACGGCTCATCGCGAGACGACGGTTGGACAAGCCACCCTTCTTCGCAAGCGTGATCAGCTTTTCGATGTAAGGACGCAGTTCCTTCGCCTTTGGCAAAGTCGTCTTGATCTGTTCGTGCTTGATAAGCGACGCTGCCATGTTGCGAAGCATCGCGGTACGGTGCGACGTGGTACGTTGCAGCTTACGGTGGCCAACTTTATGGCGCATATTTCATTCCTTCGTTCGTAGGGGGGCCGTATCAGGTACCCCGATCCTGGCCGTTTAAGGGCGGCCATTTCCCTTTTGGTTGGGCCGAAGCACTGCCTCGGCCCAATATTCTTTAGCCAAGCAGTTCTTGCTCAAGCTTCTTTGCCATCTCTTCGATGTTTTCTGGCGGCCATCCGGGGATGTCCATGCCAAGGCGCAAGCCCATCGACGAGAGCACTTCCTTGATTTCGTTCAGCGACTTGCGACCGAAATTAGGCGTACGCAGCATTTCGGCTTCGCTCTTTTGAACGAGGTCGCCGATGTAGATGATGTTGTCGTTCTTGAGGCAGTTTGCGCTGCGGACCGACAATTCCAATTCGTCGACCTTCTTGAGAAGGTAACGGTTGAGCTGGTTTGCATCCGATTCTTCCGAAGAAGCTGATGGTGCAGCCATGCCAATCATTGGCGACGATGCAGACATCGAATCTTCGAAGTGGACGAACACTTGCAACTGGTCCTGAAGAATGCGTGCGGCATATGCCACGGCGTCTTCTGGGGTTACGGTGCCGTCGGTTTCGATGGTCAGCGACAGCTTGTCATAGTCAAGTTCTTGACCGATGCGGGCATTGTCCACCTTGTACGCGACCTGACGTACAGGCGAATACAGGCTGTCGACCGGGATAAGGCCAATTGGCGCATCCGCTGGACGGTTGGCGACTGCAGGAACATAACCCTTGCCGATGTCGGCAGTGATTTCCATGTTCAGCGTCGCGCCATCGTCGAGATGACAGATGACGAGATCAGGGTTCATCACTTGGATGTCGCCCGAAACAGCGATGTCACCAGCGGTTACCGCGCCGGGGCCAGTTGCCGAAAGCTGAAGACGCTTTGGACCTTCGCCCTCCATCTTCAACGCAACTTGCTTGATGTTCAGAACGATGTCGGTGACATCTTCACGAACGCCAGCGAGCGACGAGAATTCGTGCAACACGTTTTCAATTTTGATCGATGTGATCGCTGCGCCCTGCAGCGATGAAAGCAATACGCGACGCAGCGCATTGCCGAGAGTCAAACCAAAGCCACGCTCCAGCGGTTCTGCAACAAAAGTTGCCTTACGCTTCGCATCGCTACCTGATTTGAGTTCAAGTGCGTTGGGCTTTTTCAGTTCCTGCCAGTTCTTAATATTGACGGACATGGATTTCCCCTTGGGTTTTGCGGGACCGGCAATTTGGTGCACCGTGCCGGTTCGCGGGTAAAAGAAGGAACGACTGAACAGCCGTCCCTGAAACGAATGCTTAGACGCGCCGACGCTTGGAAGGACGAACGCCGTTGTGCGGGATCGATGTCACGTCACGGATCGAGGTAATGGTGAAACCCACTGCCTGCAATGCGCGAAGTGCCGATTCACGACCCGAACCGGGGCCCTTAACTTCAACTTCAAGCGTACGAACGCCGTGTTCAGCGGCCTTCTTGCCTGCGTCTTCCGCTGCAACCTGTGCTGCGTAAGGAGTCGACTTGCGGCTGCCCTTGAAACCCATGGTTCCTGCGGATGACCAGCTGATCGCGTTGCCCTGGGCATCGGTGATCGTGATCATTGTGTTGTTGAAGCTGGCATTGACGTGCGCGACGCCTGCCGAAATATTTTTACGCTCCCGCTTTTTAATGCGCTGTGGTTCGCGTGCCATATAATGTGTATCCTATTCGAAAATGCGAAGAAAAAATAATCAGGCCAAGGCCAGTGATTACTTCTTCTTGCCCGCGATTGCCTTGGACTTGCCCTTGCGGGTGCGCGCATTGGTATGCGTACGCTGGCCACGGACTGGAAGGCCCTTACGGTGGCGAAGGCCACGGTAGCAGGCGAGATCCATCAAACGCTTGATGTTCATCGATGTGTTGCGGCGAAGATCGCCTTCTACGGTGTAGCCCGCATCGATGGTTTCGCGGATTTGCAGAACTTCGGCATCCGAAAGGTCCTGCACACGACGGCTATGATCAATTCCTAGCTTTGTCGCGATTTCGACGGCTTTAGTGCGGCCGATACCGTGAATGTAGGTAAGCGCAATGATCACGCGCTTGTTGGTTGGAATGTTAACTCCGGCAATACGTGCCAATTTATTTACTCCTGCTCCACAGGTGTCCCGAAAGACAAACCCTATCTCAACGCTGATGATATTCCGAAACGCACAAAACCAGCGGACGCGAAAAAGCGCTGCTGGTTGTACCAGATGATCGGAATTGACGTCGCCTTACGGTGAGTCGCGCCAACTGTCAAGGCTGGCGGCGCGCTATCCCTTGCCTTTGGTCTTGGTTTTGCCCGCAATTGCGTTTTCTTCGATGAACGCAATAATCCGGCTCGCAATATCCTTGCCAGTGGCTTTTTCGATTCCTTCAAGCCCGGGCGAACTGTTCACTTCCATGATGACCGGGCCATGATTGGACCGCAGCATGTCGACGCCAGCGACATTTAACCCCATGGCGCGCGCGGCGCGGACCGCAGTTGAGCGTTCCTCCGGCGTAATTTTAATGGCTTCGGCCGAACCGCCACGGTGCAGATTTGATCGAAAATCACCCTCCGCCCCCTTGCGCTGCATCGATGCGACAACCTTGTTGCCGATCACAAAGCACCGGATGTCGGTGGCATTCGCCTCTTTGATAAACTCCTGCACCAGGATGTTCACGTTCGCACCGCGAAACGCCTCAATGACGGAACGGGCCGACTTTTCGGTCTCGCCCAACACCACGCCAATGCCCTGCGTGCCTTCCAATAGCTTGATGACCACAGGAGCGCCGCCAACCATTTTGATGACTTCGTCAGTTTGCTTGGGATCATGGGCGAATGCCGTTACCGGCAGACCAAGCCCCTTGCGCGCCAAAATCTGCAACGAACGCAGCTTGTCGCGTGAGCGGCCGATGGCGACGCTTTCGTTTAACGACCATACGTTCATCATCTCAAACTGACGCAACACAGCAAGTCCGTAAAAGGTGATGGACGCGCCAATGCGCGGAATGACCGCGTCATATTTGCCAAGCTTGGCACCCTGATAATATGCTTCGGGGCGGTGCGACGTGATGTTCATCGTCACCCGCAACGTATTCAGAATGTCAATCTCATGTCCGCGCGCCAAGGCGGCTTCGACGAGCCGTTGGTGCGAATATAGGTTGGCGTTGCGTGCCAACATGGCGATTTTCATGTGCTCTTTTGTCCTTGATTCGCTGGCTTGCCCAATACCCAGCGTCGTGCGCTATTGACCAGAAAGCCGCGCCTTAGCGCCCGTCGGCCAATTAGCAAGGGAAAGGCCATGGAACGCCGGTTCGCCAAGGTGAGCTGTCCGTTCCAACACAGCTTACCAAAACAAAATTGCGCTGAGATGACATAGCGTTCTTGCGTGTCACCATTGGACGATCGCACCATGCGCCGGTCGATGACGGGCGCTTCATAACGCTTTGGCTTTTCGCCCGCATTCAGACGGAACCAGAATTCAACCCACGGCTTGCCATCGCGGACGATAGGTTTGATGCGGGTTGCATGTATCGATGATGTCGCGGCGCCCGTGTCCATTTTCGCGTGCACGTGCGACAGGCCAAGGCTCGGCACATCGACCATTTCGCACCAGCCAATTTCTAATTTGCCGCCTGAACGCGGCTTGCCACCCCCGACAGCCAATTAGATTGGCTCCGGTGCGGGCGGATCGGCGGGCGGGCCGTCTTGTGTTTCCATGTCCGCCGGTGCTTCAGTCGGGGCGGCAGCTTCGGGCGCAGGCTCCATGTCCAAATTCTCAACATCCAGATTGAACCCGTCAACCTTGGGCGGTTCATCCGCGGGCGGCGTAAACGGCAGCAGCATATTTTTAAATTGCTCGCCCAACATCTTATCAACCGCAGGCGCGATGTCAGCGACCTTGTAGCGCATATACCCGCCAACAACATAAGAGAAGCTGACACGCGTTCCGCCGTCTTCCTTTGCAGGCTCCATCGCAACGGTCAGCGTACCAATCACAGCTTCCGACTGGAGCGGCCCCAAGGCGCCTTGCATCCGGAGGACTTTGCCGGGTTTCGCAAAAATAACGCGCATATGCTCAACGCTTCCGACGGTCTTGACCTTCCCGTTGGCGTCGGTTTCCTGAAACAGTTCGCAGAAGCAGCCATTGGCTTGCGCATCGATGTAAAAGCCGGCGGTAGAGCCCGACCAGCTATGCGACTTGTTCCAGTAATCCTTTGGCGCAACGAGGCGTTTCCATATCTCGTCGGGCGTTGCCTGAACCGTGGCGATGTGGATGACGTTAAAGCCGGTTTCCGATGCAGCTTTAACGTCCGCAAATGCCGGCGATGCTGTTGCAGCACATATGGCTGCCGTGATGGCAAGATGTTTCATGGAACGTGTGTCTAACAACCGTTTCCATTTCCGTCACGTTGAACTTGTTTGCGCGGGCGTTCAGCCGATGATGGCTTCAATCGCCTTCGTCACGTCGTCAATCGGTGCCATGCCATCGACGCGGGTTACAAGGCCGCGGGCATCATACAGTGGCAAGATCGGCTCGGTCTTTGCGCGATACTCCGCCATGCGGGTGCGTACCGTTTCTTCATTGTCATCGGGACGACGCTTAAACTCATGCGATCCACATTTGTCACACGTACCGTCTTTGACCGGTTTTTTGAAAACATCATGATAGCCATCACCGCAATTGACGCAGGTGAAACGCCCAACAACGCGTTCGACCAACGCGTCTTCGTCGACAACCAGTTCAATCACATAGTGCAGCGTCCGTTCGCGGGCGGACAACAGGCCATCGAGAAGCGCAACTTGCGGGGCCGTGCGTGGGTAGCCGTCAAAAATCAGGCCCTTGTCCGCGGGGATGGCATCCATATGCTCGCCAAGGATCTCGGCCATCAATTCATCCGGGAAGAGCTTCCCTGCCTTCATGATCTCATCCGCCATTTTACCGACTTCAGTGCCAGCCTTTACGGCAGCGCGCAGGATATCGCCGGTCGACAATTGCACCATACCATATTTCTCAACGAGAAATGCAGCCTGCGTTCCTTTGCCTGCGCCAGGAGGCCCCAAAAGGATGATATTCATGAAACGTGTCCCTGTTCGTTTCGATGTCGCACCTTTAGCGGGCGCGTCCACCCTTCAACTTGGCCTTCTTCAGCAAATCCCCATATTGGTGGGCGAGCAGATGGCTCTGGATTTGTGAAATCGTATCAATGGTGACGTTGACCAAAATGAGCAAGCTCGTCCCGCCAATCGCAAAGAACTGCTGCTGGCCAGTTTGGCCCATGACATAGTCAGGCAACAAGCAGACCAATGTCAGATAGGCGGCGCCCAAGACGGTGATACGTGTCAGAACATAATCCAGATAGGATTCCGTGTTCTTGCCCGGACGAATGCCCGGAATGAAGCCACCGGCTTTTTTCAGATTCTCGGACGTTTCTTCCGGATTGAACACCACAGCGGTGTAAAAGAAACAGAAGAAGATGATACCGAGGCCATAGAGCGCCAGATACACCGGCTGGCCATGGGCCAAATATTGGTTCAACGTGATGACAAAGTCACCCATCGCGCTTTCACCCGCAACCTTGTTTCCACCAAGCTGTGTGATGGTGATAGGCAACAGCAACAATGACGATGCAAAAATCGGTGGGATGACGCCAGCAGTGTTGATCTTCAATGGAAGATGGCTGCGGTCAGCCTGCATCATGCCGCGCTGCGTCGCGCGCTTTGGATATTGAATAAGCACCCGGCGCTGGCCGCGCTCCATGAAACAGATCAGCAAAGTCAGGCCGACGAACATCAACAAAAAGCCGACGATCAGAAAACCACTTATCGATCCGGTCCGTCCGCCTTCAAGAAGCTGTGCGAACAACCGTGGCATTTGGGCGACGATACCTGCCATGATGATCAATGAGATACCGTTGCCGATACCGCGCGATGTAATCTGTTCACCCAGCCACATCAGGAACATGGTGCCGCCGATAAGGCTGATGGTCGCAACGACGCGGAACATCATGCCCGGCTCAACAACCGCGCTAATGCCATTGGCCGCCGCGAGGCTTTCGAGCCCTGCGGCAAGGAAATATCCCTGCACCGCCGTCAGAAACACAGTGCCATAGCGCGTATATTGATTGAGTTTCTTGCGTCCGCTCTCGCCCTCTTTCTTGATGGCAGCAAGCGTAGGCGAAAGCGATGAAGCGAGCTGCACAACGATCGACGCAGTAATATAGGGCATGACGCCAAGCGCGATGAGGCTCATGCGCTCAAGGCTACCGCCCGAGAAGGTGTTGAAGATATCGAGAACGCCGCCGGCGGCGTTATTCGCATAAAGGGCTGCCTGCGCGATGGGATCAACGCCCGGCAGCGGCACGAAGCTCAGCATCCGGAATATGATGAGCGCGCCGATAGTGAACCAAATGCGGTTCTTAAGCTCTGTTGCCTGCCCGAACTTCGATAAATTGAGGTTCGAGGCCATTTGGTCGGCCCTAGATGCCATGATATACGTTCCTTGGTTCCGGATTAACCGTGAATGCACAATAATCGCGCAACGGCTTCACCCCAAAAATTTCGCCTGACTGTATCTGGACGAACCCCAGAAATGTCAAACCCCGCCAGCCCATATCGGGAAGCGGGGCTGGCATGACAAGAGCGAAGTCGTCGCCCCCGTCTTATTTCTTGGCCGCAGCTTCTTTAGCAGCGTTCTTGACTGACGATTTCTTCGCAGCGGCTTTTTCCGATGCAGAAACCTTTACCAGCACTTCAACCTTACCACCGGCCTTTTCAACGGCCTCAACGGCTGCCTTTGAAGCACCAGCGACAGAGAAGTTCACCTTGGATGTGAGTTCACCCTTAGCCAACAAACGGACGCCGTCCTTGCCACCACGTGCAAGACCAGCTGCCTTCAACGCCGCATGGTCGACAACAGCTTTGATGTCGATTTTCTTGGCATCGATAAACTTC
Source organism: Pseudomonadota bacterium (assembly GCA_041175505.1). Classification (GTDB taxonomy): domain Bacteria; phylum Pseudomonadota; class Alphaproteobacteria; order Sphingomonadales; family Sphingomonadaceae; genus Sphingorhabdus_B. Next base: position 102,078 of record JBEDET010000002.1, read on the forward strand.
TGGATCATGCCCAGATTTACTTCGGCATGGTCCTTGGCGAAGATATTGTTGAAACCGCGCTTTGGAATACGCATGTGAAGTGGCATCTGGCCGCCTTCAAATCCGTTGATCGAAACACCCGAACGGCTGGTCTGACCCTTTTGGCCGCGACCCGAGGTCTTGCCCTTGCCCGAACCAATACCACGGCCAACGCGCATACGGCGATGGCGGGCGCCTTCGTTGTCTTTAATGTCATTCAATTTCATGTCGTGCACTCGCTTTCGCTTTAATTCGCGCTGATGTTATTAGTCCTGAATTTGGACCATGTGACGAACTGTGCGGATCATCCCGCGCACTTCGGCTGTGTCTTCGATTTCGACAACGCGGTTCATCTTGTCAAGGCCGAGGCCCTTCAAAGTTGCGCGCTGTGAGGCTGGACGGCGGATCGGCGAACCGGTCTGCTTCAGTTTAATCTTCGCCATATCGATTACTCCGCAATAGCTTCTGCGTCGGCTTCAGCAGTTTTGCTGCCACCGCGACCAAGAAGGTCGGCGATTTTCTTGCCGCGACGCTGCGCTACCGACTTGGGGCTGGTCTGTTCAGACAGCGCCGCGAAAGTAGCACGGATCATGTTGTAAGGGTTCGACGTACCGACCGACTTGGTCACAACGTCCGCAACGCCCAGGCTTTCGAAGACAGCGCGCATTGGGCCACCTGCGATGATGCCGGTACCGGCTGGTGCCGAACGCAACGTCACCTTGCCAGCGCCGAAATGGCCCTTGCCGTCGTGATGCAACGTACGACCATCTTTCAGGGCGACGCGGATCATCGATTTCTTGGCAGCTGCAGTCGCTTTGTTGATGGCTTCTGGCACTTCGCGTGCTTTACCATGACCAAAACCTACGCGACCTTGACCGTCACCAACAACGACGAGTGCCGCAAAACCGAAGCGCTTACCGCCCTTAACAGTTTTCGAAACGCGGTTGATGTGAACGAGCTTTTCGATCGTGCCATCATCTTCTTCCTGTGCAGGACGACGATCGTTGTTACGACCACGGCCACCGCCACCACGGTTATCACCGCCGCCGCCACGACCGCCGCGACCGCGACGTTGACCTTCGGCTGCTTCAGGAGCTGCGCCGTCAGTCACAGGTACAGTGCTTTCAGTGTTTTCAGCCATCATCAGAACTCCAATCCGCCTTCGCGCGCTGCATCAGCAAGCGCTTTGACGCGACCGTGAAACAGGAACCCGCCACGATCAAAAACCACGCTGGAAATGCCAGCTTTCTTAGCTGCTTCGGCTACCCGCTTGCCAACATCAGCCGCAGCCTCAGTTGTCGAGCCGTTCTTAGCCTTCACGTCCTTGTCGAGGGTCGAAGCAGACGCGATGGTCGCGCCCTTCGAATCGTCAATGACTTGCGCATAGATGTGGCGACCAGTGCGGTGCACGGAAAGACGAGGACGTCCAGCAACCTGCGCACGCAATTTCGAACGAACGCGTTGACGGCGTCTTGCAAAGAGAGACAGTTTTGCCATTATTTCTTCTTCCCTTCCTTGCGGAAGATATACTCGCCGCGGTACTTGATGCCCTTGCCCTTATATGGCTCTGGCTTCCTCCAGCGACGGATTTCAGCAGCAACCTGCCCAACCTTCTGCTTGTCGATACCTGAGATTTCCACCGTGGTGTTATCAGGTGTCTTGATTTCAATGCCCTCTGGGATCGCGAAGTCGACATCATGGCTGTAGCCAAGTTGAAGCTTCAACATCTTGCCTTGGCTGTTTGCACGGTAACCAACGCCGGTGATTTCGAGGACTTTCGTAAAGCCTTCGGTCACACCGGTAACGAGGTTCTGTACCAACGTACGCTGCATACCCCAAAACGCGCGGGCTGCCTTGCTGCCATTGGCAGGCTTTACCGAAAGACCGTCGTCCTGCATCTCGTAAGAGATAAGATCGCTCATCGGCATTTTCAGTTCGCCCTTCGGTCCTTTGACCGAAAGCGTGCCCGCTTCCATGCTGGCGGTTACGCCGGCTGGAATGGGAACAGGTTTCTTACCAATGCGGCTCATTAGAATACCTCCGCCAGGATTTCGCCGCCGACATTCTGTGCGCGCGCTTCCGCGTCAGACAGAACGCCCTTTGGCGTCGAAACGATGGTGATGCCAAGGCCGTTGCGGATAATCGGAAGCTCTTGGCTTCCTGAATATACGCGGCGACCAGGCTTCGAAACGCGGGCGACATGCTGAATAGCAGGAGCGCCTTCGAAATATTTCAGCTCGATGCGGATGCCCTTATGTGCACCCAAAGCTTCTTCGCTGTAACCGCGAATATAGCCTTCACGCTGCAGAACATCGAGAACGCGGGTACGCAGGCTGGACGCTGGCGAGACTACAGAGTCTTTCTTCGCCCGCTGGCCGTTGCGGATACGGGTGAGCATATCACCCAAAGGATCGGTCATTGCCATCTATCTTATCCTTACCAGCTCGACTTCGTAACGCCCGGGATCATGCCCTTATTGGCAAGATTACGCAGTTCGATACGGTTCAGCTTGAATTTACGGTACACGCCGCGAGGACGCCCGGTAGTTTCGCAACGGTTACGCACGCGGTGCGGGTTACCATTACGGGGAATTTCAGCCATTTTGAGGCGAGCGATCAAACGATCGCTATCATCAAGCGACTGGTCCTTAGCCATCGCCTTGAGCTTCGCGTAGCGACCAGCATATTTCTTAGCCAGCTTCTTGCGACGCTCATTCTTGTTTATGGAGCTCAGTTTAGCCATTATGCAGCCGCCTTTTCATCAGCTTCTTCTACTGGGAACGGGAAGCCGAACAGCTTAAGCAGTTCGCGCGCCTCATCATCCGAGTTTGCCGAAGTCGTTACGATCACATCCATTCCGCGCACCACGTCGATGGCGTCATAGCTGATTTCTGGGAAGATGATCTGTTCCTTAAGACCCATGGCGAAGTTGCCACGACCATCAAAGCTCTTTGGGTTCAGTCCGCGGAAATCGCGAATGCGTGGCATTGCGATTGTAACCAAACGGTCAAGAAATTCATACATCTGGGCGCCGCGCAACGTGACCTTCACGCCGATTGGCATGCCTTCACGCAGCTTGAAACCAGCGATCGATTTCTTTGCCTTTGTGATGACTGGCTTTTGACCAGCAATCAATTCCATTTCAGCAAGAGCGGTCGTAACCTTCTTCTTGTCCTGCGAGCCTTCGCCCACACCCATGTTGAGCGTGATTTTCTCGATCTTTGGAACAGCAAAGCGGTTAGTGTAACCGAACTTCTCAGTAAGTCCCTTTACGACAGCTTCGTCGTAAAGCTTCTTCATGCGAGGGGTGTATTTAGTATCAGCCACTGATCGTCTCCCCGGACTTCACGGCCACACGGACCTTCTTGCCGTCCTTGGTTTCCACGCGAACGCGTGTTGCCTTGCCGGTCTTGGGATCCGCCAATGCCACATTTGAAATGTGCAGCGGAGCTTCGAAGCGGTCGAGACCGCCTTGCGGATTAGCCTGCGAAGCCTTCCGGTGACGCACAGCAATATTGACGCCAGCGACGACAACTTTGCTGTCCTTAGGCATAACGGCGGTTACCTCGCCCGATTTGCCTTTGTCTTTACCGGCAAGCACGACGACCGTGTCACCCTTTTTGATTTTTGCGAGAGCCATTGTTATAGCACCTCCGGTGCCAAGCTGATGATTTTCATGTGGTTCTTGGCGCGCAATTCACGAACAACTGGTCCGAAAATACGTGTGCCAATCGGCTCTTTGTTGTTACCGATAAGCACAGCAGCGTTAGAGTCGAAACGAATGACCGAGCCATCGGCACGGCGGATGTCTTTGCGGGTACGAACGATAACAGCCTTATGCACGTCACCCTTCTTTACCTTACCGCGCGGCGCAGCTTCCTTGATCGACACCACGATGATGTCGCCAACGCCAGCTACACGACGCTTGGAACCGCCAAGCACCTTGATGCACTGCACGCGCTTTGCGCCGCTGTTGTCCGCAACATCGAGGTTGGATTGCATCTGAATCATGGGATCAATCCTCCTTTGTTGCTGCGACCGGGGCTACAGCGGCATCAGCCACCAAGCGCCAGGTCTTGTTCTTGGAAATCGGCGCGCACTCTTCGATGCGGACGACTTGCCCCTCTTTAACGACGTTGTTTTCGTCATGGGCATGATATTTCTTCGTGCGACGAATGATCTTGCCGTAAAGCGGGTGCTTCACTTTGCGCTCGACCAGAACGACAATCGTTTTGTCATTCTTGTCGGAGACCACGGTCCCGGTGAGAATACGTTTTGGCATGGGTAGCTCCTTATGCCGTCTTTGCGGCGGCGCGCTGGCGCTCACCCTGCAGGGTTTTGATGCGGGCGATGTCACGACGCACTTCACGCACACGTGCCGGCTTTTCCATCTGGCCAGTGGCCGATTGGAAACGCAGGTTAAACGCTTCGCGCTTCAATTCGCCGAGCTGAACAGCAAGCTGATCGTCGCTCTTGACGCGGAGATCTTCGGTTTTGCTCATCTTATGATGCTCCCAGATGCGAGGTGTCGCCGAGACGCGCCACGACCTTGGTCTTAATTGGCAGTTTCATGGCTGCGCGCTGAAATGCGACAGCCGCCAGTGGACCAGGAACGCCATCAAGTTCAAACATGATGCGGCCAGGCTTAACCTTGGCTGCCCAATATTCGACCGAACCCTTGCCCTTACCCTGACGAACTTCGGCAGGCTTTTTCGTGACTGGCACGTCAGGGAAAATGCGAATCCACAAACGTCCCTGACGCTTGATATGACGTGTAATCGCGCGACGAGCCGCCTCGATCTGACGTGCAGTAATCCGCTCTGGCTCAAGCGCCTTCAGGCCGTAGGAGCCGAAGTTCAGGTCAGACCCGCCCTTGGCTTCGCCCTTGATGCGTCCCTTGAATTGCTTGCGGAACTTTGTTTTCTTTGGTTGCAACATGTCTAGTTCCTAACCTTTAGCGGCGGTCAGACTGCGGACGGACGCCGGAAGTCTGAGCTTCCATCATCAGTCGGTCAGTTGCCATTGGGTCATGACCCAAGATTTCGCCTTTGAAGATCCAGCATTTGATGCCGATGATACCATAAGCAGTCAGTGCTTCGGCTTCGGCATAGTCAATGTTGGCACGAAGGGTATGTGCTGGCACGCGGCCTTCTCGGTATGATTCAACGCGGGCAATTTCTGCGCCGCCCAAACGACCACCGCAGGTGATCTTAATACCTTCTGCACCCAAACGCATGGCTGACTGCATCGCGCGCTTCATGGCGCGACGGAAAGCGATACGACGGATAAGCTGATCAGCAATACCTTGTGCCACGAGCTTTGCGTCGACTTCCGGTTTGCGGATTTCGACGATATTCAACGACACTTCAGCGGTGGTGAACTTGTTGATCAGCTTCTTGAGCTTCTCAATGTCCGCACCCTTCTTGCCGATGATCACGCCAGGACGTGCTGCGTAGATGGACACGCGGCAGTTCTTAGCAGGACGCTCGATAACAACCTTCGAAATAGCTGCTTGTGGCAGAGTTTCAAAGATGAACTTACGGATCTTGATATCTTCCAGAAGCATGCGGCCATATTCCGCACCTTCGGCGTACCAACGGCTATCCCAAGTCCGATTAATTTGCAGGCGAAGCCCGATTGGATTTGATTTCTGACCCATGACTTATGCCTCTTCTTGCTGTTCGCGCACAACAATACGCAGACGGCTGAATGGTTTAACGATCCGGCTCGATTTACCGCGGCCGCGTGCCATGAAACGCTTCATGGTCAGCGCCTTGCCAACGCTAGCCTCGGCAACGACAAGACTGTCGACGTCAAGGTTATGGTTGTTTTCGGCGTTGGCGATGGCGGATGCCAGAACCTTACGAACATCTTCTGCCATTCCCTTGGTAGAGAATTTGAGAATGTTAAGCGCGTCTTCGGCTTTCTTGCCACGGATCAGCGCGGCAACGAGGCCCAGCTTCTGAGCAGAGCCACGAATGGTTGTGCCTACTGCCAGTGCTTCATTGTCGGCGACGCGACGGGGTGCGGATGCCTTACCCATTAGCGTTTGCCCTTCTTATCTGCGCCATGACCATGATATGTACGCGTAGGAGCGAACTCACCAAGCTTATGACCGACCATGTCCTCATTCACCGAAACGGGAATGAACTTGTGGCCATTATAGACGCTGAACGTCAGGCCAACGAACTGAGGCAGGATTGTCGAACGACGCGACCAAGTCTTGATTGGCGCAGCCTTCGATGTTTCCTGAGCGGTTTCTGCTTTTTTCAGCAGATAGAGGTCAACAAACGGACCTTTCCAGACGGAACGAGACATGAGTTACCTCTTCTTCTTAGCATGCCGCGAACGGATGATCATCCGGTCGGTCGACTTGTTGCTGCGGGTACGAGCACCCTTTGTTGGCTTACCCCAAGGTGTAACCGGATGACGGCCACCTGATGTACGACCTTCACCACCACCATGCGGGTGATCGACAGGGTTCTTAGCAACACCACGCGTCAGCGGGCGAATGCCGCGCCAGCGATTGCGGCCTGCCTTGGCAAGGGTCGTGTTCGAGTTGTCAGGGTTCGAAACCGCGCCAACTGTACCCATGCACGTACCGAGAATGTAGCGCTGCTCACCTGAGTTCAGGCGAACGATAACGCGGCCACCGTCACGACCGACCAGCTGCACATAGGTGCCTGCTGAACGTGCGATCTGACCACCCTTACCGGGCTTCATTTCGATGTTGTGGCAAATCGTACCAACCGGCATCTGGCTCAGCAACATGGCGTTGCCTGGCTTAACGTCGGTCTTTTCGCCGGCAACAACAACGTCGCCTACGGCAAGACGCTGTGGTGCAAGGATGTAGGCCAGTTCACCATCTTCATACTTTACAAGTGCGATGAAGGCCGAACGGTTGGGGTCATATTCCAGACGCTCAACAGTTGCAGGCATATCCCATTTACGACGCTTAAAGTCGATCAGACGATATTTTTGCTTGTGACCGCCGCCGATACCGCGCGAAGTCACGTGACCCTTGTTGTTACGGCCGCCGGTCTTGCTCTTACCTTCGGTCAGTCCCTTTACAGGACCGCCTTTGTAGAGGCTCGACCGGTCAACCAGCACAAGGCCGCGACGGGCGGGGCTAGTTGGTTTGTAGCTTTTGAGTGCCATTATCCTGCCCTTAAATACCGGTGGTCACGTCAATGCTCTGGCCTTCGGCCAAAGTGACGATTGCTTTTTTGACATCCGAACGCGTGTAAGGCTTGCCCTTCCAGCGCTTGGTTTTGCCCTTTTGCACGAGCGTATTCACGTTCAGGACCTTGACGTCGAACAGGGCTTCAACAGCTGCCTTGATCTGTGGCTTGGTCGAGCTACCCGTGACTTTGAACACAACAGCGTTGTGCTCCGACAGCAGGGTCGCCTTTTCGGTGATGTGCGGTGCAACGATCACGTCATAATGACGCACGTCGATTGCTTTATCCTTAGCCATTGAAACGGGCCTCCAGTTTCTCGACCGCAGCGCGGGTCAAGACCAGCGTGTCATGCTTCAGAATGTCATAAACATTGGCACCAACAGCAGGCATCACGTTGATGCCGACCAGGTTAGCCGAAGCCATACGGAAATTGTCGTTGACGGTGTCGCCGTCGATAACCAGCGTCGTCTTGCCGAAACCGAGCTTGCCGACCTGACCCTTAAGCGCCGCAGTCTTTGCAGCAGCCAGATCAAGATCTTCAAGAACGATTAGCGAACCAGCCTTAGCTTTGCTCGAAAGCGCCATCTTCAGACCCAATGAGCGGATCTTCTTGTTCAACGATGGGTTAAAGTCACGCAGACGGGCACCATGGGCCTTACCACCACCGATGAAGATCGGAGCAGCGCGGTCACCGTGACGGGCAGTACCGCCACCCTTCTGGTTGCCGAATTTCTTACCGGTGCGTGCAACGTCTGAACGCTCACGGGTAGGACGAGCCGTACCGCGGGCCTTTTCACGCTGCCAGGTAACAACACGGTGCAGAATATCGGCGCGTGGCTCAATGCCAAATACGTCGTCATTCAGATCGATGTCGCCCTTTGCCTTGGCGTCGAGGGTTTGAACCTTGAGCTTCATGGCTTAGCCCTCCTTCTTTTCTTCGCCGGCGTCAGCAGCAGGTGCTTCGACAGCGGGCGCAGCTTCAGCGGCAGGCGCTTCAGCTTCGACAGCGGGGGTATCTGCTACTTCAACTTCGGTGTTGATGATGACGTCTTCGACCACTGGGGCTTCATTGTCATTCTTCAACGCGCCGGGGAACGGAGCAGCTTCAGGTGTAGGAACCTTGACGGCATCGCGAACAAGCAACCAACCGTTCTTCGCGCCAGGTACTGAACCCTTTACGAAGATGAGACCGCGCGCAACATCAGTGCGAACGATTTCAAGATTTTGTTGTGTACGCTGACGGTCACCCATGTGGCCGGCCATCTTCTTGTTCTTGAACACCTTGCCTGGATCCTGGCGTTGGCCAGTCGAACCATGGGCACGGTGGGTGATGGACACACCGTGCGATGCGCGCATACCACCGAAGCCCCAACGCTTCATGGCGCCGGCAAAGCCTTTACCCTGTGTGTGGCCAGTGATGTCGACGAGCTGGCCGTCAACAAAATGGTCTGCGGAAAGAGAAGCGCCGACGGGCAGCAAGCCGTCGGCATTATCAACGCGGAATTCAGCAACGCGAGCTTTTGGCTCCACCTGTGCTTTAGCGAACTCGCCGCGTTGTGGTTTGTTTACATTTTTCGCTTTACGGGCGCCGGCACCGAGACGAACAGCAAAATAGCCATCCTTCTCTGCATTGCGGGCTCCGACCACTTGGCAGCCTTCCAGCGCCAAAACGGTCACAGGTACGTGACGGCCATCTTCATTGAAGAGGCGCATCATACCCATCTTTTTCGCGATCACGCCAGTGCGCATGATCCATACTCCAACTTATGTCAGAGGCCCGGCTGGCAGGATTGCCAGGAGGGCGTGACGCCTAAATCCAGCCCTGAATTTTTAAGCATTGCCCCGTCCGGGCTAGGCACCAGTGACTCACCTTAATGAGCAATCTGGTAAGACGGGGAACGCAGCCCGAGTAAACTCGGCGGTATTCCTATTGTCTCACTCTACTTGCGTAGAGATATCGGCTTACGCCAATTTGATTTCGACATTCACACCGGCAGCAAGATCGAGCTTCATGAGCGCGTCTACGGTCTGTGGCGTGGGCTGCACAATGTCGAGCAACCTTTTATAGGTACGAACTTCGAACTGCTCGCGTGACTTTTTGTCAACGTGCGGTCCGCGGTTCACTGTGAACTTTTCGATACGGGTAGGAAGTGGAATTGGACCACGGATAAGCGCGCCAGTACGGCGTGCGGTGTCTGCGATATCACCAGTCGCCTGATCGAGGACGCGATGGTCAAATGCTTTCAGACGGATGCGAATATTCTGCGTTTCCATGGGTTCACCAATTTCCAAATTCTATCAATATCAAAGAGCCGAAAAACAGCCATTCCGACTTACGCTTTCGAAGCCAGAACAGCTGTTTTGAAATTCTAAAAACCGCCCCGCCCGAATCAAGGATTCAGGCGGGATGCGCGGCCTATATTACTTCGTGATGGTGCTGACAACCCCAGAACCGACGGTGCGTCCGCCTTCGCGAATTGCGAAGCGAAGACCTGGGTCCATAGCGATTGGAGCAATCAACTTAACCGCGATGGTTACGTTGTCGCCTGGCATAACCATTTCAGTGCCTTCTGGAAGGATCACTTCGCCGGTCACGTCCGTTGTACGGAAGTAGAACTGTGGGCGGTAGTTTGCGAAGAATGGCGTGTGACGGCCGCCTTCGTCCTTCGAAAGAACGTAGATTTCTGCCGAAAACTCAGTGTGCGGCGTAACCGAACCTGGCTTGCAGAGAACCTGACCACGCTCAACTTCTTCACGGCCTACGCCACGAACAAGCGCACCGATGTTGTCGCCTGCACGACCTTCGTCGAGCAGCTTGCGGAACATTTCAACGCCGGTAACGGTCGTCTTCTTGGTGTCCTTGATACCAACGATTTCAACTTCTTCGCCAACCTTAACGATTCCGGTTTCAACGCGGCCAGTAACAACCGTACCACGACCCGAGATCGAGAACACGTCTTCAACTGGCATCAGGAATGGCTTGTCGATTGGACGCTCTGGCTGAGGAATAGCTTCGTCAACGGCAGCCATCAGTGCAAGGACAGATTCCTTACCGATGTTGTCGTCACGGCCTTCGAGTGCAGCAAGTGCCGAACCACGAACGATTGGAATATCGTCGCCTGGGAAATCATACTTCGAAAGAAGCTCACGGATTTCCATTTCAACCAGCTCGAGAATTTCTTCGTCGTCAACCTGGTCAACCTTGTTCATGTAAACAACAAGTGCAGGAACGCCAACCTGACGTGCAAGCAGGATGTGCTCGCGAGTCTGTGGCATTGGGCCGTCAGCAGCGTTCACAACGAGGATAGCGCCGTCCATCTGGGCAGCACCGGTGATCATGTTCTTAACATAGTCAGCGTGGCCTGGGCAGTCGACGTGTGCGTAGTGACGACCAGCAGTTTCATATTCAACGTGTGCGGTCGAAATGGTGATGCCGCGCTCGCGCTCTTCTGGAGCCTTATCGATGTTGGCGAAATCAACAGCGGTACCGCCGTAAGTTTCAGCCATGATCTTCGTGATTGCTGCAGTCAGCGTGGTCTTGCCATGGTCAACGTGACCGATGGTGCCGATATTGCAGTGCGGCTTCGTCCGCTCAAATTTAGCCTTTGCCATTTTTCAAACCTTCTTACTTTAGAAATGTCGGATTATGTTCAGATGGGACGCGCCTGCTGAATCAGGCGTGGCCTTTAGTAGGTCTTTTCTGGTTCTGCAAGCTTTGCCTGCATATCCTTGTCGAACCGATGATTTATCGTGTCAGCCGAAATGCTTCTCCATACGGAGCAAGGGTATTTCGACACCGCCCACTCTGGCATATTCCGGCGCTGCTACAGGCGTATAACCCTGCGCGCGATAGAGTGGAACTCCAGCCGCCGTTCCCATCAATTCAACGCGCTGAAAGCCTGCCTGTCGTGCTGCATCTTCGCAGAGCGCAAGGATACGCGCGCCGATTCCACGCCGCGGAAAGTCCGGGTCGGTATACATTGCCCGTATCTTTGCCGCGTCGGTGGCGGGGTTAAGTGTGGCAGGTTCCCGCGCCACGACGCTGTCGTCGCCACCATAAAGTGTCGCGCGAAAGCTCCACCCGCCACATCCGGCGATTCGGCCTTCGCATTCGATCAGGAAATAGGTGCCGTCGCGCACCAACTGCGTATCGAGTCCCATGACCTTGCCGCTGGCTGCGACTTGGGCGGGTGTCAGGAAGTCCGACTGGTTCTGCGCAATCGCCCGCGCCATGAGCGCATGCAACGCTTCCAGATCATCGTGCGTGGCAATGCGATGTTTGAATTCGTCCGTCATCCTACACCCTAAATTCCAACCCCGCAAAAAGAAGGGCGAGGGCCACCGCCCCCGCCCGTCCTTTAATATGCATGCGAATCAATAGTCGATGGCGACTCGCACATAATAGAAGCCACCATTGATCCCGAACGGCCCACCCGAACGTGGATAGACTTGGCCATCAGCAAGACTGTTGGTCAGCGCATAAACCGGGTTCGTTGCCGTCGGCGCAATCTTGTCGGGATAGGTATCAAACAGATTGTTGGCACCAACGGTCAGGGTATAGCGGTCAGCGAAGGTATAGCTGATATCGAGATCGGTGACGAACTTAGCACCGAACGTCTGCTCTGGATATTCAAGCTGATTCGCCCACGAACTGAAATAGTTTTGGCGCGCATTGATAGAAAAATCGCCAATCTGCCAGTTTGCTGACGCATTAACACGATGCTTAGGCGGCAGGTTCGAAACGTTGAACCTTTGCGCCGGACTGATCACCGACGGGTCAAAGTCGGTTACCTTGCTCTTGTTATAGTTATACGCAAGCGTCAGGCTTAAAGGTCCGCCTGCCAGATCGGTGCGGTAATTGGTTACAAAGTCGAAACCGGTGGTGCCTGTTTCAAAACCGTTGGTGAAGTAGTTCACGTCGCCCGCAAGGCCCACGACTGCCAGCGAAGGCAGCGCAACGAGATCCGCTGCCGACACCGTAAAGGTCTGCGAAATGCCGATGCGGTTTTTAACCTTGACCGAATAACCGTCGAGCGTGATGCTCAGCCTGTCCATCGGCGTCAGCACGATGCCGCCCCCGAAATTGACCGATTTTTCCGGGTTAAGCGAGGTTGCGCCATAATATTGCGCAATGTCGCTGGTTACGGGATAGGTGCCGGTTTGCACCTGATTCCCGCTGCGGAAGTTGGTGGTCACGATCTGTGTGTTGTTTTGGCCGGGCGATGGTGCATGGAAACCCGTACCCGCCGTAAAACGCAACGCAACCGCATCGGAAAAGTCATATCGCGCATTTAATTTGCCGACAACCGTGCTGCCGAAGGTGTCATAATGCTCCCACCGCCCAGCGACGCCGGCGGTGAATTGTTCTGTGACATCGGTTTCAGCGCCAACATAAACCGCATAGCTTTGCTGGCTGTTGGTGCCGGCGAAGGTCGGGCTGACACCGCCATAGCCGCTGGCGGCGGGTGATTGGGTCACGCGGCTATTGAACACGTATACGCCCGGATCGGTTTCGCGATACAGATCCTGAACCGCAAAAGGACCAGCACCATAAGATTGCAGGTCGCCGACGGTCGTCTCATATTCCTCGCGGCGATACTCGGCGCCACCAGACAAGGTGACCGGGCTAAAGAAGCCAACTTCAAGCGGATAGGTCAGATCCAGATTGACGTTCTGTTCACGCTGAATAAGCTCGCCGAAGAAGAATTCGGTCTGGCTTTGCGGGCCGTACGACGCACTGAGCGAGTCGGTCATCGACAGCGACAGGGAATTGCGCGCTAGCGTTGCCGAAAAATCATATGTCAGGCCGCTTTCAGCCTCACCCTTCACGCCTGCAACACTGTAGAACTGATCAACCTTGCCGATGAAGCGCGGCGTAAAGCCGCCGGGATAAATTGACGAGAAATTGAATGTCTGTTGCGAGTTGGCAAGATTTGAAAACACGAACGAACCAGCCGGGCACGTCGCATTACCAGCCGGGCACGGCGTCAAATAAATGGTATTGAACGCGCCGTTACGACCGGGCGAGCGCGTCGCTGGCGTTCCCGTTCCGATGTCAACGGTCAGCGGCACCGGCGCGCTGATTGGAGAGCGATAATTGAAGCTCTGGTTCGCCTTGCTGTGCGCATAATTGGCGACGAGATAGAGTTGGGCGTTATCCCCGACGTCGAGCGCACTGTTCATGAACAGCTTGTAGCCATCCGATGGCGACGAACCCCAGATTTGGACGGGAAGGCCGCTGGATAAATTGGGGATGCTGCCAACGACGCCTGGCTGCGTCCGCGCCAGTTCCAGCGCGATCGGGCGCGTCGCACCGCGGCTGGTGCCTGCACTGTCGAACCATTCGCCCGAGATGTTGACGAAACCGCCGCTACCGAGCTTGAAACCGGCATTGGCCGACATCTGCTTGCGCGTGCCGTCGCCTTCATATTGCTGACCCCACAGCGCCTGCACATCGAAGCCAGCATCGTCACGCAGTTGATAGTTGATAACACCGGCAATTGCGTCCGAACCATATTGCGCAGTCGCACCGTCACGCAGCACCTGAAGATTTTTGAGCGCGATCGCCGGAATATTGGAAACGTCGGCGCCCTGTGAACCGAACGACAACGCGGTGTCACCGCCCGTATAGACTTGGACCAGCGCAGAACGATTGTAGCGCTTGCCATTAATCATGACGAGAATCTGGTCAGCACCAAGGCCGCGCAGCGACGGGGCGCGCACAAAGGTCGAAGCATCCGAAATCGTGTTCTGCGGCACATAAAAGGACGGAACAAGGTTGCGTACGACGTCGAGCAGGTTAGCCTGCGGCTGTCCCTGCAACTCGTCCGAGCCGATAACATCGACTGGCGAGGATGATGCGGTATCCGACCGATCCGTGCGGCGAGAGCCGATGACGACGATGGATTTTTCTTCGCCGGAGGCTGCTGTTGTTGTGTCTTCACTATCCTGCGCCATTGCAGGCTGCGCCGCCATCAACGCAACCGCGGCGGTTCCGCACGCCAACCACGCGCTCGATACAGACTTAAAATGTGACATGAAAATCTCCCTGATTGACCGGGTCATTGCCATGGCATTTTCATGGCTGTGCACCTTCGGCTATTCCTTCCATCCCGCCCTTGTTATTGGTCAAAAAAGTCCTGATGAGAAGGGCCTCGGAAAATTGTTACAAAATGTGACAAAAACGTCACAAAATGTAAAAAGGAGTCGCCATGCATCTTGTGCCGGATCAACGAGCCGACGCCGCGGAACTGATCGATTTCGCTCAGTTTCTCGCGGTCGATATACGTGTGGGGAAATTATTGGCGGCGGAGCCATTACAGCATGCGCGCAAGCCAGCCTATGTGCTGACAATCGATTTTGGTGATATAATCGGTGTGAAGAAGAGCTCGGCGCAAATTACGGAGCATTATACGCCTGAGGAATTGCCCGGACGACTTGTCGCTGCAGTCGTCAATTTACCACCAAGGCAAATCGGCACAATCATGTCAGAAGTGCTGACACTCGGTTTTCCCGATGCCAGCGGGGCAGTCGTTCTTTTCACACCCGACCGCGAGGTGCCGTTGGGCAGCCGCCTCTTTTAAGAAGCAGCTGCCCGATAGCGTCTGGCAATTAAGCCATCTTTTCCTTGATTTCGGCCGCAACGTTCGATGGGACTTCATCATAATGATTGAAGAACATCGAATAGTTTGCACGTCCTTGCGTGAACGAGCGGAGCTGGTTCACATAGCCGAACATGTTGGCCAAAGGCACCATGGACTCAACAACCTGCGCATTACCGCGGCTGTCAGTGCCCTGAATTTGGCCACGACGTGAGTTCATGTCGCCGATCACATCACCCAGATATTCCTCAGGAGATACAACTTCGACCTTCATGATTGGTTCAAGCAGCTTGATGCCGGCTTTTTGCGCAGCTTCACGCATGCCTGCACGGCCAGCGATTTCGAATGCCAGTGCCGACGAGTCGACGTCATGGTAGGCGCCGTCATACAGCGTGATTTCGAAATCGATGATTGGGAAGCCGATAAGCGATCCGGACTCTGCGGTTTCGCGCATGCCCTTTTCAACCGATGGGATATATTCCTTCGGAATGTTACCGCCCTTGACTTCATCCTTGAAGATGATGCCCGTGCCACGCTCGCCCGGCTTTACCGTGAACTTGATACGGCCGAACTGACCTGAACCACCCGACTGCTTCTTGTGGGTGTAATCAACGTCAACTTCGCGTGCGAGATATTCGCGATACGCAACCTGCGGCGCGCCGACGTTTGCTTCAACCTTGAATTCACGACGCATACGATCGACGATGATGTCGAGGTGAAGCTCGCCCATGCCCTTAATGATCGTCTGGCCCGATTCGTGATCGGTCGAAACGCGGAACGATGGATCTTCAGCCGACAGACGATTGAGCGCGATGCCCATCTTTTCTTGGTCAGCCTTGGTCTTTGGTTCAACCGAAAGCTCGATAACGGGCTCAGGGAATTCCATACGCTCCAGAATGATCGGGAAACGTTCGGCGCACAAAGTGTCACCGGTTGTCGTTTCCTTCATGCCGGCAAGCGCGATGATGTCGCCTGCGAATGCTTCGTCAACGTCCTTACGTTCGTTGGCGTGCATTTCGAGCATACGCCCGACCTTTTCCTTCTTGTCCTTGACCGAGTTCAGGTAGGTGCCCTTGACGAGCGTACCCGAATAGATGCGGATGAAGGTCAGCGAACCGACGAAAGGATCGTTCATGACCTTGAACGCGAGTGCCGAGAACGGCGCATCGTCAGCTGCTGGGCGGCTGTCTGGCTCAAGGCTGTCCATCTTGACGCCTTGAACGTCTTCAATGTCGAGCGGCGAAGGCAGATAATCGACAACAGCGTCGAGCAATGGCTGAACGCCCTTGTTCTTGAACGCCGAACCACAGCAGACAGGAACGAACGACTGGTTCAACGTGCCCTTGCGGATCAGCGCCTTCAGCGTTGCAACGTCAGGCTCATTGCCTTCAAGATAGGCTTCCATGGCGACATCGTCTTGCTCAACAGCAAGCTCGATCAGTTCGCTGCGATACTTCGCAGCTTCGTCAGCCAGATCAGCTGGGATATCTTCGTAGAAGAAGTCCGCACCAAGCGATTCGTCTTTCCAGATGATCGCACGGTCGTGCACGAGGTCGACGAGACCCTTAAGATCCGCTTCCAAACCGATTGGAATGTACAGAACGGCTGGCTTTGCACCCAGACGATCGATGATCGATTGAACGCAATATTTGAAGTTCGCGCCGGTACGGTCGAGCTTGTTGATGAAGCACATGCGTGGAACGCCGTACTTATCGGCCTGACGCCATACGGTTTCGGACTGTGGCTCAACGCCGGCAACGCCGTCGAAGCAAGCAACCGCGCCATCGAGAACGCGCAGCGAACGTTCAACTTCAATCGTGAAGTCAACGTGGCCTGGCGTATCAATGATGTTGATGCGGTGGTCGTTCCAGAAGCAGGTCGTTGCAGCCGAGGTGATCGTGATGCCACGCTCTTGCTCTTGCTCCATCCAATCCATGGTGGCTGCGCCATCATGAACTTCGCCGATTTTATACGACTTGCCGGTGTAGAAAAGGATGCGCTCGGTGGTCGTGGTTTTACCGGCGTCGATATGCGCCATGATACCGATGTTGCGATACATATTGAGTGGATGGCTGCGTGCCATATGCTTTACTCCGAAGTGTGGGCCACCGAAGTGGCCCGAATGTGATTACCAGCGGTAGTGTGCGAATGCACGGTTGGCTTCCGCCATACGGTGCGTATCTTCACGCTTCTTGACGGCGTTGCCACGGTTTGACGCAGCATCCATCAACTCACCCGACAAACGGGCAGCCATGGTGGTTTCACTGCGGTTACGTGCAGCGCCGATCAACCAACGGATCGCAAGTGCCTGCGCGCGCTCTGGACGCACTTCGCAAGGAACCTGATAGGTCGCACCACCAACGCGGCGGCTGCGGACTTCGATGCCTGGCTTTACGTTATCCAGCGCTTCATGGAAGGTTTGGATAGGATCTTTCTTGGCGCGGGCTTCAACGGTTTCCAACGCACCATAAACGATACGCTCTGCTGCTGATTTCTTACCATCAAGCATCAGGTTGTTCATGAACTTCGAAAGCACGATATCACCGAACTTGGGATCGGGAAGAATGATGCGCTTTTCGGGACGACGACGACGTGACATATTTTATTTCCTTTATCTCATGGGACCAGTGGCAGCGCAGTTGCGCGCCAATCGGCCAGCCAATGGTAACGTTCGAATTACTTCGGACGCTTTGCACCATATTTGGAACGCGATTGCTTGCGGTCCTTGACGCCCTGCGTATCGAGTACGCCGCGAAGCACGTGGTAACGCACACCGGGA
>JBEDET010000003.1:0-79985 GCA_041175505.1 Pseudomonadota bacterium
CACGTTGGCGATTACCGGCGTTGGTATTGTTGGCGTCGGCGGGTTCGCTGGCTTCTATTCCAAGGATGCGATCATCGAAGCCGCATTTGCGAGCCACTCGACCTTCCACATGTACGCGTTTGGCATTGGCGTTCTGGCTGCATTGTTGACCAGCTTCTACAGCTGGCGCTTGATGTTCCTCACATTCTTCGGAACGCCGCGTTGGGCGCAGTCCGAGCATATTCAACATGCGATGCACGACCATACTGATCATGGCGAACATGCGCATGATCATGCCCACGACGCGCATGGTGACGGCACCGCTGGCTATCATCCACATGAAAGCCCGCTGCCAATGCTCATCCCGTTGGGTATACTGACATTGGGCGCGATTTTTGCTGGTTTTGTATTCCACGGAGGCTTCATTGACGCCGAATCCGGCAAGGCATTTTGGGCGAACAGCACATTGTTCTTCAACGAACATTTGATGCACGCGATGCACGAGGTGCCGTTGTGGGTGAAGCTGTCGTCGACGGTGGCCATGCTGACCGGCTTGTTGGTTGCTTATGTGATGTATCAGCTGTCGAAGGATGCGCCGCAGCGTGTGGCCTCGGCCTTTGCGCCATTGTATCGTTTCTTCCTGAACAAATGGTATTTTGACGAACTGTATAATGCCGTCTTTGTCCGCCCGGCCTTTTGGTTAGGACGCCTGTTCTGGAAGCAGGGCGATATTGGCATTATCGACCGGTTTGGGCCGAACGGTTCGGCTGCTGTCGTTTCCTTTGGCAGCAAGCTCGCGGTTAAAATGCAGTCGGGTTATCTTTATACATATGCGCTGGTGATGCTTTTGGGCCTTGTCACAGCGGTTAGCTGGATGATGGTGAGAACATAATGAACGCCGCAGAAATTCCTGTCCTGTCAATCATGCTCGCCATCCCGATGGTGGCGGCGGCATTGTGCTTGTTTGTCCGTGCTGAACTGGCGCGACCGATTGCGCTTGGCGCGACCCTCGCCAACTTCATTCTGGGTGTGGTGCTGTGGATCAGCTATGATCCCGCAGGCGCGCAGTGGCAGTTCACCGAAAGCGCGCAGCTGTTTGGCCCGATTGGTTGGAAGCTTGGCATTGATGGCATCTCGTTGACGCTCATCATGCTGTCGGTGTTCCTGATGCCCATTTGCATCGGCGCAAGCTGGAACAGCATTCAGAAGCGTGTCGGCGAATATATGGCGGCTTTCCTGTTGATGGAAACGCTGATGATCGGCGTGTTCGCGGCGCAGGACCTGTTGCTGTTCTACATCTTCTTCGAAGCCGGTCTGATCCCGATGTATCTTATTATCGGTATCTGGGGTGGTCAGGACCGCATTTACGCGTCTTACAAATTCTTCCTCTACACCTTGCTTGGGTCGGTGGTGATGCTGATCGCGATGTTGTGGATGATCCAGTTCGCCGGCACCGCCGACATCCCGACTTTGCTCAACACCGATTTCCCGGTGCAGGCGCAGACATTGTTGTGGCTGGCATTTTTTGCATCCTTTGCGGTGAAGATGCCGATGTGGCCCGTGCACACATGGCTTCCCGATGCGCACGTTCAGGCGCCGACAGCGGGTTCGGTCATTCTGGCTGGCGTGTTGCTGAAAATGGGGGGCTACGGCTTCCTGCGTTTCTCTTTGCCAATGTTCCCAGAGGCGAGCGCCAACTTCATTCCTTTGGTGTTCGGCCTGTCGATGGTCGCGGTTGTCTACACATCGCTCGTGGCGTTGGTGCAGCAGGATATGAAGAAACTGATCGCATATTCGTCAGTCGCCCACATGGCGATCGTGACGGTTGGCCTCTTCACCTTTAATCAGCAGGGTATTGAAGGCGCGATCATCGTGATGCTCAGCCACGGTTTGGTTTCGGGCGCGCTTTTCCTTTGCGTGGGCGTGATCTACGACCGTCTGCACACACGCGAAATCAGCCGTTACGGCGGCATCAGCGTCAATATGCCCAAATATGCACTGCTGTTCATGCTGTTCGCCATGGCCAGCGTAGGCCTGCCTGGAACAAGCGGTTTTGTCGGCGAGTTTCTAAGCCTTGCGGGCGCGTATAAGGTGTCCACTTGGGCCACGCTGATTGCGACCACGGGCATCATCCTGGGCGCTGGATATATGTTGTATCTCTATCGCCGGATCGCATTCGGGCCGCAGGCCAATGCAGATGCAGCAGCGATGCAGGATATTGACGGCCGCGAAATGTGGCTGCTCGCTCCGATTGCGGTCGTTGTGTTGTGGATGGGCGTTTATCCCGAAACATTCCTTGCACCCATTCGCCGCGATGTTGCGACAATAGTTGATCGTATTGAACGGGCGGCTCCAGCTGGCGACAGCAAATTGATGGCCGTCGACCCGACCACAGCGCGCTTTCGCGTTTTTCATGAACCTAAAAAAGACGTGGCTGAGGGGAGTCATTAACAATGGAACTTAATGCTTCGCTCTCCTTGGTGCGTCCTGAGCTCATTCTCAGCTTCTCCGCGCTTGCCTTGCTTTTGTTGGCTGCCTGGATGGATCAGGCCGGACGCCTTATCAGCATATTGGCTGTTGTGGCTCTGGGTGCCGCCGCTGCCTTCACCGTCAGCTCGCTTGGTTCGGGCTCCAGCGCGTCGGCCTTTGATGGTTTGATGGTGAATGATGCCTTTGGCAATTTCTCCAAGCTGCTGATTTACATTGCTGCGGCTGTTTCTCTGACCATTGCCCCACGTTTCTTGGAGAAGGCGGGCGCAATGCGCGCTGAATATCCGGTTCTTATCGTCCTTTCCTGCATTGGCATGGGCGTGATGGTATCGGCGACGGACCTGATCTCATTGTATATCGGCCTCGAGCTTCAAAGCCTTTCGGCATATGTCCTCGCAAGCTTCGTGCGCTCGGATGGCCGTTCGGCAGAAGCCGGTCTGAAATATTTCGTCCTTGGCGCGCTTGCGAGCGGCATGCTGCTTTTCGGCGCATCTTTGGTCTATGGCTTTGCCGGTTCGACCAGCTTTGCCGCAATCGGCCTTGCGATGGACAAGGAAGTCGGCCTTGGCCTGATCTTTGGTATCGTGTTCATTCTATCCGGATTGGCATTTAAGATCAGTGCCGCGCCATTCCACATGTGGACGCCCGACGTCTATGAAGGCGCACCCACGCCCGTCACCGCATTTTTTGCGAGTGCACCAAAGGTTGCGGCCATCGCCTTGTTGATGCGCGTTGTGCTTGAGGCATTTGGTTCGCAGGTGCTCGTGTGGCAGCAAATCATTATTGCGGTGGCGTTGATGTCGATCATCATCGGCGCAGTTGGCGCAATCGGTCAGCAGAACCTCAAGCGGCTGATGGCGTATAGCTCGATTAACAATGTCGGCTTCATCCTCATCGGTCTCGCCACCGGAACAGAACAGGGCATCGCTGCCATGCTTGTGTACCTCACTATTTATGTGGCCATGACCTTGGGCGGCTTTGTGTGCTTGATGCAGTTGAAGGACAAAGACGGCAACTATCGCGAAGAATTTGCCGATATCGCTGGTTTGTCCAAGACGCGCCCGGCGCTTGCCGCGGCCTTTGCCATTTTCATGTTCAGCCTTGCGGGCATTCCTCCATTGTTCGGTTTCTGGGGTAAGCTGGTTGTTTTCAATGCCGCTGTCGCCGCGGGCCTATTGCCATTGGCCGTCATCGGCATTTCGGCTTCGGTTATTGGGGCATTCTATTACCTTAAGGTTGTCAAAGTGATGTACTTTGATGATGCGGCAGATGTTATCGCGGAAAGCGATGACAAGGTGCTTGTTTGGACCGGTGGCATTCTTGCCGCGGCCAACTCACCGCTTGGGTATTTTGCCATTCCAGCGCTCGGCGTTTGGACGGCGGTTGCGGCAAGGGCGCTGTTCTGACGCTGATATTTGAAGAGGTCGCGCTCACAGGGTCAACGAACGCGGATTTGTTGACGCGCGCGGCGCAGGGTGCACCCGAAGGATTATGGCTTCGCGCTGATGCGCAGGACGGCGGCAGAGGCCGTCTCGGCCGCAGCTGGGAAAGCCCAAAGGGCAATCTGTTCGCAAGTACGATCGTTCGTCTGCGCGATACCGACCCTGCACCAGCCAGTCTGGCTTTTGTAACGGCATTGGCCGTGTTCGACGCCATCCGGCAAATCGCGCCGCATGTCGACATTTCCCTGAAATGGCCAAATGACATTCTCTCGCACGATGGTTCGAAATTGTGTGGGATATTGTTGGAACGATCGGCCGATGCGGTCGTTGTCGGCATTGGGCTAAACTTGGTTTGGCACCCCGAAAATCTTGACCGCAAAGTCTCCGACTTACGCGCACTTGGCGCCACGCCGCCTGACGCGCGGTCGAGCGTTGAAATCATCGCCGATGCCTTTGCACGTTACCTGTCGATCTGGCGGCTGTCGGGGACGGGCACGATTATCCGCCAGTGGGAAGAATGTGCGCATCCGCGCGGAACAGCGCTGTCGGCCCGACTGCCGGATGGCGAAGAATTGAATGGGCTTTTCCAGGGATTGGACGATCAAGGTGCGCTGCGGCTTAGCTTGGCGGACGGCGCAATTCGTGCCATTCACGCAGCAGATGTTTTTCTAGTTTAAAGGGGTGGGCGATGTTGCTCGCAATAGACACGGGTAATACCAACGCGAAGTTTGCTTTGGTCGATGACAGCGGCGAGATATTGCACCGCTGGCGCATCGCCACAGATGCACGCCGCACTGCCGATGAATATGCGGTCTGGCTGGATCAGCTCATCCAAATGGCAGGGTATAAGCGTTCGGATATCGATGCCGTAATCATCGCGACCGTCGTGCCGCGTGCGCTGCACAATCTACAGCTTTTGGCGACGCGCTATTTTGGGTGTGAAGCACTTGTGGCTGGGCGAGGGGCTGTTGCTTGGGGCATTCAGCTGCGTGTGGCTGAACCGCAGTCGGTTGGCGCAGATCGCGCGGTGAATGCCATCGCGGCACATGCACTTGCAGACGGGCATAAGATCGTAATCAGCTTCGGCACGGCGACGACCTTTGACTATATTGGCCCTGATGGTTCGTACCGCGGTGGAAGCATTGCGCCGGGCGTTAATCTGTCGCTGGATGCTTTATATGGCGCAGCGGCCATGCTGCCGCGAATTGCAATCGAACCACCGCCAAATGAAAGTGTGATTGGCACAACCACTGTTGGACAAATGCAGATTGGCATCTATTGGGGCTATGTGGCAATGATCGAGGGAATGATTGCCCGAATGAAGAATGAAATTGGTGAACCGGTATCGGTTATTGCGACCGGCGGTTTGGCAATCTTGTTTCAGCAACATGGCCATTTATTTGACCGGGTAGAACCCGATTTGACGCTGCGGGGGCTGGCGCTTTTGTACAGGAATAGAGAAAAAACATAATGACGACCCCAAAAAATGAACTGCTTTTCCTTGCTCTTGGCGGGTCAAATGAAATTGGCATGAACGTCAATTTATACGGTTGCGATGGCAAGTGGGTAATGGTCGACCTTGGCCTCACATTTGCCAATTCAGAGTATCCCGGCGTTGACCTCGTACTTCCAGATCTGGAATTTATCGAGAAGCGTAAAAAAGACCTTTTGGGCATCGTCCTGACGCATGGTCATGAAGACCATATTGGCGCGGTGGCCTATTTCGCCGCGGACCTCGGTGTGCCGTTATATGCCACACCATTCACAGCAACGCTCGTTCGCGGCAAGCTTGAAGAAGAAGGTATCGCCGATATTGTGGAGTTGAACGTCATTCCCATGGAAGGTGCATTCTCCATGGGGCCGTTCGATTTTAAATTTGTGACGCTGGCGCACTCCATTCTCGAAATGAGCGCCTGTTTGATCACCACACCTTATGGCAAAATTTTCCACACCGGGGACTGGAAATTGGACGAACGCCCTGTTTTGGGCCGCCCGACGACCGCCGATGCGCTAACCGCGATTGGGGACACCGGTATATTGGCGATGGTGTGCGATTCCACCAACGTCTTCAATCTTGAACATAGCGGCAGCGAAGGCAGCGTGAAGGACGACCTGCTTAAGTCCGTCAAGGCCGCCAAGGGCAGGGTGGTTGTTACAACTTTCGCTTCCAACGCAGCGCGATTGCAGACTTTGGGCGAAGTTGCACGCGAGAGCGGGCGGACCTTGTGCTTTGCGGGTCGGTCGTTGCACCGTATCCTTGAGGCGGCGCAGGCCAATGGCTATTTGAAAGACCTGCCCAAAACCATTGATATGGAAAAAGTGGATAGTCTGCCCCGCCACGAAGTCATGGTTGTTGCAACAGGCGGGCAGGGCGAAGCCCGCGCTGCACTGGCGCGAATATCAGAAGGCAATCATCCCGTGAAGCTGGAAGAGGGCGACACCGTCATCTTCTCGTCCAAGCAGATACCGGGCAATGAAATCGCCATTGGCATCATCATGAACAAGCTGGCCGAGCGCAACATTCTGACGGTGACGGAAAAGCAGGCACATGTCCATGTATCGGGTCACCCGGGGCAGCCGGAACTTGCCGCTCTATATGATTGGATCAGGCCCGAAATCCTCGTCCCAGTGCATGGCGAGCGCCGGCACATGGCAGAGCAAGCCCGTTTCGCGCGCGCGCATGGCGTTCCAAAGGCTGTCGTGCAGTCAAATGGTGACGTTGTGCGTTTGGCGCCCGGCGAACCGAAGACGATTGGCAAGGAACGTACTGGGCGTCTCATTCTCGATGGTGACACCATCATTGCGGCGGACGGCGTAACGTTGAACGAACGCCGGCGTTTGTCGTGGTACGGATTGATTTCAGTTGCGTTCGCGCTTGGTGCGAATGACAAATTGTTGGGCAGCCCGGAGATCCGTTTGCATGGCGTTCCCATCGAAGAAGATCTTGATGATTTTATCGACGAAGCAACGACCGCAGCCGTAACGGCGATTAAGGACAATCGTGGCGACTATGAAAAGCTGCGCGAGACCGTACGGTTGGCCGTTCGCCGTGTAGCCGTCAGCTGGACTGGCAAAAAACCAATTGTTGATGTGATGATATTGGAGACCGCATGAGCTGGACATCGATTGTAGCGATTTACGCGCTTTTTTGGGTCATGACCGCATTTGTCATCCTGCCCATCGGCGTGCGTACGCATGAGGAATTGGGCTTGCCTAAGGTACCCGGACAGGCGGATAGCGCCCCCGGCAACTTCCAACCCCGGACCATCCTTTTGCGGACAACATTGTTATCCGCAGCGCTCTTTGGGCTATATTACGCCAATTATGTCTATGGCTGGATTGACCGGCACAGTTTTGACTGGCTGATAAGCCGGCCTGTTTAAGGCTTATTTCCGCAGCCGTTCGATCGCTTGGGCCAGCGCGACATATAGCTTGCCAATATCCGACGACAAAAGCGTGACGCCAATGGCGTTGCCATCACGTGTGCTGAGCAACAGGCGCATGATGCCTTCAAAGTCGTGCACATAGCGGTTCACATGTTCGCGGAATGCGCTGTCGTTGCCATAATGATTGGCGATGATCTTGGCTTCTTTTGAATCGATAAGGCGCACGGCACGGCGGGTAAACACGCCTCTGTCGCCCTTGAGATAGGACGCCCATGCCGTGTCAGTGATGTCATTCGACAATATTTTAGTGACATCGATTGCTGTGGAATTCAGCGATTCCGTCAACAGCACCATACGGCGGGCGAAGCTATCATCTTGAACCGATTCAAAACTGTTTTTGCTATCGGCAATGCGGCCTTCAAGAGTGGTCGTCATTTCACCCAGCTCAGCCAGTTGTTTGACGACCAGACCTGTCGCAGCTTCGGATAGCTCTACATTGCGCTCAATCGCTTCCTGAACGGCGGCATTCATCGACGCAACTTGCGCATCCAGTGCATTGGCAAGCGCCGTTCGGTTTTGTTCGGTCAGCTGCTCGGAAATATGGGCGAGTTCATCATCCAATATCTTCCGGCTGCTTTCCGCCGCAGCGCGTGTGGATTCGCGGACACGCAGCAACGCGGTCACCAGTTGGCCATTTGCCTCATCCGACATTTCCTGCAGCAGCGATTGTGTCTGTCGCAGCGACGAGCCAAGCGCATCGACTTGGTCATGGCGGGCGGCAAAATGGGCATCGCTCTGCGTCATCAGTGCGTCCACCGAGTCGCGCTGGGTCGCAATGATCTGCTCCAGCCCGTTCAGTTTCTCCAGCATGCTGCCACTCAACTCCTCGAGCGATTCCGCGTTCGACAAAGCGGACTTTATCTGCGCGACGCCATCGGACAATTGCACGCTGAGGACATCCATAGATGCAGGAATTGTCTCGCTGATTTCATGGTTCGCCGTGCCAAGCGACTCCAGCAGCCTGTGGGACTGTTCGATCAGTTGTTGGGTGACAAGCTGATTGTCTATCAGTGCCGATCCAACAGTGCGCGTGCTCTCGCCCAAGGCGGATACGGCAAAGGCCAGTTTGGACGTTTGATCGGTCGCGACGCGGTCAACCTCTGAAATCTGCTGCGCGCTTGAATGAATGTGCGCGCTAATCGTTGCAATCATCGCACGGATGCGCGCTTCTTCTGCGTCGGTCTGGCTACCAACGTCGCCAAGTGCTTTCCGCAAATCGGAAAGGCTTGACTGAATCTGTTCCTGACTAACGGAGAGGATCGAGCCGATATCGCCCGATGCTTGTGCGATGCCGCTGGACATCGCTTGCGTTGCGCTGTCCATCAACGTCGCCATTTCGGCGCTCCGATCAAGCGCCTCTGTACTCCGCACGTCGAGCAGTTTTGCACTGCTGCTGAGTGACTGTTCCAATTTGACCGCCATATCGTCGGCGCGCACTTCAACGCCATCGACATAATCGCGAACCGATTTGCCGGCATCGCGAACGCGCTCCAAAGTCGCAATGAGCGCTTTGATCTGGATCTGGGCGTCATTACCAGCGCTTCCGATCTGGTTGGTCACGTCTTTCGCGGCGCTCGTAACGACCGGCAAATGCTTGCGCAGCTGCTCGAGATTTGTGTTTGCCGACTGGCTTACCGTCTCAAGCGTTTTTGCTTTCTGGTCACTATCGGCAAGCGCGGCTGTCAGGGCCTGGGCTGACTCCATCAATTTCTGCGAGGATTGCCGTCCAAGCGACTCGAGGTCGCGTGCATTTTGCGACAAAAACTCGCGGGCCAACGCGATTTCCTCGTTCACGGTGCGCATCCGCTGGCTCAGTAAAACGCTTTCGTTGCGCAACAGTGCCGCAACATTGCCAAATCGGGTTGCTTCCCGGCTGCTGTTGCGCATCACCAGTAACCAAGATACGGCGATCAACAATGCAGGGACAGCCCAACGCACAATGAGCTCAACAATGCGATTGTTGTTAAAGCCTGCTTGCGCCTCAGGCCAATAGGTCATTGCGAAAAACCCGGTCCAGCCCACAAATGCGAGGATAAGCACTGTCGGTGCAACCCATGCGAAAACACTACGCCGCGGCTGTTCAACTTCATACGCGTCTTCTAAATCTGCTGTGTCGACAGCATCCGGAAGCGAATCCGCTGTCCTGTGCGCATCCGCCGCGACATCGTCGTGCGAAGATTGGTCTGAGATATGCTGCGTCAAGCCGACGATTTTTGAACGAGTGGTCATAATCCCTTAAATACCATATTATTTCGACAGAGAAACGTAAACTTAACAGCATGTGTTGTAATCCCGAAAAATGTCGATGGATTATGGCGCATTTGACACAGCGTTGAAGGCTGCAGGCTGACGAACCAAGCACGGGCGCCCCCGGTGATCCTGTCGTCATTCGCAGGCTCAACAATGCTATATGCGATATCGAGCATTTCATTGTGCAATGATTGACCCATTTTTGTAGATTTTGATTGGCAAACGACATCTAATCTTCATATCTGACCTATGGTGTCCCCGCGCATTCCCGAAAAGATCACTGTCGCGTTGCTCTCCGTTACCGGTGGCGACGTGTCCGCGTCGCGAGTGCCCACGGACAAGCCAAATACCGAGTTGGCGGGTGGATCACTCGTAGATTATCAGATTAAAACGCTGTTCCGCGCCGGAATTTCACGGTTTCTCGTTGAAGTGGAAAATATGGACGGGGCAATGTTGGCCTTGGCCGATCAATGGCGGCAGAAAAACGTCCTCGTCGATTTCGTCCGCACAGGAGCGGATATTCAGCGCTATTTGAAGCTCGACGACCGCATTTGGGTGCAATCTGGGCAGCTATATGTGCAGCCTGACTTTGTCGAAACGCTTTCGAAATCGCCGGATAACTTCGTGGCTACAGTGGATGGGCGCGACGAAAATAGCCTTTTCGAGCGCATCGATTTGAATACGCGCTGGGCCGGTATCTCGATTGTGGGCGCCAGCACGATCGCGATGCTGAAAGACCTACCCGAAGACTGGAGCATCATTTCCTCACTGCTGCGCCAGGCCATCCTCGCGAATGTGCCGTTGAGACTTTTGTCGCAACAACATGTCAACAACGGAACCTTGAACATCGTCCAAGGTCCGCAGGATTTTGTCCAGCTGAACAAGCAAATTTTACGCAGGCGGGTTTTAAGTCAGCCAGGCTTCGTTGAAGCTAGGCTTTTGGGGTCAGTATCCGCCAAATTGGTTCCCGTCATATGGCAAAGTCCAATTGCGCTTAAGCTCGTCAAATTTGCCGGTCCGATATTTGCGTTGGGCGCGGTGGCGCTGGGTGTGTCCGGCTTTGATTTGGCAGCAACCGGCGCTGCCTTTGGTGCTGTCGCAACCAATTCTCTGCGTCTTGCAACGACTGACGATCTCAACGAGCAGGGGAAAATCCCCAGCCTGACTTCTGTGACCTTAGTCCTGCTGGTCATTGCGATGTTTGGCGCGGCGTATATGGACACCTCTTATACGAATGACGGCCTATTTGCGGCGTTCGCGGTGGCCTCCATCGCATGGATTAGCATGCATGTCGTGTTGCCGCGTTGGGCCGACGGGCTTCTGCGGTCGCCAGCCTTGCTGTCCATTTTGGCTTTGGTCGGTACTGCCGGTCTTAGTTTAGCTAATGCGCTGCAATGGATTATGGTCGCGCAGCTAAGCACGTTTATGTTTGCATGCTATGATAGCGGCCCCGATAAAAAGGCAGATCAGCCTTAAAACGCCGTTAACCGACAAAACCTATAACGGCCGCCACGAACGTTAGTGGATATGCGCGATGGGGGCGATCTTACCGTTGAGGCTGCAAAAGGCGGAGGCGCGAAATTCACGCTCCGCCTTCCACAACAATTAACGCTGGTCTAGGCCCGGATATGGGCGGTGGTTTGGACCCGTGTACAATTGACGCGGGCGACCGATTTTTTGTGCCGGATCGGAAATCATTTCATTCCATTGTGCAACCCAGCCCACGGTGCGGGACAGTGCAAACAACACGGTGAACATTTCCGTCGGGAAACCAATCGCCGACAAAATGATTCCGGAATAGAAGTCTACGTTCGGGAACAGCTTCTTTTCGATGAAATATGGGTCATTTAGAGCCATTTCTTCAAGCTGCATCGCAACATCGAAGATGGGGTCGGTAATGTTCAGTTCAGTCAGCACCTCACGCACCGTTTTCTGCATGACTGAGGCGCGCGGATCGTAGTTTTTATACACACGATGCCCAAAGCCCATGAGGCGGAACGGATCGTTCTTATCCTTGGCGCGCTCGATATAATGCGGAATGCGGTCTGGCGTGCCGATTTCGCGCAGCATGTTGAGCGCAGCTTCGTTCGCGCCGCCATGCGCTGGGCCCCAAAGACAGGCGATACCAGCTGCGATACATGCAAACGGGTTGGCGCCCGATGAACCCGCAAGACGGACGGTCGATGTCGACGCGTTTTGCTCATGGTCGGCATGGAGGATGAAAATCCGGTCCATCGCGCGTTCAATGACTGGGTTCACAACATATTCTTCGGCGGGAACGCCAAAGGTCATGCGCAGGAAGTTGCCGGTGTAGGACAGGCTGTTGTCGGGATAGACAAATGGCTGACCAACCGAATATTTATACGCCATTGCCGCGATGGTTGGCATTTTGGCAATCAAACGATGGCTGGAAATCATGCGATGCGTTGGGTCGCTGATATCGGTCGAGTCGTGATAAAATGCCGAGAGCGCACCGACGACACCGCACATGATCGCCATGGGGTGGGCGTCGCGGCGGAAACCGCGATAAAATGTAGCCAGCTGCTCGTGCAGCATCGTGTGGCGTGAAATTGTGTGGCTGAAATGATCAAGCTGCGCCTTGTTGGGCAGTTCACCGTTCAGCAGCAGATATGATACTTCCATGAAGCTCGATTGTTCCGAAAGTTCTTCAATGGAATAACCACGGTGCAAAAGAATACCTTCGTCGCCGTCAATGAACGTCAGCGCAGATTCGCAGCTTGCCGTCGACGTGAAGCCCGGATCGAACGTAAAATGATCTGACACGGCATATAATTTGCGGATATCGATTACGTCGGGTCCTTCCGAACCTTTCATGATCGGCAATTCAAAGCTGTTTTCGCCAACGGTAAGAGTTGCGTTGTTATCGGCCATTTTCAAACTCCATACATTGCTACCCGACATAGCGGGCCGCCCAACCGGGCATATTTCCGTTTAAGACACAGAACGTTCAAAACGTCGTTTGCGACTGCTTTCGGT
The DNA here is from genome assembly GCA_041175505.1 of Pseudomonadota bacterium. GTDB lineage: Bacteria > Pseudomonadota > Alphaproteobacteria > Sphingomonadales > Sphingomonadaceae > Sphingorhabdus_B. The sequence continues at coordinate 12,605 of JBEDET010000003.1, forward strand.
CCTTCAAATGCCACTATTTCATGGGGAGAAAATGGCTTTGTCGTTGGCTAGCCCAATGGTAGGAAATTCAGCGGTCGTCAAGGCAAACAATAGCCAAAAATGAGTGCGTTATTTGCCACGCTCCATATTGGTGATAGACAGCGATTGTGGTGGGGATATCGGACATTTTGACCCTCAACAATATGCCGCGCTTAGGCGAGGGGCGTAGGTGGTTCAGCGCCCTTGAAAACTGGCTTGATCGGGAGCGCGATCAGCTGCCCCTGTGGTTGCCGGTTGGCATAGGCATCGGGATCGTCATTTGGCAGTTTTACGGAACTTCGGCGGCACCACAATTATTGTTACTGGCCATTGGGGTTGGGCTGTTTGCGGGGCTGGCTAAACCCCACAGCCGGAGCCGCCAGTTTTTAGGGATGGCGGCAGTCGCCATTCTGCTTGGCTTTGGGCTCATTAGCCTGAAGTCGGCGGTCGTCGACAAACCCGTTCTGGCCAAGATTTGGATCGGGGATTTTTATGGGCGGATTGAAGCCGTCGAAAATCTCACGGCGCGCGAGGTTGTTCGCTTGCGCCTTGCGACCGATGCACAGGGCGAACTGCCTCCGGTCGTTCGGATAAATCTTACGCCTGAACAATATCAATCAACATTCCAAGTGGGCGCGGTCATTCGGTTGCGGGCGAGGTTGATGCCGCCTGCTGGGCCAACCTTGCCGGGCGGATATGACTTTGCGCGCCGGGCATGGTTTCAACAGATCGGCGCAACCGGGTCTGCATTGGGACCCGTAACCTTGGTTGAACCGGCAAGAACCAATGCGATGTTTTCGGCAAAGCGGGCGCAACTCACGCAGCATATTTTGGCTTCGATGCCCGCAGATGCAGGAGCCATTGGCGCAGCGCTTGTGACGGGGGATCAGGGGCACATAAGCGAGGCCGATGCCCAAGCGATGCGGGACAGCGGATTGGCGCATCTGTTGTCGATCAGCGGGCTTCACGTAACGGCGGTTGTTGGATTTATGTTTATCGCAGTCAGCCGGTTGCTGTCATTGTCGTCATGGCTGGCCTTGCGGATTTCGGTGCCCATCTGTGCGGCGGCGGCGGCCGCAATGGGGGCACTGGCGTATACCTTTTTAACGGGCGCAGAGGTGCCGACGATACGTTCCTGCATTGCTGCGCTTCTGGTGCTTGTCGCACTGGCGTTGGGCAGGGATGCGCTTACCCTACGTCTGGTTGCGTTTGGCGCGTTGATTGTGCTGCTATTCTGGCCAGAGGCATTGGCCGGGCCAAGTTTTCAACTTAGCTTCGCCGCTGTTGCTACGATTGTCATCCTTCACGAACTGCCACTGGTGAAGCGCTTTGCCGAACGGCAGGACGAGCCGATGCTATATCGGTTTGGCCGGGCCGTTGTTTCACTGGTGCTCACCGGGCTCGCCATCGAAATAATCTTGGCCCCGATCGCGTTGTTTCATTTTCATAAGACAGGACTGTACGGTGCCTTCGCCAATGTCGTCGCGATACCCATGACGACATTCGTGATTATGCCGTTGGAGGCTTTGGCCCTTGCCCTCGATTTGGTCGGGCTTGGTCTGCCATTCTGGTGGCTGGCCGGACAAGGGATTTCGGCGATATTGGCGTTGGCACATTTTGTAAGTAGCTTGCCCGGCGCGGTTTCGATGATGCCTGAAATGCCCATCTGGTCCTATGCGGCATTCTGGGCGGGGGCATTGCTTTTTGGCTTGCTGCAAACGCGCATGCGCTATGTCGGGATCCCGATTTTCCTGATCGGCATATCTGGAATGATATTGGCGCCACGGCCTGATATATTGGTCACCGGTGATGGAAAACATCTTGCACTCGTCACCACCGATGGAAAACTCTCACTATTGCGCGGAAAGGCAGGCGACTTTGTTCGGGACATGATCTCCGAAAAAGCGGGAAGCAATGCTGTCGCCACACCTATAGAAGAATGGCCGGGCGCGAAGTGCACATCCGATAACTGCATTATATCGATAGCTGCGCAAAACCGAACCTGGACCATATTGGCAACGCGCACGGCCTATCGAGTCCCAGCCATGGAGATGGCCGCGGCCTGCAGGCGCGTGGACATCGTCATGAGCGACCGATGGTTACCGAAAAGCTGTCAGCCCAAATGGATTAAAGCCGACCGCGGACTGTTAGAGCAGACCGGCGGACTTGCTATCTATTTGGCCGAACAGCGCGTTATAACCGCCAACGAAAATCGCGCGCATATGCCATGGGTTCAGGCCGCCAAAGCTGCGCAACAAAACGCAGATTTACATCAATGATATCTGCGCAATAGACCCGCTAGCTTACCCTGAACCTCAACCTCATGCTGCGCATAATATTGTGGTTCATATGTGCTGTTGGCGGGATCTAAACGGATTTGCTGACCTTCGCGGCGCAGATATTTCAGCGTCGCTTCTTCACCGTGAACCAGTGCCACAACAATTTCGCCGTCGCGCGCGGTCGTGGCTTTACGGATGAGCGCGTAGTCACCATCCAAAATCCCCGCCTCGATCATCGAGTCGCCGGAAACTTCGAGCGCATAATGCTCGCCAGCGCCCAACAGCGCCATGGGCACCGACAAGGAATTTTGGCCTTCCAACGCTTCAATCGGAACGCCAGCAGCGATTTTGCCATGCAGTGGGATTTCCATGACGTCGTTTGCAGCCACGGGCAAATGCACCTGCGCCTTGCTGCTGGCAACGGCCGGCGTCAGCTTGGTCACATTATCGCTGCGCAAGTTGCCGCCATCGGGCAGTTTCATCACTTCGAGAGCACGTGCGCGGTTTGCAAGACGGCGGATAAAGCCGCGTTCTTCCAAAGCACCAATCAACCGATGCACACCTGACTTGCTTTTCAAATCGAGCGCTTCCTTCATTTCTTCAAATGAGGGCGAAATACCGCTTTCATCAAGTCGCTGGTTAATGAACACAAGCAGTTCATGCTGTTTGGCTGTGAGCATATTCAGGGTTCCATCATGTTGAACATGAGAAGAACGATTAGAGAACAAATGCGGTTAAGTCAAGAACATTTGTGCACTGTTAGTGCGTCGCGGTCAGAACAACCGATGATATTGCACAACCGCGCCAGATGGCGTGGCAGGTGCACCTACATCACGGATTATCAGCGCATTGCTGTGCGACAGCGGCGAAACCAAGCCGCTGTCCCGCGACGTAAACGGTGTAATGGAACCGCCTTCGACCCTGGCGCGAAGATATTCTGCCCTGCTTCCACCCATAGCTAATGGGTTGGTGGTCTTGGCTTCAAAGATTTCGGGAAGCGGCGAAAGGCTGCCCGCCATATGGCGGATCAGCGGCAGCAGGAACAGAAAGGCCGTTACGAACGCCGAAGAGGGGTTCCCTGGCAAACCAAGGATAATTGTGCTGCCAATCTTTCCCGCCATGACGGGTTTGCCGGGGCGCATCGCGACCTTCCAAAAATCCATATCTGCGCCAATATTGCGCAGCGCAGTCTGGACCAAATCATGGTCGCCAACCGACGCGCCGCCCGTTGTGACGATAATATCGGTGGTTGATGCAAGCGCGCTTAACCTTGTTTCCAGATCGGTGAGCCTGTCGGCAATTATGCCGCCATCCGTGATTTCGCATGGCATGTTGGATAACATCGCGTGCAGCATCGGGCCGTTTGATGATGGTATCTCCGCAGTACTGCAATCTGTACCTGGGGGCAGGAGCTCGTCGCCTGTCGCAACAATCGTTACATGCGGCCAACGGCCGACCTGAACGGTGCCATGGCCAGCCATAGCTGCCAGAGCGCACGGCCCAGCCTCCAGCATAGTGCCTGTCGAAAGGATGGTATCGCCGGACGAAAAATCGCCACCCGCGGTGCGAATATGCATGCCCGGTGCAAGCGCATCCTTCGCCGTGGCCATCAGGGTGTCGCCGTCACGCGCAGCGTCTTCCTGAATTAAAATAGTATCCGCGCCAGCGGGGACATGCGCACCCGTAAAGACGCGGACGGCTTGGTTATGTTCCAATGCGCCCGCAAAGGGACGACCTGCGGCGCTTTCACCGATAACGTTCCAAGGCCCGGGAAACGCAGCAGCTGACAATGCGTAACCATCCATTGCCGATAGATCGGCCGCGGGTTGTGTGCGTTTCGCATCGAGTGGGCCGTGCAAATAATGCCGCGCAGCCTTGGCGAGTTCCAGTTCGACAGACGGTAATGGCGAAGCCAGCGCCAATAATCGCGCCTGCGCTTCGGCGACCGAAATCATGCGTGCCAATCGCCCGATTTGCCGCCCGTTTTGGACAACAACCGGATGTCGGAAATCACCATCGCCTTATCGAGCGCCTTGGCCATGTCGTACAAGGTGAGCAAGGCAACGGACACAGCGGTCAAAGCCTCCATCTCGACACCCGTCGGACCATTCAAACGTACCCTTGCCTCTGCGCGAATGCCATGGTCTTCAAATTCAAACGCGATGGCAATTTTGGACAGCATGAGCGGGTGACAAAGCGGTATGAGTTCGCTCGTCTTTTTTGCGGCCATGATACCGGCAATCCGCGCGGTTCCCAACACATCACCTTTTTTGATATTGCCCGCGCGCACAGCCTCAAGCGCCTCAGCGGACATAGTGATGCGACCTTCAGCGACGGCTTCTCTGGCGGTATCTGCTTTGGCCGACACATCTACCATATGTGCAGCGCCATCAGCACCAAGATGCGTGAGATTAGCCATGTCCGGTCAATAACCTTTGTGTCGCAAGTTGAACGTCGGCGTTACGCATGAGGCTTTCGCCGACCAAGAAGGTGTTGACCCCAGATGTGGCCATCCGCTGGCAATCGGCATGGGTCGAAATGCCACTTTCGCACACCAACAATATGTCGGCAGGCACATATTTTGCCAAACGCTCGGTCGTCGCCAGATCGACTTCAAATGTCTTCAAATTGCGGTTGTTCACGCCGACCAATTTCGATTTCAGATGCGTAAGTGCGCGCTCCAATTCGGCCTCCTCATGGACTTCGACAAGGACATCCAGCCCCTCGGCAAAAGCCGCATCTTCTATTTCGACCATGGCAACATCGTCCAATGCCGCGACGATAATCAGTATGGCGTCACCGCCCATTTGGCGGGCCTCGACGCATTGCCATGGGTCAACCATGAAATCCTTTCGGATGACCGGCAGGTCGCAGGCGTTGCGCGCAGCGATGAGATAATCCTCATGCCCCTGAAAATACGGCGCGTCGGTTAGAACCGACAGGCAAGCCGCACCGCCCGCCTGATAGGCACTTGCATGAGCAGCTGGATCGAAATCTGCGCGGATGAGTCCTTTTGACGGGCTCGCCTTTTTGATTTCCGCGATCAACGCAATGCCCGATGCGCTTTTGGCGCGCAGCGCCGCTTCGAAGCCACGCGGTGGCGATGGGGCAGGCCAATGCGACACGCCCTTCGGCTTGCGTTCGGCCACTTCCATGCGCTTCGTCGCGCAGATTTCCGCAAGCTTGTCGGCCATCAATATTTCACCCAACAGTTCAGCAACGCATTGGCAAGGCCTTTGTCGATTGCCTCTGCGGCCTCTTCAACCCCATCGGGCATGGTTTCAACAACACCGGCGACCAACAAAGCCTCCGCCGCATTGAACAATACGGCGTCGCGATAGGCGCCATGTTCGCCCAGCAACAACTTGCTCAACTCAGCCGCATTATGCTGCGCGTCGCCGCCGCGAATGGCGTCAACCGGATACATGGGTAGGCCGGCATCAGCGGCGGTAGTGCGTTTGAAGCGGACACCTTCGGGCTCAACCACGGCGACTTCGTTGCCACCGGCCAAGCTTAATTCGTCGAGGCCTTCATCGCCCGAAATGATCCGGGAATGTTCGGTACCAAGATGATGAAGTGCCTCAGCATACACAGGGACATAGGCAGGTCGCGCAATGCCAATCAGCTGGCGTTTTACGCGTGCCGGGTTGGCAAGCGGGCCCATCAGGTTGAAAATCGTGCGTTGACCAATGCGTTGGCGGATCGGTTGAATTCGCTTCATCGCGGGATGGTGGTTGGCTGCGAACAGAAAGCAAATGCCTAAGTCTTTCAGCGTCTCTTGCGCCATGCGTCCGGCGCGTTCCATGTCGAGGCCGAGCGCTTCAAGCGTATCTGCCGCACCCGCCTTGGATGACGCAGCGCGGTTGCCATGCTTTGCAACAGGAACCTCGCACGCCGCGACCACAATTGACACGGCGGTGGAAACATTAAGCGTATGATGCCCGTCACCACCCGTGCCACAGACATCAATCGCGCCTTCGGGTGCATCAATGGGGATCAGCCGGTCGCGCATGGCTTGCGCTGCGGCGGCAATTTCCACCATCGTCTCGCCGCGCGCGGTCAGTGCAACGAGGAACGCCTGAATTTCATCTTCGGAGGCGCGAGCGTCAAGGATGTCCGCAAAGGCCTGTGCGGCCTCATCATGGTCAAACAGATGCTGCGGGTCGGGCAGGGGACCAAACGGGTTCATGCTCTGTCCTTCACGGCCATACCGGCAATGCGCATAAAATTGGCCAGCATGGCATGGCCATGTTCGGTGGCAATGCTTTCAGGATGGAATTGAACGCTATGGATAGGCAGCGTCGCGTGGCGAAAGCCCATGACATGGCCGTCATCGCTGGTTGCATTAATCACAAGACTTGAAGGCACGTTTTCGACGATGAGCGAATGATAGCGCGTTGCCTGAAACGGGGACGGCAGGCCTTCAAACAATCCGCTCCCGTCATGTGTGACCGGCGATGTTTTGCCGTGCATCAACCCGCCGCGGGCGACGGTGCCGCCGAAATGCTGGCCAATGGTCTGGTGCCCTAAGCAAACGCCCAGCAAGGGCTTTCCAGCCTCTGCGCAAGCCGCGACGAGTTCAAGGCTCACGCCCGCTTCATTCGGCGTTTTTGGCCCGGGTGATATGAGAAAGGCCTGAGCACCTGTCGACAGTGCCTGTCCGGCGGACATATCGTCATTGCGGACAACCTCAACCTCAGCGCCAAGCTCCATCAGATAATGGACGAGGTTCCAAGTGAAGCTGTCGTAATTGTCGATGACAAGGATCATTGGTTACGCCCTACATCCGCCGAAACGCGATCCTTGACGATTGCCAGTACATTGTCTTGAACGTCGCCCAAAAACCGTTCTCCCCACCATTGAAAATATCCAACCAGCCTTACTTTCATGCGGTAGTGCGTTGTTAAAACCAGGCGCGTACGCTCGGGACCAATCGGCTCAAGGCGGTAGCTTCCTGACGCGATATTCAGGAAGGGACCAGCCGGAGAAATGTGCCGGTCTGTGTACTCCTGAATGGACGTGTCGGGAAAGGAAAATGCCCAGGTCATTTCGCGGTTGGGAACCACAGACTGCACCACCTCTTCAAAGCGCGCGGATTTGCCCCATACGGCTTTGCGCACGGTTCTATCGGATTCACGCGTAAGAATCGCCTCGGTTGGCCGAGGAATGCCGACGATATCATGGGTGAAATTTGCGACACCCTCGTTCGCGCGGATATCGCGAATACTGGCAAGATAAGGCCAAATTTTTTCTGGCGACGCATCAATTTCAATCGAACGTTCCACGGTGGCATTGGTCCAATGGACCGGCCACATTTGATCCCAAATCATCAACAGCAGGGGCAGCAACAACCAGCTAGAAGCATAAAATCTGTGCTGATGTCGTTTGGCATGTCGCCGCCGTCGTCGGGCGTTCAGATACTGAACCAATCCGCCAGCTATAGCCGCAGGTATCCAGATCGGAATAATCAGCACAAGGCAAACCGCGCCTTCTTCAAAAGCCGCAACGGCAATTCCCGTGATGGTTAGAAAAAATAATGTTGGCCAGAAAAAACAGCCCATGGGTGAGCGTGATCCAGATGGATCAACATATTGCGTGACGAGGCCACCCAGAGCCGCAGGAATAGCTAAGAGCGCGGTCAGCGTCGTAATCAGGGGGCTTTCTTCTGGGCCGTAAAACAGGAACAGCATGGCCGTGATCAGAATACCAATCAGCGTAAGCGTAACACGCGTCCCAGAGGTTTCCTCGACTGTCATGACCGCACCTCCCTCATTGGCCAAATCCCGCCTCGCCAGCGACCCTGACCGCCTCACGCGCCGCCGCAATCAGCGCGCCCGCTTTTGCTTCGCATTCGCGCTGTTCATATTCCGGATTGCTGTCGGCGACGATGCCGGCACCAGCCTGAACATGCATCATGCCGTCTTTAACAACGGCGGTGCGCAAAACGATGCAGCTGTCCATATCGCCATTGGGCGAGAAATATCCAACGCCGCCCGCATAGGCTCCGCGGGTTTCAGGTTCGAGTTCGGCAATAATTTCGCAAGCGCGGACTTTAGGAGCACCTGAAACAGTGCCAGCGGGAAAGCCTGCAAACAAAGCGTCGATGGCGTCCTTATCGTCGGCCAGTTCTCCAACAACATTGGATACGATGTGCATCACATGGCTGTAAAATTCGACCATATAGCTGTCGGTTACGGTAACGGTGCCGCCCTTTGTCACGCGGCCAACATCGTTTCTGCCCAAATCCAGCAGCATCAGATGTTCCGCGCGTTCTTTGGGGTCAGCCAATAATGAGGCACGGTTTTCAGCGTCTTCAATGCTGCTCTTGCCGCGCGGACGCGTTCCAGCGATTGGCCGGATGGTCACTTCGCCACCGCGCGCACGGACCAATATCTCTGGACTGGAACCGATCAGCGCAAAGCCGGGAAGATCAATGAAGTATAGAAACGGCGAAGGATTAATCCGCCGCAAAGCGCGGTACAAATGTACAGGCGGTAGATCAAAGGGTGCGGTGAAGCGCTGGGCAAGCACGACCTGAAATATATCGCCTGCCTCAATATAGTCTTTGGCCGACGCAACCATCTCGGCATAGCGGCCCTCGGGCAATACGGGCGTGAGCTTGAGTTCGCGTTCTTCGGATACGGACACCGCGCCAGCCGACGGCACTTGCCCAAGGTTCAATAACCGCTCTGTCTCATCGAGGCGCTCATTTGCCACTGCCACTGCCTGCGCATCATGTAGGCCGGTCCAAACTGGCGAGACGAGGAACATTTCGTCTTTGAGCCGGTCGAACACCAATATGACGGTTGGCCGGACGAACAGCATATCAGGCAGCTCAAGCGCTGATTGGGGAGCCCGCGGCAGCTTTTCAACGAGGCCAATTGTTTCGTAACCAAAATAGCCAACCAAGCAGGCGAGGGCGGGGGGCAGTTCTTCGGGAACATCCATCCGGCAGTCAGCCGCGAGCGACCGCAACGCATCCAATGATGGCAGAGGAGAAGGAGCAAAAGCGTCCCTGTCGGTCATCCAATGCCGGTTGATTTCGGCTTTATCGCCGGCCGCCCGAAACACCAGATCGGGTGCGATGCCAATAAGGCTATGTCGTCCGCGCGTTTCGCCGCCTTCGACCGATTCCAGAATGAAATCACCTCGCTCGGGAACAAACAGCTTCAGCGCCGCTGACACCGGGGTTTCGGTATCAGCAATGCGCTTACGCCAAATGAGTTCGGGTTTAGTTGCCGTCACGGTTGGTCAGGCGAGCGCGCACTTCTGCGATCCCGTCTTCGTTCTTTTCAACACCGGCATCTTTCGATGCAGCGACGATTAGCTGTGCCGCATATTCCTGCTGCAAAATACCTGTAAGTTCCTGCTTGCGGGCAGTCAGGAGGGCGGCATTGCCGCTGGCGTTGCCCTTGATGACGTCGGTCAGGTACACAACATACCACCCGCGGTCGCCGCCTGCCTGTATGATTTTAGCGGTGCCTTTTTTCATGGCGAACATGAGCGACAATGGCGGCGGGACGGGCTTGCCCTCGCGATAGAGATCTGCCCGTGTACCTGTCAGGGTTTCAACCTGTGCGCCTTGAACATTGGCGGCTGCGAGAGCAGCCTGAAGCGGTTGGCCGCTATCTACCAGCTTGCGCAAACGGTCGGCAGCAGCGCGCGCACCTTTTGCGCCTTCAGAAAACGCCCATTGTTGCTGAACCAAAGCCCGGACATCTCCAAGCGGTGGTGGCGCGGCCTCATCAAAATCGGCCACCGCAATCATCGCGAATTTTTCGCCGGGTACCAGCTCGATCAATTGCGCTTCACCGCTGGTTTCCATTTGGAACGCTGCGGGCAAAATGACCTGCATTTCAGGAATAGGCTTATATGCGGGGTTGGAGATATCCTGACCCGTCGCCAGCAATTTCGGCGAGGTATTCACGGACAGGCCGTTTTGCTTTGCAATGTCAGATATCGTCCCGCCATCGGCAAAGGCATCTTCTATTTCCGAGGTCATCTCGGTCAGCATTTCTTCGCTGCGCGTTTGCAAAAGTTCTTTTTCAATTTCTGCGCGGGCAGCCGCAAGTGACTTTGCAGCGACATTGTTCACGCTGTCGACGCGTGCAACGGTCCAGCCCAGCTTGCCGCGGGCTGGCTTTGCCAATGTACCCTGCTTGGCGCCAAAGACCGCGTTTGCAACCGCAGCGGTCGCAGTTGTCGTTAGGCTGCTTTTGGTAACGTTGGCGGTTGTCGTTACGGACAGACCCAAGCCATTGGCGACGTCGGCCAATGATTTACCCGCCGCGACCTGGCTAATAACCGACTTCGCAGCAGCTTCCGTTGGCACGATCATCTGGCTGATGTTGCGGCTTTCCGATGCGGCAAACTTTGCAGCATTGGCTTTATAATATGCCGCGATGTCCGCTTCCGTCGGTTTTGCGCGGCCTGCAATGATCGTCTCGTCAAAAATCGCATAGCTAATCGCGCGCTTTTCAGGGATCGTGAATTTTACTGCATTTTCCGAATAGAATTTGGCGAGCGCCGCAGGGCTTGGGGGCGCTTTGGGCAAAAATGCGGTGGCGGGAATCGAAGCGATCTGCCCCGCGCGCTTTTCAAGCATCAATGACGCGTAAGGCAGAGCCATACCGTCGGGCGCAGCCGGTCCGCTTGCCGCAGACGGCAAGATTTGCTGCGCAAACAAATTTTGCGTCAGATCGTCACGGATGGCCTTTTCACTTACGCCAATTTGTTGGGCAAAGGCGCGAAATGCATCCGCACTAAACTTACCATCAAGCCCCATGGCACCGGGTATTTTGCGAATTTCCGAATCCACGAGACGCTTGCTGACGGCGACTCCATATTCTTCACCAAACACAGTGATGGCGTAGCGATTGATCAGCTGGTCGAGCGTTGAATCTAATCCACCACCCTCGACAAAACCGGCCATATTCAGCGTTGGGTTATTCTGACGTTCGGCTTTTAACCGATTATCGAGCGCATCGTTCAGTTCACCCAATGTGATGTTCCGGTCACCCACACGTGCAACGTTACCGCCACTCAAGCCACCAAAACTGCCCGATCCGGACACATCGCCAAGCGCAAAGGCGATGGCAATCATCCCGATGAATAGCAACGCGAAAATCGCGCCGAATTTGGAGTAAATGAGCGAACGAATGGAGGTAATCATGAATTGCAATTTCCCGATATCACGGACTGCGCCGATTGTTGCGAGACGCTTTAGGCGGCAAGGCTTTGGCAATCAAGGGATAGACTTGCTCCGATTGTCGAAACCATGCCAGAGCCCAAACAAGATTCGCAAACCCCAATGATAGGATAATGGCATGCGTAAGTTGATTGTCGGAAACTGGAAAATGAACGGCGTGTCGGGCGATTTAGCGGAAATTGCCGCAATCGCGGAAAAGTCGCTCAGTTATCCGGCTGTCGAATCCGCATTATGTTTGCCAGCAACCCTCATCAGCAGGGCGTGTGATAGTGTACAAGGCTTCCCAATCGGCGGGCAGGACTGCCACATGCAGCCATCAGGCGCGCATACCGGATGTGTGTCGGCGGATATGTTGGTCGATGCGGGGGCGTCTTTGACAATCGTCGGGCACAGCGAACGCCGCGCCGCACAGCATGAGCAGGATCCCGATGTGCTGGCAAAGGCGGAAGCCGCGCACAAGGCGGGCATGAAAGTCATCATCTGCGTCGGAGAAACGCTGGCTGAGCGGGACGCAGGCAATGCGCTACATATTGTTTTAGGGCAAGTTGCAGGTTCATTGCCCCAGAACATATCTAGCGACTGGTTGAGTGTTGCTTACGAACCCGTCTGGGCCATTGGCACCGGGCGTATTCCTGAAATGGCGGATGTACGGGAAATGCACGGCGCCATTCGTTCCGCACTGGTCGATCGCTATGGCACGGTCGGTAACGGCGTTCGAATATTATATGGCGGATCCATGAACGGAGATAATGCGGCCGAGCTTTTGGCGGTCGAAAATGTCGATGGCGGGTTGATTGGCGGTGCAAGTCTGACCTGCGCGAAATTCGAACCCATTTTGGCCGCAGCGCAAGCTTTCGGCGAATAGCATTGAAGAACAGTCATGCGCTCGCTATGTGGGCGCAACAACCGGCATATTATTGCCTTTAATTATTCGGAATTCATCATGGGCATTTTCCATTTTCTTATCGTTGTTCAGGCTATTATCGCAGCCTCGCTTGTTGGCGTTATCTTGATGCAGCGGTCTGAAGGCGGCGGTTTGGGAATGGGCGGAAGCCCATCGGGATTGATGTCCGCACGTGGTGCAGCCGACTTTCTGACGCGTATTACCACCATATTGGCGACCTTGTTCATCGTGCTGTCGATTTCTTTGGCATTCGTCGCCGCGCAAAAAGGTGGCACGGGCGAAATCGATAACAGCCTTCAGCGTACTGAAGTGCCTGCTGCTCCAACGGCACCAGCGACGACTGCGCCTGCAGCCCCCGCTTCGGCGGCTCCTGCAACTGAAGTTCCGCTGGATAAATAATCGCTTCGGTACGAAAAAACGTTTTTTACACAGGTTATTTTTCGGTGAACGGATTCGTTCGCTTGTGTTTTGCCGCAAACGTGTCTTAAGCCTTTTCTCCCATGGCACGGTTCATTTTTATCACCGGTGGCGTGGTCTCCTCGCTTGGCAAAGGTCTTATGGCAGCATCGCTTGCTGCCCTTTTGCAGGCGCGCGGATACCGCGTTCGAATCCGGAAGTTCGATCCTTATCTCAATGTTGATCCGGGCACGATGTCGCCTTATCAGCATGGCGAAGTTTATGTGACCGATGACGGGGCGGAAACCGACCTCGACCTTGGGCATTATGAACGGTTTACCGGCGTTTCTGCGCGGCAGTCCGATAATATAACGTCGGGGCGCATCTATCAGACCATCATTCAAAAGGAACGTCGCGGGGATTATCTCGGCGCGACGGTTCAGGTCATTCCGCATGTGACCGATGCTATCAAGGAATTCGCTAAGGCGGATACCCAAGACCTTGATTTCGTTTTGTGCGAAATTGGCGGAACGGTTGGTGATATCGAATCTCTGCCGTTCATCGAAGCTATCCGCCAGTTGCGGAACGAGCTTGGCCGCGAACTTACCTTGTCCGTGCATGTCACCCTTGTTCCCTATATTGCGGCGGCAGGCGAGTTGAAGACCAAGCCGACGCAGCACAGCGTGCGCGAGCTTACATCATTGGGTATTCAACCCGATGTTCTTTTGTGCCGTTGCGAACATCCGCTGCCGGAAAATGAGCGCGCGAAAATCGCGGCATTTTGTAACGTGCGCAAAGAGGCGGTTATTCCTGCCTTGGATGCGAAAAGCATTTACGCGGTTCCACTGCAATATCATGCCGAAGGGCTTGATAACGAAGTCCTGCGCGCGTTCGGTTTGGAATCAGACGGTGAGCCGGACCTTAGCCGCTGGGATGATATCATTGACCGTCAGTTAAACCCCGAAGGTGAAGTCACCATTGGCGTTGTCGGCAAATATGTTGGCCTTGCCGACGCATATAAATCCTTGAATGAAGCACTAACGCATGGTGGACTTTCGAACCGCGTAAAGGTGAACATCAAGTGGATCGACGCTGAACTGTTCGAGCAAACAGAACATGACATCGCAGCCGCACTTGAACCGATGAACGCAATCCTCGTCCCCGGCGGCTTTGGCGAACGCGGTTCCGAAGGTAAGATTGCGGCGGTCAAATTCGCCCGTGAGCGCGAAGTGCCCTTCTTTGGCATTTGCCTCGGCATGCAGATGGCGTGCATTGAAGGTGCGCGGAACACCGCAGGTATCTCCGGCGCATCAAGCACCGAATTTGGCGCAACCACCGAACCGGTTGTTGGTATCATCACCGAATGGATGAGCGAAGAGGGCATCCAGAAACGTGAGACGGGCGGCGATCTGGGCGGCACGATGCGCCTTGGTGCTTATGACGCGAAGTTGGCTGGAAACAGTCATGTCGCGGGCATTTATGGCACGCAGGACATTTCTGAGCGGCATCGCCACCGCTATGAAGTCAATGTCCATTACAAATCTGCTTTGGAGCAGGGCGGTCTTGTGTTCAGCGGGATGTCGCCAGACGGTGAGCTGCCAGAAATCGTGGAACGCCCGGATCATCCGTGGTTTATCGGTGTGCAGTTCCACCCAGAACTGAAATCGCGTCCCTTTGCACCGCACCCGTTGTTTGCGAGTTTCGTTGCTGCTGCGGTCAAACAAAGCCGACTGGTGTAGCGGTTCGATAGGCTTTCATCGGCGCGTCTGAATCAATGAAGTTGGGCCGGTAAACAACGTCCAAACGCCATTCACAGCCGTGCGGACCCATTGCGAGCCGGGCTCATAATATGTGAAGGGGCGGACGAGCAATCGGCCGCCCCAAAATATATTCAGGCTGCGTTTGTGCCTTTTTTCTTGGCCCTATCTGCGTGTTCGATGACATTAGGTGCAGTTTTGCCGCCGATAGCGATTTTGCGCGGCTTTAATGCCTCCGGCACTTCGCGCACTAATGATATAATCAAAAGACCGTCGGCCATATCAGCGTCGGTCACATGAATGTGGTCAGCGAGTTGGAATCGGCGTTCGAAATTGCGGCTTGCGATGCCCATGTGCAGAAAATCGCGATTGTCGTTGCCTTCAGCCTGCTTGCTGCCCGTGACGATCAACAAATTCTGCTGTGCAACAATGTCTATCTCGTCGGACTTGAACCCGGCAACTGCGACGGTGACTTGATAGTCATTTTCGCCGGTGCGCTCGATATTGAAAGGCGGATAGTTTTCGTTGGTCGCTGCGCGTCCGGTGTTTTCGAGCAGTTCAAACAAGCGGTCAAAGCCGACAGTGTTGCGGCGATACGGTGTAAAATCAAAACGTTGCATATCAAATTCTCCATCAAGCAATTTGGTGTGTGCCAACCCCGCAAGAGCAGCGGTCAGCTATGTCGTTTTGGAGCCTTTCGGCCTCCGCGTCATGAGATGGGGAGTGCCCACAAAATTGCAAGATCAAAAAATGCATCGAACATGAAGGCGCAAAAAACTAGGCCGCCCGGATATTTCCGAACGGCCTCGCTCTGCAGCTTTGCTAGCGCGTAGTTTCAGTCCTCTGCCGGTCCCCACCGGCGGGTCTGATTTTCCCCCTGAACCACCGGCCTATACAGGCTCTCGACGAATTCGATGACTTCATCCTTCTTTGCGGTCGGCTTTGCAATTGGAACCACACTCCGCCGAACGCTTTTTCAAAGGCTGTTGCGTCCCTGCAACAATGCTTGCCAGTCCTCATGGTGGAACCTAAGAACCCGATATGCCAAAAACATTGACGAGTGACCGCACATGATATTGTCGCGATATGAACGCATGGTGGCCCGCCGGTATCTGCTACCGGGCAAAGGCGAAGGTTTCATCTTCCTCGTCGCGAGTATCAGCTTAGTCGCGGTCGCGCTTGGCGTCGCTGCGCTGATCATCGTCATGAGCGTCATGAACGGCTTTCGCGCCGAATTATTCGACAAGATTGTCGGCCTGAACGGCCATGCCGTTGTTCAAGGCTATGGCGGGCGGCTTCAGGGCTGGCGCCAGATCTTGAATGATGTTGAAAAGACGCCCGGCGTCACCGATGCCACTGCGTTGATTGAACAGCCATTGCTAACCACCTTTAACGGTCGGGTAGAAGCCATTTTGGCGCGTGGAATGTCGGTAAATGACATCCTGAAAAACGAAACGCTAAAAGGAAAAACCGTCGCCGGAAGCTTGCGGGCGTTGAACTCCTATGAAGACAAGGTCGCTATCGGTTCGCGTCTTGCCCAAAATTTGGGGGTTCAGGTCGGGCAAAGCATTACGATCATCAACCCCGCTGGACGGACGACGCCATTTGGGACGGTTCCACGCGAAATTTCTTACGAAGTCGCTGCGATCTTTGAAGTTGGCGTTTATGATTATGACAAGGCGTTCGTTATCATGCCCATCGAACGGGCGCAGGTGCTCATGCTGTTGGGTGACGAAATCGGCATGATCGAAATCAAGACCGAAAACCCCGACAAGGTGAACGAGATTCTGGCGCCGCTTTTGCCCAAACTGGAAAACAAAGGCCTTATCGTCGACTGGAAGAGCATGAACGCATCTTTGTTTGAGGCGCTGGCGGTTGAGCGCGTCGCCATGTTTGTCGTGCTTTCGATCATCGTGCTGGTTGCAGTGTTCAACATCCTGTCATCGCTCATCATGCTGGTGCGGGCCAAAACGCGCGACATTGCGATATTGCGAACTATGGGCGCGTCGCGAAAATCGCTGTTGCGGATATTCATGACGGTGGGCTTGCTGATCGGATCGTCAGGGATTGTGCTTGGCCTTATATTGGGCGCTATCTTCCTGTATTTCCGGCAGTCGGTGGTCAATTTCATTCAGCTGCTCACCGGGCAGAATTTGTGGGACCCATCGATCCGGTTTCTTACGGAGCTGCCCTCGCGAACCGACCCCGTCGAAGTGATAGCGATTTGTGGGCTGGCCCTTCTGTTCAGCTTCCTTGCCACCTTGTACCCCGCGCTGAAGGCGGCGAGTACCGATCCAGTTCAGGTGTTGCGTTATGAATAATGTCGTTGAACTTACCGATGTGCGCCGCAAATTTGTGCAGGGCGATGTCACCATACAAGTGCTGCGCGGTGTCGACCTTGTTGTTGGCAAAGGCGAGCTCGTTGCGTTGCTTGGTCCGTCGGGTTCCGGGAAGTCAACCATGCTTCAGGCGGTCGGTCTGCTTGAGGGCGGATTTTCGGGATCCATCAAATTGGACGGTGAAGAAGTCAGTTCGGCAGGCGTCGATCGTCAAACCGAAATACGCCGGCAAAAGCTTGGGTTCGTGTACCAATTCCACCATTTGCTGCCCGATTTCGATGCACTTGAGAATGTCGTCCTTCCCCAATTAATTGCCGACGCAACGCCAGAGGATGCCATCGAACGCGCAACCCATTTGCTCACGCAGCTTGGGCTTTCTGAGCGGCTTCATCACCGGCCTTCCAAACTGTCCGGCGGCGAGCAGCAACGTGTCGCCGTCGCGCGGGCGCTTGCGAACCGGCCAAAGCTGGTACTGGCGGACGAACCGACCGGTAACCTCGACGAACACACTGCGGACATTGTACTGGGTGAGTTCATGGCATTGGTGCGTGAGCAAGGCTCATCGGCGATTGTTGCAACACATAATGAGCGGCTTGCTGCCAAGATGGACCGCGTCGTGCGGCTGAAGGACGGAAGATTAGCTTAATCTAAGGGGATAGAAGATGTCAGTTTACGATTTTTCGGTCAAAATGCCCGGTGGCGCAAGCGAAGCCATGGCGGCGCATGCGGGTAAGGTCTTGCTGATCGTCAATACCGCGTCGAAATGTGGCTTTACGCCACAATATAAGGGGCTGGAGGCGCTGTATCGCCAATATAAGGATCAGGGGCTGGAGATATTGGCGTTCCCGTGCAATCAGTTTGGTGCACAGGAACCGGGCGACGCGGAAGAGATCAAGAATTTCTGTTCATTGACCTATGATGTGTCATTCCCTTTGGCGTCCAAAATTGACGTCAATGGCGACAATGAAGATCCGCTTTGGCATTATCTTAAGCAGCAGCAAGCTGGCCTGCTCGGGTCGCGCGGTATCAAATGGAACTTCACCAAATTTCTGGTCGATCGTAAGGGCAATGTGGTTGCTCGTCATGGCCCACAAGTTAAACCCGAAGCGCTTGCCAAGGACATCGAAAAGCTTCTTGCGCAGCCCGCCTGATTGTCCACAGATTAGCCAAAAAGTTGGATTGTCGAATCTCGCGGGTCATCTAACATAGCCTTATGTCTTATGTGCCCTTTGTCCCTTTGCGCGTGTTTTCCGCTTACACCATGTTGGAAGGCGCAATCGAACCCAAGGCGATTGGCGAAGCCGCGAAAAAACTAGCTTTTCCCGCTATTGCGATTTGCGACCGCAATGGACTCTATGGCGTTATGCCGTTTCAGGATGGCGCGAAGTCAAAGGGCGTACAGCCCATCATTGGCGCGCTGCTTGCCGTCCGGCGGCCGACAAGTGATGGCAAGTTCATCCGCGACTGGTTGCCATTATTTGCGCAGGACGAAAGCGGATATAATAATCTGTGCCGCCTCGTTTCGATGGCGCATCTTGATCGTCCCGAAGATTTGGACGCGCATGTCACGCTCGAACAACTTGCGCCATTTTCCGATGGCCTGATTGCGCTGACAGGCGGCGCTGAAGGCGCCGTAACGCAGCTGCTGAGTGATGGCCAAAACAATGCCGCGGGTGAATATCTATCCCGCTTGCAGGCCTTGTTTCCGGATCGGTTGTATATCGAGTTAAGCCGCCGCAACGATAGCCGCGAAGAAGCCGCGGAAGAGGCTTTGATTGATCTGGCTTATGCCCGCGACATTCCATTGGTCGCCACGAACCCCGCATTTTTTGCCGAACCGGATTTCTTCGATGCGCATGACGCGATGCTGTGCATTTCCGATGGCGAATATGTCGAAAGCCAAGACCGTCGGCGGAGCAGCCGTGACACATGGATCAAGACAGGCAAGCAAATGGGCGCTTTGTTTGCCGATGTGCCTGAGGCTCTGGCCAACACGCTTGTTATTGCCCAGCGCTGCACGGCGCTGGCGCCATATCGAAACCCAATTCTGCCGAGCCTTGCGGGCGATCGCACGGCCGAGGACGCGCAGTTACGCGAAGACGCACGTTTGGGGCTGTTGCAGCGGCTTGAGACTGCAGGCATTACCGATGAAGCAACGCGCCAAGTCTATTTCGACCGGCTGACGTTCGAAGCAGACGTCATTTGCTCCATGGGCTTTTCCGGATATTTCTTGATCGTTGCCGACTTCATTAAGTGGGCAAAGGAACAAGACATTGCGGTGGGCCCCGGCCGTGGGTCAGGCGCGGGTTCGCTCGTCGCGTGGGTGCTGACCATTACGGACCTTGACCCCATCAAGCTTGGTTTGCTGTTCGAACGCTTCTTGAACCCCGACCGTGTTTCCATGCCGGATTTCGATATCGACTTCTGCGAAACGCGGCGCGGAGAGGTGATCCGTTATGTGCAGAAAAAATATGGCACACGCCAAGTCGCGCAGATCATCACCTTCGGTAAGCTGAAAGCCCGCGCTGTTCTGCGCGATACCGGGCGCGTTTTGCAAATGAGTTACGGCCAAGTGGACCGGCTGTGCAAGCAGGTCCCGAATCTTCCGGCTGATCCATGGGATTTGCAGCGAGCACTGGCGGGCGTCGCCGAATTGCGTGAGGAATATCGTCGCGACGCGCAAGTGAAGCGTTTGTTTGATCTTGCCATGAAGCTTGAGGGCCTGCCACGCCACAGTTCAACGCACGCCGCTGGTGTGGTTATCGGCGACCGTGAATTGTCCGAATTGGCACCCCTCTATCGCGACCCGCGTTCGGATATGCCCGTCACGCAATTCGACATGAAATATGTCGAAAGTGCGGGCCTTGTGAAGTTCGACTTTCTGGGTCTGAAGACGCTTTCCGTTCTGCAAAAAGCCACGCAGATGTTGGCGAAGCGCGGGGTAGACATTGACCTTGGGCTTTTGCCGCATGACGATCCGGCAGTATATGAATTGCTGCAGCGCGGCGACACCGTCGGTGTATTCCAGCTGGAATCCGAAGGTATGCGGCGGACGCTTGCTGCGGTTAAACCCACCAATTTTGGCGATATTATCGCGCTGGTATCGCTCTACCGCCCGGGCCCAATGGATAATATCCCGATGTTCGGTCGACGCAAGAATGGCGAAGAGAGCATCGAATATCCGCACCCGCTGCTTGAGCCGGTATTGAACGAAACATACGGTATCTTCGTCTATCAGGAACAGGTTATGCAAGCCGCCCAGATTTTGGCGGGATACAGCCTTGGCGAAGCAGATTTGCTCCGCCGTGCGATGGGTAAGAAGATTCAGGCCGAAATGGACGCGCAGCGCGAACGGTTTGTCACCGGCTGCGCTACCCATGCAATCCCGCCAAACCGCGCGAATGAGCTGTTCGATTTGATCGATAAATTCGCTGGATATGGCTTCAACAAGAGCCACGCCGCGGCCTACGCCGTGCTTGCATATCAAACTGCATGGATGAAAACCCACCATCCTGAAGAGTTTTTCGCGGCATCCATGTGTTTCGACATGCATCAGACGGACAAGCTTGCGATCTTCATGGATGATATGCGCCGCTTAGAGGTCGTCTGCCATCCGCCCGACATCAACCAAAGCGAAGCCGAGTTCACCGTTGAAACGAACGCCCATGGCGAACATGCGGTCAGATATGCGCTGGGTGGCATAAAGAATGTCGGCGAACGCGCCATGGAAGTGCTTGTGGCCGAGCGAACTGCGGCAGGGCGTTTCAAAAGCCTAGATGATTTCGCCAACCGGGTTGATCCCAGTCAGATAAACCGGCGCAGCCTTGAAAATCTGGCCGCTGCTGGCGCATTTGATGCGCTGGAGCCTAATCGCGCGGCCGTGCATGGCGCTGCAGAAACGCTTCTGGCCGCAGCGCAATCTGCGCGTGATTCCCGTGAAAGCGGGCAGGGCGGACTGTTTGGCGAGGGCGGGTCCGACATGGCAGCCTTGCGTATAGATGGCCGACTATCATGGGCGCCCGGCGAGCAGATGAATCAAGAGAAAGACGCTTTTGGCTTTTATTTCTCTGCCCACCCATGTTCGCAATATGATGCGCTGGCCGCGAGCCACGGTGCAAAACCTTATGCGGTTTGGCTGGAGAGTGGCCCGATACCCGAGGGCGTTCGTCGCGCCGCCACCATGTCTGCGCTTATTGAAGGCGTGCGCTGGCGCGAATCCCGCAAGGGTAAACGTTTTATGATTGCCGATTTTTCCGACATGAGCGGGCAGTTTTCGGTGCGCTGCTTTGACGAGGCCGTGGGCAGTCAACTGGCCGAATGGGCAAAGGATGCCGAGTGCCTATTGCTGCATTGTGAAATGGATATGCGGGCAGGGGACGAAGTGCCAAGCTTCACCGTGAAAAACGCAAAGGCGCTTAGCGGGCTGACTAGTGTATCGCGGTTAAAAATGCAGCTGGATGTGTCCCAGGAAACCGCCATTGCACGTCTGGCTGAGATGGTTGAACCGCTGCAAGGCGGGCGGAGCGAGCTCATTATCAAAACGCGGTCTTCCGATGGCCGATGGGTGCAGATCATACTGGGCCGGAAATACCGTATAGACGCGTCTTTGCTGGACCAAGTAAAGGGCATTGAAGGCATAGATAATGTTGAACTTTCACCGATTGGGCCGAGCCTAGCATTGGTGCATTGATCAGCAACAAACACCGAAATATACGCCAAGAATATTGGCAACGTCAGATGAGGGAGAGCTTTGATGTACGGTACGATGCAGGATTGGGATCTTCGGGTAACCCACTTAATTGATTATGCAGCGCGAGAGCATGGCACGCGCGAAATCGTAACCCGTTGGGCTGACGGCACGCTTGAACGTACAAATTGGGCCGGTGTTGCGGGTGAAGCCCGTAAGCTGTCGCAAGCCTTTGCTGGCTTTGGCCTGCAAAAAGGGGACCGGATCGCAACCTTTGCCATGAACCACCATCGGCACCTTGCCACTTGGTATGGGGCGATTGGTTTTGGCGGCGTCATCCATACCGTTAACGTCCGTTTGTTCGATGAAGACCTGATCTACATCATGAACCACGCCGAAGATAAGGTGTTGATGTATGATGCGATGTTCCAGCCAATTATCGACCGTATAAAGCCGCATCTGAAGACCGTTGAACATTATATCGTGTTTGACCGCGACGACAGCTACGGCGCGTTGATCAACGGTCAAGACGGCAATTATGAATGGGCGACCGGCGACGAGCGTGACCCATGTATGCTGTGCTATACCAGCGGTACGACAGGAAATCCCAAGGGTGTGTTGTATCAGCACCGCTCGACGATGCTGCACGCCATGGCTGAAATCGCCCCGAGCATATTCGATCTCAGCCCGCAGGCCGCTTTGCTGCCCATCGTGCCGATGTTCCATGCGGCCAGCTGGGGGCTGCCATTTGCAGGGGCTGCGGCAGGCGTTAAATTCGTCTTTTCAACCACCAATGATGCGGCGACCTTGCACGGGTTGATGCTGAAGGAAGGCGTCACGCACAGCGCGGGTGTGCCGACCGTTTGGCTTGCGATGTTTGCGCATTTGGACGCGGAGGCTGCCGCTGGGCGCGATGCGACGCTCGGCAAGTTGCGCCTTGTCACGATCGGCGGTTCCGCTGCGCCGCGCGCGATGATTGAACGCCTGATGACGGCAAATGTCCGCGTATCGCACGCATGGGGCATGACCGAAACGTCGCCAATCGGCACAATGGGTGCGCCCACACCCAATTGGGACGAATTGACGCTTGATGAGCAGATAGACGTTGTGTGTAAGCAGGGCCGAACGCCATTTGGTGTCGAACTGCGTGTCATTGATAAGGACGGCAATGTTGCCCCGCGGGACGGCGTGACATCCGGCGCGCTTCAGATCCGCGGACCTTGGGTCATCAAGCGTTATTTTAAGGCGGAAGCAGACACCGTCGACGCCGACCAGTGGTTTGATACCGGTGACGTTTCCGTTCTGCACCCCGATGGCACGATGCAGATCACCGACCGCGTCAAGGATGTTATCAAATCGGGCGGTGAATGGATTAGCTCGGTTGAGT
This sequence comes from Pseudomonadota bacterium, assembly GCA_041175505.1. GTDB lineage: Bacteria > Pseudomonadota > Alphaproteobacteria > Sphingomonadales > Sphingomonadaceae > Sphingorhabdus_B. Next base: position 35,580 of record JBEDET010000003.1, read on the forward strand.
TGGAAAACATCGCCGTTGGCTGTCCCGGAATTGCGGAGGCCGGCGCGATTGGCATTCCGCATCCCAAATGGGATGAACGCCCCGTGCTGATTGCCGTTAAGAAACCCGGCGCTGAGGTGGATGAAGCCATGGTGAAAGCATATCTCGCCGAACGGATCGTAAAATGGTGGATGCCAGACCGGGTGCTGTTCGTTGACGAGCTTCCGCACACCGGCACGGGCAAGATCCAAAAGGTCGCGCTGCGCCAGCAGTTCAAGGATTTTGTTCTGGAGGATTGACCTCAAATCATGGGCAGCCGAGCAGCTGAGATTTTCAAAACAGGCTCAGCTGCCCATTCATATTTGGCGGCACGAACAGGTCGGTTCTGACATGCCATTTGGAGCCGTCCAACCCATTTTTCTTTCGCGCGATTTGCATACGGGTGCGTATCAGCTCGGCCCAAGGACCATGGCCCTTCATCCTTGAGAAAAATTCGGCGTCATTGTCTTTACCGCCGCGCATATCGCGAATGATATTCATGACCTTCGCCGCGCGGTCGGGGAAATGGACGTCAAGCCAGTCGCGGAACAAAGGCGCGACTTCATGCGGAAGGCGAATGGGTATAGAACTGATGCTCGTCGCACCATGTTCTGCTGCGGCGGCGGCGATAGCCTCAATCTCATGATCAGTTACCGCCGGGATAATCGGTGCGATATTCACATGCACATAGATACCCGCGTCTGAAAGTTTGCGCACCGCCGCAAGCCTCGTCATTGGCGATGATGCCCTGGGTTCCAATGTCCGCGCGAGTTTTGCATCGAGCGAGGTTACGGATATTGCGACGCCCGTCAGTTGCTTTGATGCCAGCTGGCTTAACAGGTCAATATCATCAATTACGCGCGCAGATTTTGTTGTGACGACAATCGGGTGCGATGTTTCCACCATCAGCGCCAAGATCGACCGCGTGATGCGATAGGTTCGCTCAATCGGCTGATACGGGTCTGTATTGGTTCCGATTGCGATAGTCGCTGGCCGGTATCCCGGCTTGGCGATCGTTTTGCGCAAGATATCCGCTGCATTTGGCTTGGCAAAAAGACGGCTTTCGAAATCCAGCCCCGGCGACAGATCATGATAGGCGTGTGTTGGCCGCGCAAAACAATACACGCAGCCATGCTCGCACCCGCGATATGCGTTTACCGAACGGTCAAAAGGGACGTCGGGGGAATTGTTGAATGAGAGAATGGATTTGGCGAACTCTTCGGTCACCGTCGTCTTGAGCGGAGGCTTCCCGCCATCTAACGCTTCGCGCGCGTCCAGCCAGTCGCCGTCGGCAACACGGTTGTTCAGGTTAAATCGCGTTGGCACCGCGTTTGTGGGCGCGCCACGTCCCTTTGCAACATTGCGTTCGACTGCATTCTCCATAGGCAAATGATGCCATAAGAATGAGAACATATAAAGAACAAATATGCGTTCAGCGCAATAGCCACATGAACGGCAGTAATTCCTGCGTTTACCTCTCGGACAGGCGCGGCATCAGTGCGACGAAATTGCAGGGGCGGTGACGGTTATCGAGCTGATGAACCAAAATCTGGTCCCATCCATCCTTCACCGCGCCGTTTGAGCCGGGCAGTGCAAAAATATAGGTGCCGCGTGCCAATACTGCGCAGGCGCGTGATTGTATGGTCGATGTGCCAATGCTGGCGAAGCTCAGCCAACGAAATAGCTCGCCAAACCCTGGAATATCCTTGGTCTTAACCCGATCGAGTGCCTCCGGCGTCACATCGCGTCCGGTGAGCCCTGTTCCGCCCGTGGATATGACAACGTCGATATTTTCGTCATCGATCCAATTGTGCAGGCGTGCGGTTATCAATGCGGTATCGTCACGCAAAATTGCGCGTTCGATGATCTTATGCCCCGCCGCCCTGATGCGTTCAGCCAATAAATCGCCGCTGGTGTCATCGTCAGGGCCGCGGGTGTCGGATACCGTCAGAAGGGCAATATTGACGGGTTTGAAAGCAATTTTGTTATCGAGCGGCAATTGAGCCTCCTGTGACGCGACGCGCCGTTACGGTGCCATTGGCGTCTGGAAATTTCGGCCACATATATTGGGCGAGCCCTTTCAAGCTGCCCGACGCCTTGTTTGCCCGCATCTCGTAGATCCAATAGTTGCGCAGGATAATCGCGACATAGCCCCGCGTTTCCCAATAAGGGATGGATTCGATGAAAAGCAGCGGATCGCCATTGTCGCGAATTTCGCTGTTCCAACGCGCAAGCGGAACGGGGCCTGCATTATAGGCCGCGATCACCTTGGGCAGCAGGCCGCCCGTCGCGGGCAAATCGCGCAATTTTTCGAGGTAGGATTGCCCATATTCGAGATTGATCGAAGGACGATCCAGATGCGACGCTGCAAACGATGCGCCGCGCGCTCGCGCCATATCCTGCGCTGTGCCGGGCCGCACTTGCATAAGCCCACGTGCGCCCGCGGGGCTGACCACGTCCGTGCGGAAGTTGGATTCCTGCAACGTGTGCGCATAGACAAGTGCCGGCGTCACACGCCAGCCACCGAGGGGTTCCCAATTCGGCATGGGATAGCGCGCCATGGCGTTGCTCTGGTTGCGTGTGGGGCCATAATGACCCAGCCAAAACTGAGTTGAGGCAAGGTTCAGCGATCCGGCCAGCTGCGCCAAATTAGTATGCTGGCGCGCATCACCGATGCGCGCTTGATGCCGCAATGCTTGATCCGCAAGTTTCGTTTGGCCAATTTCGGCCAAGCCGACCGCAAGGATTGCATTCTGCTGATCTTTCAGGCTGGCCCAATCAAGCTTTGCAACTTTGGCTGCCCTGCGGGCGATGGGTTCCATGCCGAGCGCTTCGCTCGCCAACAGGCCATAAAAGGTTTCGGGCAGCTGCGCCGCTTTTTGCATTTTGGGCTGCACAAATTGTGGATATTTCGCGGCCATCGCTGCACGTGCACCCCAAAATAGACCTGCTGCCTTTAGATCGTCATTGGCAGCGAGGCGTGAGACCACATCAAATGCCTCATACGCCTCCGCATATTCACCCAACCGCCACGATGCCAAACCATGCACCCATGCCGCCTGTGTGCCCCATTCGCCACCGGCCATGCGCGCGAGTAAAGCCACACGTTTGGCAGACTGGTCATCATTTTCGATATAATAGGACCATGCGACGCGGTATTGAAGCTCCGTCAATGCTTCAGGTGAAAGCTCTTCGACCTTGGTTTCCAGATATTGTTCGGCGGCCAAAGACTGATCGGCTTTGATAAACTGCTGAAGCTCGCTGCGAATAGCATCACCCGCCGCGTTTGCGGGCAAATCACGCTTTGGTGCGCCACCGAGCCATGAGAAACGGCGTATGCCCGGGCGCTCAGGAAGAATATCCGCGCCACGCTTGCGCGCCATTGTCGCCAGTTGTTCTGCTTGCGGCAGATAGGGTGCCGACTGCAAAAGATCGTGCAGTTGCGCGACCTCAACCTTTGGGCTGTCGGGGGCAACATATAATTCGGCGCGCGCCATGGCGGCCATTGGACCTTGCGGCGCTTCATCGATTAACCGCGCAGCCTCATCCCACTTCTGGTTTCGAATCGCATCGTAAATTGCCAAAAAGACGGCCTTTTCTCTGGCATCCAAAACCGTTGGAGCAACCTGCGTAGAGACAATAGCACGAAAGCCCTCGCTGGTGTTTGCATGCGCAGCAGCGACGGGTGACAACGCCAAAAGTGGACCAAGCCATTTGAGCGCGTGCATTCTGCTAAGGCGTGTGTTTGCGCTCACAAGGCATCTCTTTTTGCAAACATCTGCAAATCTCTCCACGCCTGCGCCTTCATGGCAGGCCGCGCGATGAGCGTACGCGGATGGAATGTCGTCAATGCGGCGATATTGCGGCCATCATGGCTAACATTCCGTAATTCCGCGCGGGCGTTCATGAGATCGGCGTCTAACAGAGCCTTGCAGGCGGATGAACCGAGTAAAATCAACGATGTGGGTTTAATAAGGCCGATTTGATGGCGCATATGCTGGCCCAATTCGGGGAGAATATGATCGGGAAGCTCCCCCGTCGCCGGCACGGTGGTTGCAAGCCACGTCCGGTAGCAATCCGATATGTTGATACCAATCGCCGCCAACATACGTTCCAGCAAAATGTGCGCCGCAGACGTTCCCGCGGTTGCTTCGTCGGCATCCGTTAAATCGGGCAAATCCGAAATGATGACAATCGCGCTGTTTTCCGGGCCAATTGGGGGAATATGAACTGGACCGAGGTTGTTGCCAGGAAGTGGGGCGCCATCGCGGACCATCTGCCGCAAGGTCGCAATATCACTGGGCCACGGAATAGATGGGACGTGCGGTGCAACAGGGACATTGGCGGCACTGTTATTGGCGGTATCAGCGGGTTTTGCAGGATTCGTGACTTCATCGGCGGCCAGCCAGTTGACGGTTTCATCACCCACGGCAGAATCCACACCGGCCAGCGTCCACCAGCCAGTTAGTGATTCAACAGCCGCCAAGGCTGCAGTTTCTGCACGATCCTCCATAAATCCCTTCAGTCACTTGTTGACGACAGGGTCAATTGCTTGGCATGGCAATTTCCACGAGCTGTCCGAAAATTCGGATGGCCTGATTTACATGCCGGGTAAAGGATAAAGGCAATGAGTGAACGCGAGTCGATGCCATATGATGTTGTTATTGTTGGTGCGGGGCCAGCAGGTTTATCCGCTGCGATACGCATTAAACAGCAGTCACCCGACACCAGCGTTTGCATATTGGAAAAAGGTTCTGAGGTTGGCGCGCACATTTTATCTGGCGCTGTCATAGATCCAAAGGCGCTTGACGAGCTGCTGCCGGATTGGCGCACGATGGGCTGCCCATTGGCGGATACACCCGTAAATGACAACCAGCACTGGATAATGACCAAGACCGGCAAGTTTAACATGCCGCATTTCCTGACCCCCGGTTTCATGCACAATAAAGGCACCTACACAGGCTCGCTTGGCAATTTGTGCCGCTGGCTTGCGGGGCAGGCGGAAAATCTGGGCGTTGAAATCTTCCCCGGATTTTCGGCTGCAGAAATTCTGTATAATGCGGACGGCTCGGTCAAGGGCGTGGCGACAGGCGACATGGGCGTCGCGCGCGATGGCAGCCACAAAGATGATTATATGCCCGGCATGGAACTGCATGCGAAATATACCTTCTTTGCCGAAGGTGTGCGCGGGCATCTGACCAAATTGATTAAGCCGCAGTTCGGATTGGACAAGGATTGCGAGCCGCAGGTTTATGGCATCGGTCTGAAAGAATTGTGGGACATTCCAGCGGAACAACATTCGGCAGGCCGCGTCATTCACAGCCAAGGCTGGCCACTGACCGACGCAAATGGTGGCGCATTTCTGTACCATCAAGCGAACAACCAAGTGGCCTTGGGCTTTGTGGTTTGGTTGAACTATTCCAACCCATATCTGTCACCCTTTGAAGAACTGCAGCGTTGGAAAACGCATCCTGAGGTCAAGAAGATTTTGGCCGGTGGCAAGCGCGTTTCTTATGGCGCGCGCGCGATTAGCGATGGTGGCTGGCAGTCGGTACCGAAATTGGCATTCGCGGGCGGCGCATTGATCGGTTGTTCGGCGGGCTTCGTCAACGTGCCACGGATTAAGGGCACGCATACCGCGATGAAGTCCGGCATGTTGGCAGCAGACGCCGTTGTGGAAGCACTGGCCGCTGGCCGCGAACATGACGAGTTGACCGCTTACCAGACCAGTTATGACAATAGCTGGGTCTCCAAAGAACTGCATTTGGTGCGCAATGTCCTGCCGCTTGTAGAAAAATATGGAAATGTATTAGGCTTTGCCCTTGCGGGCGTGAACATGTGGCTCGAAAACTTTGGCATCCGCATGCCTTTCACCATGAAGCATCATCCAGATCACAAGGCGTTGAAAAAGAAGAACCAAGGCGAGCGGATCGATTATCCAAAGCCAGATGGCGTGATCAGCTTTGACCGGCTGTCGTCGGTGTTCCTGTCGAACACCAACCATGCCGAAGATCAGCCCATCCATTTGCAGGTCAAGGATATGGACCTGCAAAAGAACAGCGAGTTTATGGAATTCGCCGGCCCATCCACGCGTTATTGCCCCGCAGGCGTCTATGAATGGATCGAGGAAGAGGGCAAAGACCCACGCTATCAGATCAACGCCCAAAACTGCGTACATTGCAAAACCTGCGACATCAAAGACCCAAATCAGAATATCAATTGGGTGACGCCGGAGGGTGGCGGTGGGCCGAATTACCCCAATATGTAAGCTGACCGCCGCGCTCTTTTTATGTGCGGCGCCAGCTTATGCCTCCGTTGACGACGGCGTCATCGCCTATGCCAATGCGCGTGCGGCAGAGTTTGACGCGCGTCATGGCGAGGCGTTGGCGGAATATCTCACGCTGTTTGAAGAATCTTCGGACAGCGAGACATTGGCGAAGCGGGTTTACCAAAATGCGGTGCGGCAAGGTGACTTTGCGGCAGCGCTGAAATCCATTCGGGTTCAGGAACTGAAAAATGACGTTCCGCCCGAGGGACCGTTGATCCTGTTCACCGACGCCTTTCAAAAGCGTCGCTGGTCAATGGCTTTGCTGGCGGCCGACGAATTGGAGGCCCGCAGCAACTTTGGCTTTATGGCGCCGATATTGCGCGCGTGGGTATCCGTCGCGAAGACGGGCACGCATGACTTGACCCTCAAAGAGGGCAATACGGACTCGTTTTTCAACTTCTACGCCGTTGACCAGATCGTATATCTTGATCTCGCCACGGACCAAAATGCCAAAGCGAAATTGGGGTTGCGAAACATGGTCTCGGTTGGCGGCGATGCCATGCGCGATCTCTTCATCAACGCCGCCCCCGTTTTAGCGCATAAAGGCGACACCGCTTTTGCCAATGCAATGCTTGGGGCCGCGATGGGTTCTGAGTTCGCGGGGCAGCCTAACGGCGCAGATGCACCTAAATCGAATATCAGCCCCAATATAGGGATTGCGGCACTATATGTGCGGATCGCAACGTCGCTGATTGAACAGGATGTGCCGGAACCCGGCCTGGCACTTGCACGCTTGGCCCTATGGACCGCGCCGGAATATCCTCCTGCCGTCATCACAACGGCACATGCGTTGGGCGAATTATCTGGCGGCCGTGACGCAGTTGCACTTTTGGATAAAATTCCGTCAGCTTCGCCGTATTGGACACGAGCCGTTTTCGCAAAGGCGGCGTTGTTACGCGATATGGGCGACAATGAAGGCGCAGTTCAACTGGCGCGTCTCAGTTATGATGGGAATGCGAATTCGGCTGCGCGCGCAACGTTTCTTGGCCAAATGTTGCAGCAAAATGGCCGTCTGCCAGAGGCCATCGCACAATATGGGCGCGCAATGGACTTGGACGACTTCAAACGTCAGGCACCCCAAAGCCGTGCCTCATTTCATCTCATGCTCGCAAGCGCATTGGATGACAATGGCCAGTGGGATGAAGCCCAACGGGAGCTTCGAAATGCGATCGTTTTAGATCCATCCAATGCGGGCGCGCTGAATTATCTGGGGTATGCCATGCTGGAGCGGGGCGAGGACGTGGTCAACGCAGAAGCATTTGTGCGGCGTGCATATGAAGCAGAGCCAACATCATCGGCCTATGCAGACTCGCTCGGCTGGGCTTTGTTTCAAAGCGGCAAATATATTGATGCCGTAACCATGTTGGAAAAAGCCGCGTCGATCGAAGATGCTGACGCAACGATTTTCGAGCATCTGGGTGACGCATATTGGCAAGCTGGCCGTCGGCGCGACGCGCGACATGCGTGGAATAGCGCGGCAATCTCGGCGGACGCAGCGGTTGCCTCGCGTATTTCATCAAAGTTGGAAGCAGGCCTGCCGGGCGACATCAGGGCGGCGAAGTGATGCCGACAGACACTGAAACAGCTTATGCCAAGATTAATTTGGCCCTGCACGTGCGTCGACGCCGCGAAGACGGCTATCATGATATTGAAACCCTGTTCGCTTTTGCGCAGCATGGCGATCAGCTGCAGGCGTCGCTTTCTGATAGGCTCGACCTCACGATTGACGGACCCTTTGGAAGCGGACTATCCGCCGATGACGATAATCTGGTCATGCAAGCCGCGAACCGACTTCGCGCGCATTTTTCCATCACCGACGGCGCATCCATCCGTCTGACAAAAAACCTACCGATAGCCTCGGGAATCGGTGGCGGTTCGGCCGATGCAGCGGCAGCGGCACGGTTGTTGAACCGACTGTGGGATATTCAGGCCAGCGAGCAGGAACTTGCCGATATATTGGCGCCGCTTGGCGCGGACATTCCCGCCTGCGTTTTTAGCCACACAAGTTTTGGCAGCGGAACCGGAACAGCGATTGAATTGCGCGATGACAGCAATGTGCCGGCGCGGCACCTGTTGCTGGTCAACCCGCTGCAGTCGGTATCGACAGCCGCCATTTTTAAGGCATGGGACGGCGAGGACAGGGGGCCAGTGGCGCGGGGCGACATCTGGCAAGCGACGATATCGGGACGAAACGACCTTGAACCCATCGCGGCGGGTATTTGTCCCGCCATTACAGACATTTTGGACGTGCTGGCACGCGCCAACCCGGCCATGGTGCGCATGTCGGGATCAGGCGCCACCTGTTTCGCGCTATTTAATGAGGCTAAGGATTTGGAAAAGGCCAAAGCGTTCCTGGATCCCCGTTGGTGGTCGATGGGAACCGAACTGCGATGATGGTGGATCCTTTCCGGATATTGGGCGAACCCAAAATTGGGGGCATCCTGATTATTGGCGACCATGCATCAAATGCAGTTCCCGGCGACGTGGCTTTGGGATTGGATGGTGATCACCTCACCGCCCATATTGCATGGGACATTGGCGTTGATCCGGTTGCGCATTTATTGACGCAAGACGCGCGTTTTGCGGCGTTCCTTGGATGCTATTCACGTCTGGTCGTCGACTTGAACCGCGAAGAGGACGAAGCAGGCGCTATTCCAAGCGAAAGCGATGGACGTCACATTCCGGGTAATGATTTGGACCAAGTGCAGCGCGCGGATCGCATCGCGCGATATCACCGGCCCTATCATGACCGGCTAGAAACGCTTTTGCTGGAGTGTCGGCCAGCACTCATATTGTCGCTGCATAGCTTTACACCCGCATTGAAAACACGGCCAGAGGAAGCGCGTCCATGGGATGTTGGTGTGCTGTACAATGCGCAGGAGGTGGCCTCTAAAACTGCTATCCCGTTCTTACAGAATGCCGGCCTCAACGTCGGTGACCAGCTTCCTTATTCCGGCAAGTTGCTGAACGCGACGATGAACCGGCATGCAGAGGCCAATGACATTCCCTATGTTGGGATTGAAATGCGACAGGATTTGGTTGGCGATGCCGATGGCCAAGCAAGATTTGCACATATTTTGTCCGGAATGTGCCATTTTGTTTCGGAACAGCTTGGCTTAACCACATAAAAACGCGTAAAGGCCGCGGCGTTAATGGAGACCATCATGCCAAACCAATTCGACAAATCCAAATTGCCCAGCCGCCACGTTTCTGTTGGCCCGGAACGCGCTCCACACCGCAGCTATTATTACGCGATGGGTTTGACCGCTGAGGAAATTGCACGCCCATTTGTCGGTGTTGTGTCGGCAGGCAATGACAGTGCGCCATGCAACACCACATTGGATGCGCAAGCGGACATCGCGCGTAAGGGCGTGGAGCAGGGCGGTGGCATGCCGCGCCGGTTCAACACCATCACAGTGACCGATGGTATCGCCATGGGCCATCAGGGTATGAAGTCCTCGCTCGTGAGCCGCGAGGTTATTGCGGATTCGGTTGAATTATCGGTGCGTGGGCATTGTTATGACGCGCTGGTTGGCTTTGCGGGTTGCGACAAGTCACTGCCGGGGATCATGATGGCGATGCTTCGGCTGAACGTGCCGTCCATCTTTGTTTATGGCGGCTCCATTCTCCCCGGTCGCTATCACGACAAGGACGTGACGGTTAAGGACGTCTTCGAAATCGTTGGTAAATATGCGGCGGGCGCGTGTCCGCTGTCGGAGGTTGAAGAGCTTGAGCGCGTTGCATGCCCGGGGCACGGTGCCTGTGGTGGTCAATATACCGCGAACACCATGGCGTGCGTGGGCGAGGCGATTGGCCTTTCGCTTCCAAACAGCAACATGGCGCCAGCGCCTTATTCCACCCGTGACCAAATTGCGCATGCCGCAGGGGTTCAGGTGATGGATTTGTTGGCGAAAAATATTAGACCGCGTGACATCTGTACGCGCGAAGCCTTTGTAAATGCGGCAAGAATTGTTGCTGCCACCGGTGGTTCAACCAATGGTGCGCTCCATTTGCCCGCAATGGCGCATGAGGCGGGCATCTCATTTGATCTGTTCGACGTCGCCGAGGCGTTCAAAACAACACCTTATATGGCCGATTTGCAGCCGGGTGGACAATTTGTCGCCCGCGACATGTACGATGCGGGCGGTGTGTACATGCTGATGAAGTCGTTGCTGGCCGAAGGGCTTTTGTATGGCGACTGCATGACCGTCACCGGCAAGACGCTTGGCGAGAATATCGAAGAAATCACGTGGAACCCCAACCAGAAAGTGATTTATCCAGCAACGGCGCCAATAACGCCGACGGGTGGCGTCGTTGGCCTTCGCGGGACATTGGCACCAGATGGTGCAATCGTGAAGGTCGCCGGTATGGACCGCCTGACCTTTACCGGCCCTGCACAGGTTTTTGACTGCGAAGAAGATTGCTTTGCCGCGGTTGAAGCACGCGAAATCCGTGAAGGTTCGGTCATTGTCATCCGTTATGAAGGGCCAAAGGGCGGTCCCGGCATGCGCGAAATGCTCTCGACTACGGCGGCTCTATATGGGCAAGGGATGGGCGAGAAGGTTGCGCTCATCACCGATGGACGCTTCTCTGGCGCCACACGTGGCTTCTGCATTGGCCATGTCGGCCCCGAAGCAGCCGAAGGCGGACCAATCGCGCTGATTGAGGATGGCGACGAGATCATGATCGATGCCGAAACCGGTGTAATCGACCTCAATGTGCCCGCCGAAGTCCTTGAAGAACGGCGGAAACATTGGGTTCCACGTGCCACCGATTATGGGTCAGGCGCAATATGGCGCTATGCTCAAAATGTCGGCCCTGCGTATAAAGGCGCAGTCACACATCCCGGTGGCAGCGCCGAAACGCATGTCTACGCCGATATCTAAACATGCGGCGACAACTTTGCTGCTCGCCAGCCCAGCTGGCTGCGGCGGGGATGCTGCGGTCCCGACCGAGCAAATTGCTGCGGAAAAAGGTGCAAGCAAAGACGCTGGTTGATTGCGCGCGCCTTCACGGGCATGGGGCGCTATGAGCATAGCAGAAGAGATTATCAGGGTCGCGGCGCGCGGCGACGGCGTAACCGCAAATGGACGCTATGTCGCGCATGCAGCGCCCGGCGACATCGTCGATCCCGCAGGCGGATTGATCCACGGACCGCATCACGCAACGCCGCCATGCCAGCACTTCCCATTATGCGGCGGATGCCAGTTGCAGCATCTTGACGAAGACAGCCTGCGCTTGTTTGTCGCAGAGCGCGTCACGCATGCGCTGGCGACGCAGCAGGTGGACATCGGCGAAGTGATGCCCGTCCATCTGTCTCCCCCCGCCACACGCCGGCGCATTGCGGTGCGTTCGGCATGGGCCGGAAAGCAATTTCAACTGGGTTTCAGCACCGAAAAAAGTCACCGTATCATCGACTTAAGGCAATGTGACGTCGTGGTGCCGGAGTTATTCGCGTTGCTTAAGCCACTGCGCAGCCTGCTGGAACCACGGCTGAACCGCGCGCGTCAGGTTCAGATCAAATTGGCGATGGTCGATCAAGGCGTTGACGTGTTGATTGAAAACTGGATCGCCAATGATCTCGATACGCATGAGACCTTGTCTGAATTTGCAAAAACATACGGCCTTGCGCGCTTGTCGCTGGACGAGGGCTATGGACCCGTTCCATTTTATGAGCCTGAGCCTGTCACAGTCACGCTCGGCGGTGTTGCTGTGGGTTACCAGCCTTATGGTTTCCTGCAGGCAACACTGGATGGCGAGGCGGCTCTGGTGCAGGCCGTAAATGAGATTATCGGCGAAGACACGATCGTGGCGGATTTGTTTGCCGGTTCAGGGACATTCGCGCTGTCGATGGGCGCTGGGCGCAAGATTTACGCAGGCGAGGCTGATCTTCAGGCCAGTCTAGCGCTTAAGGCTGCTGCGGGCCGGTCGGGCCGCACTATATTTGCGGAACATCGCGACCTGTTCCGTCGGCCGCTGTCGCCTGAGGAATTGAACCGGTTCCAGACCGTCGTGCTTGATCCGCCGCGTGCTGGAGCGAAGGAGCAGGTGGCGAACCTTGCCGCTTCCACGGTTCCGTCGATTGCCTATGTCAGCTGTAATCCGGCGAGTTTCGCGCGGGATGCAAAAACATTGGTGGCCGCTGGATACAGGTTGCAGCGGATTTGGCCGGTTGGGCAATTCCGCTGGTCAACCCATATCGAGCTGGTTGGGCATTTCAGCCGTTAGTGCAGAAGCACCGCCATTACGGCATGTGCGACGAGCATCATGAGTGCCAATGACGACAATGCAAACAGTCCAAACCGAATGAGAACGCGGTTCGACAAAATTTGTACCAAGCTATGTGCCACACGTAGGCCGAAATATACCCAAGCAATCGTTGCGTTCAGATTGTCGCCTTGGCCAACCATGGCAAGTGTCAAACATACCGCATAAAACACCGTAGGTGCTTCGTGTAAGTGGTTGTAATTGTCTGCGACCCACGAAGCTTTTTCTTCGCCTTTGGCAGCAAGCGCATCGCGCAAGGCCCCGGCGGAAGAACCAACAATCTTCGACCCATCAATCCCTGCGCGGTTCATGGCGGGTATGCGCGTGGCATACATCCATATCCAGATAATCATTGTCCATGCCGCAAGCGCGACGACTGGTCCTAATATTGCACTATTCATATTAACTCTCCCCTTAAAACAAATTCATAACGTCTTCAGATCGTCGCCAGCAGCGCTTGGACTGCCAGTATCGTTAGGCACAGGCTCGACAGCAGGAAAAACACGAAGCGTATTGCCACCGTGTTTACTGTTGCCTGCCAAATGCTGTGAATGACGCGCAACACGGTATAACCCCATGCCAGCGACACCGACAGTGATGTTGCCCCGCCGGAAATCGCAAGGATCATGATCGTTGCATAAAAGATGGTCGGCTGTTCCATCAAATGCGTGTAATTGTGCGATTTCCAGGCAACCGATGGTAACACATGCGGGTCAATATCCTGACCACGTCCGCCCGGTGCGGCTTTGCTAAGGTCCATGCCGATCTTGGACATTGCGGGAAGGCGTGTTCCCGCCATCCAGAAAAGCATGATGATCGACCAGACGACCAACGCCGCTGCTGGTGCTAAAATCGACGTATCCATAATGAAAACCCTCCCAATTTTTATAATTGGAAGGGTGCTTCACGTAACATTGATTGTCAATTGCAACTTATTGCGCGGACCGCTTGCCGATCTTAACGACATTGCTCGCGTCATTGGCGGGCAACTCGGCATAAAGGCTTGCCATGGGCTCATCTTCGACCGGAACCGTGTCAGTCTCGCCAAAGCCGTTAAACTCCGTCCGCATGGCGCAGCCATATGCGCCCAGCATGCCGACTTCGATATAGTCACCGGCTTGCACGTCATCGGGAAGGATGAAGGGCCCCGCCATATGGTCCATATCGTCGCAGGTAGGCCCGTAGAAGCTGAATTCGGCCATCTGGGTACCAATTGACGTGTCCGAACGCTGAAGCGCCACAGGGAAGCGCCAGCCGATGTGCGCTGCATCAAACAATGATCCATAAGCACCGTCGTTGATGAACAGTTCTTGGCCACGGCGTTTTTCGACCTTCACCAGCAAGGACGCATATTCTGCGCACAATGCACGGCCCGGCTCACACCATAATTCGGCGGAGTAGCTGATGGGAAGGTCTTCGAAGCAGTTATGAATGACGTCGAAATAGCCTTCCAACGCAGGCGGTTCCATGCCGGGATAGACCGATGGAAAACCGCCGCCGACGTCGACAATATCAACCGTGACCGATGCTTCAACGATAGCAGCACGTACATGCTCCATTGCTTCGGCATAAGCGGCAGGCGTCATGGCCTGACTTCCAACGTGGAAGCAAATCCCCAAGCTGTCGGCGACCTGACGGGTCGCAACCAACAGATCTGCAACTTCGGATGGATCTGCGCCAAATTTTGAAGCAAGGCTGAGCTTCGCATGTTCAGATGACACGCGGATACGGACGCACAGTTCAAGATCGGTTGCGCCATCGGTGGCACGCACGATCTTTTCCAATTCCTCATGGCTGTCGAGGCTGAATGTCCGAACCCCATGATTGTGGTAAGCTTGCGCAATGGCGCGTTCGCTTTTCACAGGGTGCATGAAGCACAGTTTTGCATCCGGCAGGAACTTGCTCACCAAACGCACTTCGCCAAGCGACGCGACGTCATAATGGGTGATGCCCGCGTCCCACAAAGTCTCAAGCAATGCAGGCGAAGGATTGGCCTTTACCGCGTACAGCGACTTACCCTGAAACTTCTCAACGAAGAAACGGGCGGCGCGCGAAGCGGCATGCGGGCGAAGGAGCGTGATAGGTTCGTCAGGGCGCTGGGCGCGGACTACAGCTAGAGCGTCAAGATACTCGTGCAACTCAAGGGACCCCCAAAAAAAATAACGTGAAACAACAAGGCTGCCTTGCGGTTATTGGAAGTCCCCCTGGGGCAGCGGAGGCGTCCCTTATGAAAAGCAGGGGGGTATGTAAAGTGATTCGTTGCGTTTTTAGCTGAGCCGGTCCCTAAACTCGGTCCAGTCGAATGCGCGTACACATTCCAACGCGTCTGTTTCGCTGTTCCAAAGCCAGATGGACGGGAGCGGGACGCCGTTGAAGGTGTTCGTCTTCACCATCGAATAATGCGCCTGATCAAGAAACGCGAAGCGCGCTCCGGCCTCTGCAGCGACCGGAAGACGGTAATCACCGATGATATCGCCAGCAAGGCAGCTGGGGCCACCCAGACGCACCGCAGGGCCGTCCTGAAGCTCGCCAAGCATGGCGGGACGATAAGGTGCCTCAATGACGTCAGGCATGTGGCAGGTCGCGCTGATATCGGTGATGCCGACGGGCAAACCATTTTCGAACACATCAAGCAGTTCGCCAATCAATATGCCGGTATCAAGCGCAATCGCTTCGCCGGGTTCAAGATAAACGTCGAGGCCGGTTTCAGCGCGGACTTGCTGAATGAACGCCACAAGGTCATCGCGTTGATAATCCGCGCGCGTGATGTGATGGCCGCCACCAAAGTTCAGCCAACGCAATTGACCAAAATAGGGCGCGATCTGTGGCTTTAAGGCTTCCCATGTGCGCTTGAGTGGTTCAAAATCCTGCTCACACAAGGTGTGGAAATGCAGACCGGACACGCCGTCCAAATGTTCTCGCCTCAACTGGCTTACAGGAAAGCCAAGGCGCGAACCGGGTGAGCAGGGGTCATATTTCGCAACTTCGCCCTCGGCATGTTCGGGGTTGAGCCGAAGCCCGACATCCACGCTGTCATTCAGGAATGCTGCGAAACGTTTATGCTGGAGCGGGCTATTGAAAATGACATGATCAGAAATCTCGACGATTTCGGCCATGTCGGCTTCTTTATAGCCAGCGCAATAGGTTGCGATTTCGCCTTTGTAATAATCCCGCGCAAGGCGCGATTCCCACAGGCCTGAACTACACACGCCATCGAGATATTCGCCGATGATGGGCGCCACTTTCCACATGGAAAACGCCTTCATTGCGCATAGGATTTTGGCACCCGACCGTGCTTTTACGTCCGCGAGAATAGCAAGGTTCCGCCGCAGCGCCGCTTCATCGACGACAAATGCCGGCGAAGGAACGCGATACAGGTCGAAATGCGCAAACGCGCCAGGATCGCCGGCCTTGGTTTCCATTAGAACGTCAGCGGCCCATCCAGTTCCTTCACCTGCCACGGCAGACCATGCGCGTTGAGCATGTCCATGAAGGGATCGGGATCAAACTGTTCAATGTTCCAAACGCCCGCGCCGGACCATTTGCCCGTGAGCAGCATGGCGGCCCCGATCATCGCTGGAACGCCGGTGGTATAGCTGACGGCCTGATTGCCCGTTTCGGCATAGGCATCTTCATGGTCGCAGATATTGTAGATGTAGAGCGTCTTTTCCTTGCCGTCCTTGCCAAGACCGGTGGCGATACAGCCAATGTTGGTCTTGCCCTTGGTCGTTGGGCCAAGCGAGGCGGGCTCAGGCAGAACGGCTTTTAGGAACTGAAGCGGAATGATTTCCTTGCCTTCATACATGACCGGATCAATCCGGGTCATGCCAACCGCCTGAAGCACATTCAGGTGGGTGATGTACGCATCGCCAAAGGTCATCCAGAAACGGATACGCTTGATTTCGGGCAGATGGGTTTTGAGGCTTTCGATTTCCTCATGATACATAAGATACATGTTCTTTGGACCAACCGCTTCAAAGTCAAAGCTTTGCTTCACCGACATTGCGGGGGTTTCGACCCAGTCGCCATTTTCCCAATGGCGGGCAACAGCGGTGACTTCACGGATGTTGATTTCCGGGTTGAAGTTGGTGGCAAAGGCCTGACCATGGTCGCCGCCATTGCAGTCGAGAATATCGAGCGTGTCGATGCGGTCGAAGTGATGCTTTTTCAAATAGGTCGTGAACACCGATGTCACGCCGGGGTCAAAGCCTGAGCCCAGCAAAGCGGCGAGGCCCGCATCCTTGAAACGATCCTGATATGCCCACTGCCAGTGATATTCGAACTTGGCGACATCCAGCGGTTCATAATTCGCTGTGTCCATATAATGCACGCCCGCAGCAAGGCACGCGTCCATGATGTTGAGGTCTTGGTAAGGGAGCGCGAGGTTCACGACGAGGCTTGGCTTAATCTGGTTCAGCAACGCCGTTGTCGCAGCAACATCATCTGCATCAAGGCCATAAGTGTCGATAACGACGCCCGTGCGTTCCTTCACCGAAGCGGCAATCGCATCGCATTTCGACTTTGTCCGGCTCGCAAGGCTGATATGGCTGAAGATGTCCTGATTCATGGCCATTTTGTGGACCGCAACCGATCCCACGCCACCAGCGCCAATTACCAATACCTTGCTCATATCCCATTTCCTCTTATCAGAGATTCGTTCAGCGGACGCATATAGGGGCCTTTTATGACAGAACAAGAATTGGCTGTAGCCATCACAACGCCAACGCACGAAGGGGTGCAGCGGGCGATGGCCAAGATAGCTGCTATTCTGCCAAAAACGCCCTTGCTGCCGCTTGAGGTCGATGGCGCAACGATTTGGTGCAAGGCCGAAATGCTTCAGCCCATCGGCGCGTTCAAGATTCGCGGCGCGTGGCACCGGCTTTCCGATTTGAACGAAGACGAGCGTGCGCGCGGTGTCGTTGGCGTATCGAGCGGCAACCATGCGCAGGGCGTCGCTTGGGCGGCGAAGAAGCTGGGCATATCGGCAACCATCGTCATGCCTTCCAATGCCCCGCGCATGAAGCTTGAGGCGACGAAGGCGCTTGGCGCGCAGGTGGTGCTATATGACCGCGCAACGGAATCGCGTGAGGCAGTGGCCGCCGGGTTGATTGCACAAAGCAACGCGACGCTCGTGCATGCCTTTGGCGATCCGTGGGTTATCGAAGGGCAGGGCACAGCGGGTATCGAGATCGCCGAGCAACTGCAAAGCCTTGGCATATCAGGGCCAGATTTAATTGTTTCATGCTGCGGTGGCGGCGGTCTTGCCTCGGGCCTTGCGCTTGCCTGTCCCGACACGGAAATCGCAATCGTCGAGCCCGAAGGCTGGGATGATATCATCCGTTCGCTTGAAGCGGGCGAGATTTTGCCCGTTAAAGACCTTCTCCACCCAACCTATTGCGATGCCTTACAGACACCGCAGACCTACCCTATTAACTTTGACGTCCTGCGCAAACGCGTATCACAGGGCGTGTCGGTTACCACCGCTGAAGTGGCTGCAGCGATGCGGTTGGTGTTTGAGAAACTCCACCTCGTGGTGGAACCGGGCGGCGCAGTTGCACTCGCGGCCGTTCTTGCCGGAAAGATAGATTTAAAGCCTGTAACCGCGGTTACGTTATCGGGCGGCAATGTAGACCGGGAAACCTTTGTGCAGCTTTTGAATCAAGCAGCCTGAGCAGCGCGGATATCCACCCGGCCCCAAATCTCAATCAACGCACTCGTCAAATCGCGCATCATCGCCTCGGTATGTTGAGGACCCGGCGTGAAACGCAACCGCTCCGTGCCGCGTGGTACGGTGGGGTAGTTGATCGGTTGAACATAGACGCCATATTCCGCGAGCAATATGTCGCTGATTTTCTTGGCCTTCACCGGATCGCCCACCATCAATGGCACGATATGCGTATTGCTGACCATCACGGGCAATCCCGCATCCGCAAATAACGTCTTTAGCATTGCGGCATTTGCGTGCTGCGCGGTGCGCTCTTCGCTCGATGCCTTCAGGTGACGGACCGATGCCAATACGCCAGCCACAAGGACCGGCGAGAGCGATGTCGTGAAAATAAAGCCGGGCGCGTAAGACCGAATGACGTCAATGATCTTTTGATCAGCGGCAATGTAACCGCCCATCACGCCAAATGCCTTGCCCAGCGTGCCTTCAATAATCGTTACGCGGTAGGCGACTTCGTCCCGCTCGCTAATGCCGCCACCACGCGCGCCGTACATGCCAACGGCATGCACTTCGTCGCAATAGGTGAGCGCATTATACTTGTCGGCCAAATCGCAAACGGCCGCGATAGGCGCAACGTCGCCGTCCATCGAATACACGCTTTCAAAGGCGATCAGCTTCGGTGCCTCTGGATCATCGGCCGCGAGCAGCTCTTCCAAATGCGCCAGATCATTATGCCGCCAAACGCGCTTTTCACAGCCGGCGTTGCGAATACCCGCAATCATGGATGCGTGGTTTAATTCGTCCGAATAGATGATGCATCCGGGCAAAACCTTGGCCAGCGTCGACAGTGTAGCATCGTTGGAAACATAGCCCGACGTGAACAGCAATGCGCCATCCTTGCCATGCAAATCGGCAAGTTCATGCTCCAGTTCAACATGATAATGCGTGTTGCCGCCAATGTTGCGCGTTCCGCCAGAACCCGCGCCTACGTCATGCAGTGCATCTTCCATAGCGGTGATGACTTTGGGGTGCTGCCCCATGCAGAGATAGTCGTTTGAACACCACACGGTGATGTCCTTGGGCCCGTTATGTCCGGCGAAGCAGCGCGCGTTGGGATAATTGCCCTTGTTCCGCAAAATATCGATAAACACGCGGTAGCGGCCCTCGGCATGAAGGCGGTCAATCGCTTTTTCGAAAACAGCATCGTAATTCACGGATACTAACCCCGGGTTTAAGCCGCTTTAGCAGCACATCGACGCCCATTAGTCGCCGGAAATGGAAAAATCCAGCGCGAACGACTTGCAACAAGCTGCATAATGGACGCTTCTATGCGATATTTTCGCTTAGAGTGATTTGATTTGCGACAAACCAAAGCGCGATAGGGCAGGACGCAGGCTTTCGAGCGCATCTAGCGACCCCGTTGTAACGAATATCCCCTCTGCCTGTGTCTCCGGCCAGCGCTGATCACGCGTCAGGTGGCTGATGCGCCGCGCGATGCCCGCTGCGCCATCGACGAACTGCATGTGCGGCGCCACCGCGCGAAGCTCATCCTCAACCAAAGGAAAATGCGTGCACCCGAGCACCGTCACATCCAAACGACCGCCATCGTCCTGTTCGGTCAGCCCGGCCATTGCGCGAATATAAACCGAAGGGTCTACCGCCTCTCCGCGCATTTTTGCTTCGGCGGCCGCCACCAACTCAGGGGCTGCGTGGCGCAGCAATGTCATATGCGCAGCATGGTCCGCGTGCAGCCGGTCCACATAGCCCTGACGCACGGTCGCGGCCGTGCCGAGAAGGCCAATGACGCCAGTCTTGCTGGCTTCAGCGGCGGGCTTTATGGCTGGAACAGTACCCACCACCGGGACATCCAGCGCGGCGCGCACATGGGCGAGGGCGATGGTGCACGCGGTGTTGCAGGCGATGGTAACAAGGCGTGGCCGGTACCGTTCGACAAGTCGGCCTAGCAAAGCGGGAACGCGCGCCGAAATTTCTTCCTCGGTCTTACTGCCATAGGGCAGACCGGCATAATCCGCCGCAAAGACGATGGGTGCATTGGGAAGCGCAGCTTTGACCGCGCGCAGCACCGATAGGCCGCCGATACCGGAGTCGAAAAACAAAATGGGTGCGGCGTCGGGCGAATGAGGCATCTTTAATCGATAAACGCCGCCACGCTGGCTGACAAGTCGGTGGCCTTGAGCAGGCGGAACAAAACAGTTACGTCATACAGATATTTAGAGGATTCGACCGGTGGATGATATTGGGTTCAACATGATTGCGGGTCTTCTGCTTGGATATCTGCTCGGTTCAATTCCGTTTGGCTTGTTGCTGACTAAGGCATCGGGCGGTGGCGATATCCGGAACATCGGCTCGGGCAATATCGGCGCAACGAACGTGCTGCGGACCGGACGCAAGGGGCTTGCTGCGCTCACTTTGTTGCTCGACCTGCTGAAGGGTTTCGTCGCAGTCTTTATCGCAACGCATTATCTGCCGGGTGGTGCCGCATTTGCCGCAGCGGGCGCGTTCTTCGGGCATTTGTACCCTATGTGGCTGGGCTTCAAAGGCGGTAAGGGTGTCGCGACCTATGCCGGCATCATGTTCGGCCTGTTTTGGCAAGGCGGCGTTGTCTATGCCATCGCTTGGATCGGTGCGCTTGTGATTTTCAGGATATCTTCACTCGCTGGCCTGCTAGCCGCGTTATGCGCACCGATCGCCGCGGCTTATTTCGGTCGTTATGATTTGGTGGCCCTTTTGGTCGCATGCACGTTGATCGTGTTTTGGAAACATCGGACCAATATCGAAAACCTGATGGACGGAACCGAACCGCGTATCGGCAAAAGCAAAGGCTGACCGCGGATATGGGGGGCAGCCAGGAACAATTTGATCAGCTTCGGCTCATTCGATCACCCAATATTGGTCCTGTCAGTTATCGCCAACTCATTGGCCGCTTTGGTAGCGCAAAGGCTGCGCTGGAGGCTTTGCCCGACCTCGTTCGTCGCGGCGGCGGCGGTCCGTCGCTGCTGGCCGACGAAGCGAGCGTCACCCGCGAATTGCAAATTGTTGAGAGATTTGGCGGGCGTCACATATTCATTGGCGATCCTGAATATCCATCCTTGCTGTCGCATTTGGACAATGCGCCGCCCGTCTTGAGCGTGAAGGGTGATTTGGGTCTGCTCAACCGCATCGCCATTTCCATCGTTGGCGCGCGCAACGCGTCGGCTGGTGCGTGTCAGTTTGCGCGGCAGCTGGCCCATGATCTTGGCCAAATGGAATTCCCGGTGGTTTCGGGACTGGCGCGCGGGATTGATACCGCCGCGCATGCAGGTTCGATTGAAAGCGGAACGATTGCGGTGATCGCCGGTGGACTTAATGTTGTTTATCCGCCGGAGAACAAAGCGCTTCAGGAAGCAATCGCCGAACGTGGTTTGCTCATCGCCGAACAACCGCCCGGGACCGAACCCCGCGCGCGGCATTTTCCATATCGCAACCGGATTATTGCAGGAATATCGGCGGGCACCCTTGTGGTTGAGGCTGCACCCAAATCCGGATCGCTCATCACCGCGCGGCTTGCGGCAGAGGCGGGACGTGAGGTCATGGCCATTCCGGGGTCGCCGCTTGATCCAAGATCACGCGGCTGTAACCAGCTTATCCGCGAAGGCGCAACGCTTGTGCAGAATGCCGAAGAAATCGCCGAACTTGTCCGGCCATTGGATCACCGCATGCGCGCGGCGCCGGCGCGATATGTTGCATCTGCGCCGGCGACTATCGGCGACGACACCAATGACGAGCGGCAAGCCGTCATCGACCTGATGGGCATGACCTATGTTTCGGTGGATGAATTGGTGCGCCAATCGGGCAGCAGTCAAGCCAATGTGCAGATGGTTCTGCTCGAAATGGAACTGGCCGGAAAACTGGAGCGCGGGGCAGGCGGAAAAGTACGTTTCGCCGCATGAAATTTTCGTCTTGACGACACCCCTCCAACCCCATCAGCCTATACGCGTACGCGAGAGATTTTAGAAAAGCTCATATTATCATGCAATTAGTCATCGTTGAATCACCTGCAAAAGCCAAGACAATCGAGAAATATTTGGGGCCCGGCTTCAAGGTATTGGCGTCCTACGGACATATCCGCGATTTGCCGCCAAAGGATGGGTCTGTTGATCCTGAAAATGGCTTTGAAATGCTGTGGGATAATTATGCCGACAAAGCAAAGCAGCTAAAGGCGATAACTGACGAGGCGAAAAAGGCCGACGGCTTAATTCTCGCAACCGACCCTGACCGCGAAGGTGAAGCCATCAGCTGGCATGTGCAGGAAGTGCTCGCCAAGAAAAAGGCGCTGCCCGCAAATGTGGGGCGCGTGACCTTCAACGCCATCACCAAACAGGCTGTCACGGACGCCATGAAGCATCCGCGGGCGTTGGATATCGACTTGATCGATGCCTATCGCGCGCGCCGTGCACTGGATTATCTTGTCGGCTTTACGCTGTCGCCCGTATTGTGGCGTAAGCTGCCGGGCGCAAAGTCCGCTGGCCGTGTTCAGTCGGTTGCGCTGCGCTTAATCGTTGAGCGCGAGCGTGAGATTGAAGCGTTTCGTGCGCAAGAATATTGGTCGGTGAAGGCGGCGATGGCGCATAAGGGGCAGAAGTTCGATGCCCGCCTGACCCAATATCTCGGCAAAAAACTCGACAAAATGGATTTGAAAACCGAGGTCGAGGCAGAGCAAGCGCGCGCTGCGGTTGAGGCGGGTAAGTTCACCGTCGATTCTGTCGAAACAAAGCCGGTTACGCGCAACCCACAGCCACCATTTACGACATCGACACTGCAGCAGGAAGCCGCGCGTAAGCTTGGTTTTTCGGCCAGCCACACCATGCGGATTGCGCAGGGGCTGTATGAAGATGGTGCGATCACCTATATGCGTACGGACGGCGTCCAAATGGACCACAGCGCCATTTCAGCCGCGCGCAAAACGATCTCTGACCGCTTTGACAGCGGCTATCTGCCCGACAAACCGCGGGTTTACCAAACCAAAGCCAAAAACGCGCAAGAGGCCCACGAAGCCATTCGGCCAACCGATTTCTCCAAGGATAAGGCTGGTTCCGGCGATCATGGCCGTTTGTATGACTTGATCTACAAGCGCGCGATGGCCAGCCAGATGGCGTCTGCACGGATGGAGCGAACCACAGTTGATCTGGTCGACGGTACCGGACAGACCGCGCTGCGCGCAACGGGGCAGGTGATGAAATTCCCCGGCTTCTTGGCCGTGTATGAGGAAGGCCTCGACGATAGCGAGAGCGAAGATGGCGCAATTTTGCCAGCGATGTCCGTCGGCGATGCGCCCGCGAAGCACGCTGTCGAGAAAACGCAGCACTTTACGCAACCACCACCACGTTTTTCCGAAGCGACGCTCGTTAAAAGGCTGGAGGAGCTGGGTATTGGTCGTCCATCCACATATGCGTCGACCATTCAGGTTCTGAAAGACCGGGCATATGTCCGTGTTGAAAAAAATCGTTTCTTTGCAGAGGAATCGGGCCGATTACTCACAGCATTTCTCGAGCGGTTTTTTGAACGTTATGTCGCCTATGACTATACCGCAGGGCTGGAAGACCAGCTCGATGAAATCAGCGGCGGTCGCGCAAACTGGCAGGCGTTTCTTGAATCCTTCTGGCGCGATTTTAAGCCAAAGACGGCTGAAGTCATGGAGCAAAAGCCTTCGGAAGTAACCGCTGAGCTCGATATCTTCCTGTCGCCTTATCTGTTTCCGGAGCGTGAAGATGGAACGGACCCGCGCCTATGCCCGAAATGTGGTGAGGGCAGGCTTGCGCTTCGTGGCGGGAAATTTGGCGCTTTTGTTGCATGTTCCAATTATCCGGATTGCAAATACACGCGGAAATTCGCGCAACCCGGTGGCGAAAATGGTGAAGATACGGGGCCTGAAGTGCTTGGCCAACATCCAGAAACGCAATTGGAGGTTAGCCGCAAATCGGGTCGTTTTGGTCCCTATTTCGAAATGGGCGAGGGCAAAGATGCCAAGCGCGCATCGATACCGAAAGATATTCCTGCAGACGATATCGGCCTTGAATGGGCGGTAAAGCTATTGTCCTTGCCGCGCACAGTCGGAACTCACCCCGAAAGCGGTGAGCCAATAACGGCCAGCATTGGGCGTTATGGGCCATATCTGGCGCATAACGGCAAATATGCACGGTTGCAGTCGACGACCGAAGTGTTCGAAACGGGCATGAACAGTGCCGTGGCAAAGCTGGCCGAGGCGGCTGCCAATCCGGGCCGTGGACGCGGTGCGGCTCGTGCGCCGCTTAAGGAGCTTGGAAAGCATCCACGTACAGAGGCTGAGCTCAAGCTGATGGAAGGCCGTTTTGGGCCTTATGTCACCGACGGCACGACCAACGCGACTTTGCCCAAGTCGATTGCGCCCGACGAACTCACGTTGGAGGAAGCGGCGCAATTGATTGACGCGCGTGCGGCCATGCCATCAAAAACGAAGAAGAAAGCTGCGCCGAAGAAAAAGGCTGCCCCTAAGAAAAAGGCGGCGGCCAAGCCCAAGGCTAAAGCGGCGAAGTAGTTCCAATTTTGTCATTCCCGACTTGATCGGGAATCCATGGTCTTGGCTGTAAGCCTTAAACTGATCCGTCAGGCCATGGGTTCCCGCGTACGCGGGAACGACACTATTTGGATTTAGGACGCAGTGTCGTCACTCGACCCATTCGAGTCCGATATCGCGATATAAGGTGCGATCCTCGTCCCACTTGGCGTATACCTTCACATGCAAATATAGATGGACCTTCACGCCCATCAATTTCGCCAATTCGGTTCGGGCCGCTTCGCCAATCGCCTTGATACGCGCACCGCCTTTGCCGAGCACGATTGCGCGCTGGGTAGGCCTGGCGACAAGGATTTGCTGATGGATTTCCAACGACCCATCCTCGCGTTCGCTATATTTCTCGGTCTCGACAGCGCTTGCATAAGGCAGCTCTTCATGCAGTTGGAGATATAGCTGCTCGCGCGTGATTTCAGACGCGATCAAACGGTCTGTGGCATCGGAAACCTGATCTTCAGGGAAATGCCATTCGCCCTCGGGCATGGCATCGGCCAGCGCCTGTTTAAATTCGTCAAGGCCATCTCCCGTGGCCGCGCTGATATAATAAATTTGTTCGAAATCGCATTTTTCGGTCAATTTCGTCGTCAGCGACAGCAGCTTTTCCTTGGCGGCAATATCCACCTTGTTCAGCACCAACCACTTACGTTCTGGGCGATCCTTCAGGCCCTCCAATATCTTTTCGACCTTCGGGCCGGCACCGGCGCGGCCATCGACGATGAGCGCAATCATGTCCGCATCGCCAGCGCCGTCCCAGGCCGCAGCAACCATGGCGCGGTCAAAGCGGCGTTGCGCGGCAAATATGCCTGGCGTGTCGACCAATATAATCTGCGTTTCGCCGGCAAGCGCGACGCCAAGCATGCGTGTGCGGGTCGTTTGCGCCTTGGGACTGACAATCGCGACCTTTTGACCGACCAACGCATTGACCAGTGTTGATTTGCCCGCATTCGGTGCGCCAATAATGGCGACATGACCGCATTTTTTGGTCATGCGTGGATGTCCAAAAATGCGAGCGCGGCCGCAGTTTCAGCAGCCTGTTTGCTGTGCGCTGTGGCGGTGACGGGGTCAAAACCTTTTACGGTGACAGTAATTTCAAATGTCATAGCGTGGGGAGGGCCTTCTTTTTTCGTTATTACATATTCCGGAACCTTGCGGCCATGTGCGGCACACCATTCCTGAAGCGCGGATTTGGGGTGCTTTGGCGCACCATTGGCAGTTTCAATCAACGGCCCCCACAGGCGCTCGATAAGCGCGCGCGCGGCTTCAATACCATGGTCCAAATAAAGAGCACCGATCAGCGCCTCCATGACGTCGCCAAGCACATTATCGCTTTGCTGCGCCCCGTCGTCGCGCGCTTGTTTGCCAAGCCGCACATAATCGGGAACCCCATGCTGTCGGGCAATATCCGCACATGTCAGGCCCGATACCAAGGCATTTAACCGGTGCGACAAACGACCTTCGGCTTCCTCGGCATATCGGTGGTACAGCATATCCGCGATGACCAGACCCAATATCCGGTCACCCAGAAACTCAAGCCGTTGATAATCCGCTTGTCCGGTGCTGCCATGCGTCAGCGCGCGGTGATATAGCGCCAGATCCGACGGCGGCTTGGGCATTAATGCCTTCAGCCAGTTATCCTTATCGCTGTTGGTCAAAACCCTTGTCCAATGCGGTCAGGGCGTGCCGCGGTAAACCATGTCCATGGTAGCAGCCAATGTGACGAGCCATCGGTAGAAAACACCGAAACCAGCGCGCGCCCAACGAGATTTTCTTGTGGCACGATGCCGATGGCTCCGGGCTTGTCGATCGGTGTCCAGCGGCTATCCGCGCTGCGATCGCGGTTGTCGCCCATCAGGAACACGTCCTTTTCGCCGACAACAAAGGCTTCGGTGTTGTCGCCTTCCAATCCGTTGGAGAGGTCGAGAATTTCGTAGCTCTTGCCCTCGGGTAAAGTCTCGCGAAAACGCGGATACCGGCATTGCGTGCCACCATCTGGGCTGACCTCTTCCATGTCGGGGCGCCAGCACGGGAAGGGATTGCGGTCCATTTCAGCGGTATCGCGCATATTTTGCGTTACCGGTATGACAAGATCAGCAATGCGTTCTTTTTTGACCGCCACGCCGTTAATCTCCAAAATGCCATCGCGCATTTGGATGACGTCACCGGGAAGGCCGATCACGCGCTTAATATAGTCAGTGCCGTTCGACATGGGTGCCTTGAACACCACAACATCGCCGCGCTTTGGCTCGCTGGCGAATATCCGCCCGGGTATGAGGGGCAGGGAGAATGGGAGACTATATTTGGAATAGCCATACGGCCATTTTGCAACCAACAGATAATCGCCGATAAGCAAGCGGGGCTGCATCGATTCCGAAGGAATATTGAATGGCGAGACGATGAAACTGCGCAGGATGAACACGAATACCGCCAACTTCAAAAGGAAGCCGCCAAATTCGCGCCATTCGGATGTCGGCGTTGCTGGTTGCGGTTGTGAAGGAGCGGCCGCGTTCGCGTCGTCTGTCTTGTCGGTGGGTGAGGTCACATAATCTCGCAAATTAATGTCGTCTTATGACGGATTGGCTGGCCTTTTATCGCGTAGACGCGCTATTTGCCAGCGTCGAGATTCACAGGCGACATTCGCGCGATTGATAAAGGGTATATAATGACGGACCACAGCTGGGCTGAGCTTGAAAAGCAGCAGGAAAAAACGCTCGTTGAGCTATTTGCATCAGACCCCGACCGCGTTGCCAAAATGACGATAGAGCAGTCGGGATTGCGCTTTGACATGTCGAAAACGCATCTTGATGACGCCATGCTGTCCCAATTCGCGAAACTTGCGGAAGACATGCATTTGGACGACGCCAAATCGGCATTATTTTCGGGCGCTGCGATCAATGTAACCGAAGGCCGTGCTGCCGAGCATGCGGCAGAGCGTGGCAATGGTGATGTGCAGGCCGTCGCCCATGCCCGTGCACTTCAAGAACGCATGCGTAGCCTTGTCGAGGCGATCGACGCCGGCTTTATGGGTGACATCAAACATATTTTGCACATCGGCATTGGCGGCTCCGCGCTTGGCCCAAAATTGCTGGTCGATGCGCTGGGCCGCGATGGCGCGCGTTACGATGTCAAGGTGGTGTCGAATATCGACGGCGCTGCGCTGACTGAGGCTGTGAAAGGCATGGACCCGCATAAGACAATCGTCGCGGTCGCATCAAAGACATTCACCACGACGGAAACCTTGCTGAACGCAACCAGCGCGATGGAGTGGATGCGCGACGGTGGCGTGGCCGATCCTTATGCCCAGTTCGTGGCGCTTACGGCCTATCCAGACAAAGCACTTGAATGGGGCGTCGATGAAAGCCGGATATTGCCGTTCAATGAATCGGTTGGCGGGCGATATTCGCTGTGGTGCTCAATTGGCTTTCCCGTGGCACTCGGGCTTGGCTGGGCCGTGTATGAAGAACTGCTTGAGGGTGCCGCGGCGATGGACCGACATTTCCGCAATGCGCCCCTGTTGGAAAATGCACCAACAATGGCTGCGTTCTGCGATCTATATTATGCCCAGATCAAGGACTGCCAGACCCGAGCGGTTTTTGCGTATGACGAACGGCTGCGATTGCTGCCCGATTATCTGCAGCAGTTGGAAATGGAATCGAACGGCAAATCGGTGACAGCCGAAGGCGTGCCGCTGGGCCGTAACAGCGCACCAGTCACATGGGGCGGTGTTGGAACCGACGCGCAACATGCGGTATTCCAGTTGTTGCATCAGGGGACGCATCTTATCCCCGTCGAATTCATTGCGAGCAAAACGCCTGGACATGACTTTGACACCGCACATCATGAAACGCTGTTGGTGAACTGTTTTGCCCAAGGTGCCGCGTTGATGGCGGGGCAGACGTCAGATGATCTGGCACGCAACTATGCCGGCAACCGCCCCTCAACCACGATATTGATGGATGATGTGACGCCATCTGCATTGGGTGCGTTGATTGCGTTTTACGAACACCGGACTTTTGTGAATGCGGTGTTGCTGGGCATTAACCCGTTTGACCAATTTGGGGTTGAGCTGGGCAAGCAGATTGCAAAAAGCATCGGCGAAAATGGCGCCACGGGCTTTGATCCGTCGACGACTGCATTGATTGCGGCGGCATTGGGCGACAACTGACCGTTCGATAAGACAGATGAAGAAATGCCATTGGCAAATGCGTTGCGGCGCAACCATATGGCCATGACATAAGGAAAAATTAGCATGGCTGAGTTTGAATATGATCTGTTTGTCATTGGCGCGGGTTCGGGCGGCGTTCGCGCATCGCGGATAGCGGCTTCACACGGCGCGCGTGTCGCGGTTGCGGAGGAACATCGTGTTGGTGGCACATGCGTTATCCGCGGATGTGTTCCCAAAAAGCTGCTCGTCTACGGATCGCATTTCGCAGAAGACTTGCACGACGCGCAGCGTTTTGGATGGAACACGACAGGCGCGACGTTCGATTGGAACATCTTGCGCGACAATGTCGCGGCGGAAGTGAACCGTCTCGAAGGCCTTTACGGCCAGACGCTTGGCAACAACAAAGTAGAGGTGTTTCGTGAACGCGCGGTGGTGACGGGGCCAAACAGTGTGCGCCTGGCAAGCGGGCGCGAAATTTCGGCGGCCTATATCCTCATTGCCACGGGCGCTTGGCCATCGGTTCCGGAAATAGCCGGGGCTGGGCATGGCATCACGTCAAATGAAGTGTTTAGCTTACCCAAACTGCCCAAGCGGGCGGTGATCGCAGGCGGCGGTTACATCGCCAACGAATTCGCGGGTATCTTCAACGAACTTGGCGTCAAAGTCAGCCTTGTGACCCATGGCGACCGTATTTTACGCAGTTATGATGACGAAATTGTCGACCGCCTTGTGGACATTAGCGGCCATAAAGGCATCGATATTCGCTTCAACTGTAGCTTCAAATCCATCACCAAGCAGGATGATGGCAGCTTGATGATCGAGACCAACCAAGGCGAGACGATTGAAACCGATCTGCTCCTTTGGGCCATTGGCCGGACGCCGCACAGCAAAGGCCTTGGCCTTGAAGAGGTTGGCGTCGCGCTTGGCAAGGATGGCTCGGTACAGGTTGGCGACGACAATCGGACGAATGTGCCCAGCATTTATGCGGTGGGCGATGTCACAAACCGCGTTCAGCTTACCCCCATTGCGATCCGCGAAGGCCACGCTTTTGCTGACAGCGTCTTTGGCAACAATCCGCGCACGGTCAATTATGATTGCATACCGACTGCGGTGTTCAGTAATCCGCCAATCGCAAGCGTCGGGATGACCGAGGCCGAAGCCCGCGCGGCGCATCCGGACGTCAAAATTTACAAAAGCGATTTCCGCGCGATGAAGAATGTGTTGGCCGACCGCAATGAACGCGCATTGTATAAAATGGTGGTCGCCGGCCCGAATGAGCGTGTGGTCGGGTTGCACTTGATTGGGCCCGACAGTGGCGAGATCCTTCAGGCAGCGGCCATTGCGGTCAAAGCAGGGCTTACGAAACAGGATTTCGACGACACCGTCGCGCTGCATCCAAGCATGTCCGAAGAACTGGTGTTGATGAAGTAACGGAGAACCTCACCGTAGCCCTGAGCCTGTCGAAGGGCGTTTATCGGCTCTCATAGCGGTTTATGGAAAGAGAATAGCTTCGTCGCCCGCGGTCCATTTGGGGTAGCGGGTCATGATCTGGCCAAACAGGTCCGACGATAGCAGTCCGTTCAGCCATGCCTGAAGCGCAGGCATTGGCAATCCATCGAACCATAGCGGGTCGGTTGCGGCAAACTGACGAACAAAGGGAAACAAGGCGATGTCGGTAAATGCGGGGACGCGGCCACCCAAATAGGGTTGCGTCGCCAATATCTCGTTCAATACCGACAAATGATCCCGGGCAGCCTCACGATGTTCCAAACCGTCGGCCAGACCA
Source organism: Pseudomonadota bacterium (assembly GCA_041175505.1). Classification (GTDB taxonomy): domain Bacteria; phylum Pseudomonadota; class Alphaproteobacteria; order Sphingomonadales; family Sphingomonadaceae; genus Sphingorhabdus_B. Next base: position 66,416 of record JBEDET010000003.1, read on the forward strand.
TAACGATGCGGATATTTGTATCGGTCCAGCGCCTGTTTGAACGGGCCATCATTGGCCGCGATCATGCCCGCATCTTGATGGGCCAACCAGCTCTCGGGATCATGTTGCGCCAATGCCCAACGCATGACGTCCAGGCTCTCGTCGACAACATTGCCGTCGCCCAATAGCAATACCGGAACTGTGCCTTTTGGCGACACAGCGATCATTTCAGGCGGCTTGTCCCGAAGCACCACTTCGCGCAGTTCGACTTGGACGCCACTTACCGCAATCGCCATCCTTGCCCGCATGGCATATGGACACCGCCGGAAACTGAAGAGGATGGGCAGGTCAGTCATCAAGTCGAGGATTGACGCCGATATGCTGTTTGCCGCGTTTCTTGGCGAGCGCGATTTGTTTCTGCCGCTCGGCGAAACGCGCACGGTCTTCGTCGGTGCGTTCGGCATAGCATGCCGGGCAGGCGACGCCTTCGATGAAATGTGCTGACGCCTTGTCCTCTTGCGAGATGGGGCGGCGGCACGCGTGGCACAGTTCCATCTCGCCAAGCTCAAGCCCATGCTTCACGGACACACGCTCGTCGAACACGAAACATTCGCCCTGCCATTTGCTCTCGGCTTCTGGAATATTCTCCAGATAGCGCAATATGCCGCCTTCGAGATGGTAGACGTCGTCTATCCCTTCTGCTTTCAGGAACGCAGTCGATTTTTCGCAGCGTATGCCGCCGGTGCAGAACATCGCAAACTTGGTTTTTCCAGCAGCCAGTTCATCGCGATGCGCGCGAAACCATTCCGGAAATTCGCTGAACGATTTGGTCCGCGGGTCGACTGCGCCTTCAAACGTGCCAATCGCAACCTCATAATCATTGCGGGTATCAATCAGCACAGTGTCCGGATCGGAAATCAAGGCATTCCAATCCTCCGGCTGCACATAGGTGCCGACTTCACGTTTCGGGTCGATGCCATCAACGCCGAGCGTCACGATTTCCTTCTTCAGCCGCACTTTCATCCGGTAGAATGGCATTTCATTGGCATGCGAATATTTGACGTCCAATTCTGCGCAGCCCGGAATGGCGCGCAGAAACGAAATGAGGGCGTCGATAGCGGCCGGCTCTCCGGCGACGGTGCCGTTGATTCCTTCATGCGCTAGTAAAATGGTGCCTTTAATGCCGCCCGCTGTGCATTGTTCCTGGATTAGCGGTTGAAGCGCTTCCGGCGCATCGAACGATACAAAGCGATATAAGGCAGCGACTTTGATGGGATGAACGTCTTCCATGGCGTGGCCCTATAGCGTCCTTTTTCGCTTTTGGCAGCTTTGAATATTGTCCGGATAACCGCAAATTTAATCGCACGATTAATTTGCAATTGCATCGCCACGATGCCAAAGCTTCACGCAACAAAATTGCTTATGGGGAAAACCATGTCGGCCAACATCGCTGAACTGGAATTGCGGCGCGCAGCGTCCAAAATGGGTGGCGGACAAAAGCGTATTGACGCGCAACATGCCAAGGGTCGCCTGACCGCGCGCGAACGGCTTGATATCCTGCTGGATGAAGGCAGCTTCGAAGAGCTCGACGCCTATGTGACGCATAATTGCACCGACTTTGGCATGGCCGAGCAGAAGATCCCCGGCGACGGTGTGGTCACTGGGAGCGGCACCATCAACGGCCGCTTGGTCTATGTCTACAGTCAAGATTTCACGGTATTCGGCGGTTCACTGTCCGAAGCGCATGCGATGAAAATCTGCAAGGTGTTGGACAATGCCATGAAAGTTGGCGCGCCCGTTATCGGTTTGAACGATAGCGGCGGCGCACGTATTCAGGAAGGTGTGGCGTCGCTGGGCGGCTATGCCGAGGTGTTTCAACGCAATACGCTCGCAAGCGGTGTGATACCGCAAATCAGCCTCATCATGGGCCCATGCGCGGGTGGTGCGGTATATTCGCCAGCGATTACGGACTTCATCTTCATGGTGAAGGACAGCAGCTATATGTTCGTCACTGGCCCCGATGTCGTCAAGACCGTGACCAATGAAGTCGTCACGCAGGAAGAGCTTGGCGGTGCGGTTTCGCATACGACCAAATCGGGTGTCGCCGACAATGCGTTCGAAAATGATATTGAGGCGCTGCTGTCGGTCCGTGATTTCTTTGACTATTTGCCCGAGAATAACCGCACCGGCGTTCCAGAACGGCCAACCGAAGACGCGTGGGACCGAATTGAACCAAGCCTCGATACCTTAATCCCGCCAAGCGCGAACCAGCCTTATGATATGCATGAGCTGATCCGCAAAACGGTTGATGAAGGCGACTTCTTTGAAGTTCAGCCAACACACGCGGCCAATGTGATTATCGGTTTTGGCCGTATTGAGGGCCGCACGGTTGGCATCGTTGCCAATCAGCCCATGGTGCTGGCGGGCGTGCTCGACATCAACAGTTCCAAAAAAGCGGCGCGCTTTGTCCGCTTCTGCGATGCATTCGATATTCCGATCGTCACTTTCGTCGACGTTCCCGGATTTTTGCCCGGCACGGCGCAGGAATATGGCGGCATCATCAAGCATGGCGCGAAATTGCTCTTTGCTTATGCCGAGGCAACCGTGCCAAAAATCACCATCATCACGCGCAAGGCCTATGGCGGGGCATATGACGTGATGGCGTCCAAGCACTTACGCGGCGACCTTAACTACGCTTGGCCCACCGCAGAAATCGCGGTGATGGGCGCAAAGGGTGCAGTTGAAATCATCTTCCGTGGGCTATCCACTGAAGAGCAGGCGGTGAAGACCGCGGAGTATGAAGACCGGTTTGCGAACCCCTTTGTGGCGGCGAGCAAGGGCTTTATTGACGAGGTCATCTACCCGCATTCGACGCGAAAGCGGATTGCCTTGGGCCTTAGAAAATTGCGAAACAAGGCGTTGGAAAACCCTTGGAAGAAGCATGATAATATTCCGCTATGATGGACTGGTTCGAACTCATTTGGCTGGGTGCGGTTGTATTGGGCGGTTATTGGAGTGCAAGTCGCGGGTGGCATGAATGGCAAACGGGCGTGGCGAGCTATTATTTTCGCTACCATTTTCCGAGGAGCGAGAGGCCGCGCACCTATTGGTTTCTAATACTCGGCAGAATCCTTGGCGTTATGTTTGCGATTGGTTTGTTCATTTTTGGGCTTCGTTTTGAAGGATATATTTGATGAAACTGGGTCGTCTCAACCATATCGGCGTCGCAACGCCTTCCATTGCGGATAGTATCATCTTTTACCGCGACGTGATGGGCGCGACGAAGATCCATGATCCGTTCGACTTGCCGGATCAGGGGGTGAAGGTTTGCTTTGTCGATACGCCCGGGGCCGATGGCGCTCTGAACGGAACGCAGATCGAACTGATTGAGCCATTGCCGAGCAATGCCTCCATCGCCGCGTTTCTGGAGAAAAACCCGGCGGGCGGGCAACATCATGTGTGTTACGAAGTGCCCGACATTCACTCTGCCAAGGCGGAGTTTGAAGCCATGGGCAAGCGCGTGCTGGGCGAGCCACGTATTGGTGCGCACGGGACGCTGATTTTCTTTGTGCACCCGAAGGACATGCAGGGTGTGCTGACTGAAATTATGGAGGTGCCTTCGCAGGCACATTGACCAACCACCACATCGTCACCCTGAACGTGTTTCAGGGTCCATTTATAATCCCAGAGCGTGGGTTTTTGGGAGGCGAAATGGATGCTGAAACGAGTTCAGCATGACGGTGAATAGAATAAAGGGAGCTTGAAACATGACATACGAAACCATCCGCCTCGACATTTCGGACAATGTCGCAACAATAACCCTCAACCGTCCGGATCGGTTAAACGCGATGGCGCCGCAAATGGCGGACGAGATCAGTGCCGCGCTTGACCAATTGAACGGCGCGCGCGTCGTCCTGATTACCGGCGAAGGCCGCGCCTTTTGTTCAGGCGCAGATTTGTCGGCACGCGGCGCAGGTGCATCGGTGAGCGGCGGGCAGGGGGCTTATTCAGCGCTAACCAAAAGCTACAACCCGCTGATGCTCAAACTGGCCAAGCTCGACGTGCCGATCATCACCGCGATCAATGGCCCCGCAGCCGGCGTAGGTTGCAGCCTTGCGCTCGCCAGCGATTTTGCGATTGCGGGCAAATCTGCTTACTTCCTTCAGGCCTTTGTCAACATTGGTCTCGTGCCCGATGGCGGCGCAAGCTGGATGCTTTCGCGCCTTGTCGGCAAGGCACGCGCGACAGAAATGATGCTGCTCGGGGAGAAAATCCCAGCGGATAAGGCTGCTGACTGGGGCCTGATCTACAAGTCTGTCGATGATGCCGAACTGATGACTGAAGCGAAGGCTTTGGCAACACGTTTGGCGAATGGGCCGACGGTGGCCATTGGTATTATGCGTCAGAATATCGCTGCGGCGTTGGACGCGGATTATGCTACGGCCCTGCTGCGTGAGGCCGAAGGACAGAAGATTGCGGGTGACAGCAACGATGCCCGCGAAGGCGCAATTGCGTTTTTGCAGAAGCGGAAAGCGGAGTTTAAGGGCGGATGATTTTTTACGACAGCCCCAATCCCGCACCCAATCCGCGCCGGGTACGGATTTTTGCAGCGGAAAAGGGTATTGAACTGCCTTCGCAACCCGTGTCGATTTTGAAGCGGGAGCAAAAGAGTACCGAATATCTCGCGCTCAATCCTCGGGGGCAGACACCGGCACTACGGCTTGATGATGGAACAGTTATCGCTGAAAGCGTTGCCATCTGCCGCTATTTGGAGGCTGTGCATCCTGAACCACCTTTGTTTGGCATTGGTGCTGCGGAACAGGCGCTGATCGAAATGTGGAGCCGCAGGGTTGAAATGGTGCTGATGCCACCCGTCGGTGCCATATGGGTCCACACGCATCCATTTACCGCGGCTCTGCCCGGGCGCAATGCAGAATGGGGGGAGTCCAACCGTCCGCGTGCAGATGATGCTCTGCGCTTTTTCGATACATCTTTGGAAGGGCGCACGTTTATCGCAGGCGACCGTTATACGATCGCCGATATCCTGCTGCTCACGACCGTCGATTTTGCTGCCTTTATCGGTATAGAAATAGCCGAAGAACTGAACAACCTGCGCGCATGGCATGCGCGTGTAACCGCCCGGCCAAGCGCCGCAGCCTGAATGGTAACAATATGAGCAAACCCACCCTGTCAGACTGGCAAATGGCCGCCGACAAAGAGGTTAAGGGCAAGGACCTGACCTGGCAGACGCCCGAGGGCATTTCGGTGAAGCCACTGTACACCAGCGCGGATGCTGGCGACCCCGGACTTCCCGGCTTTGCGCCATTTACACGCGGTGTGCGTGCGTCGATGTATGCGGGCCGCCCGTGGACCATCCGTCAATATGCGGGTTTCTCAACCGCCGAGGAATCCAACGCCTTTTATCGCCGCAACTTGGCCGCCGGGCAAAAGGGGCTTTCGGTTGCCTTCGATTTGGCCACCCATCGCGGCTATGACAGCGACCATCCGCGCGTGGTGGGCGACGTTGGCAAGGCGGGCGTTGCCATAGATAGCGTTGAGGATATGAAAATCCTGTTCGACGGCATTCCGCTGGACCAAATGTCGGTGTCGATGACGATGAACGGCGCGGTCATTCCGATCCTGGCGTTCTTCATCGTCGCGGGTGAAGAGCAGGGCGTTTCACAGGCACAGCTCGACGGCACCATTCAGAACGACATCCTTAAGGAGTTCATGGTCCGCAACACATATATTTACCCGCCCGAACCGTCGATGCGGATCGTTTCGGACATTATCGCCTACACCAGCGCCAACATGCCGAAGTTCAACAGCATCTCGATTTCAGGCTATCACATGCATGAAGCCGGCGCGACTGCGGTGCAGGAGCTTGCCTTCACCATCGCCGACGGCAAGGAATATGTGCAGCGCGCGATGGCTTCGGGCTTGGATATTGATGCGTTCGCCGGGCGGTTGTCCTTCTTCTTTGGCATCGGCATGAACTTCTTCATGGAAGTGTCCAAGCTGCGCGCCGCGCGCACATTGTGGCACCGCGTCATGGATGATCTGGGCGCAAAGGACGAACGCTCCAAAATGCTGCGCACGCATTGCCAGACATCGGGCGTGTCGTTGCAAGAGCAAGATCCCTATAACAACGTCATCCGCACCACGGTTGAAGCTATGGCGGCTACCCTTGGTGGTACGCAGAGCCTTCACACCAACGCGTTGGACGAAGCCATTGCGCTGCCGACGGAATTCTCGGCACGTATTGCCCGCAACACACAGATCATCCTGACCGAAGAAACCGGCATCACAAAGGTCGTCGATCCTTTGGGCGGCAGCTATTATGTCGAGGCCTTGACCGCAGAGCTGGTCGACCAGGCTTGGAAGATCATCGGCGAGGTAGACGAACTTGGTGGCATGACCAAGGCTGTCGCATCGGGCATGCCCAAGCGTTTGATCGAAGAAGCCGCCGCTGCACGTCAGGCACGGGTGGATAAGGGCGAGGATGTCATCGTTGGCGTCAACAAATATCGTCTGGAAACCGAAGACCAGCTCGATACGCTGGAGGTCGATAACGACTTTGTCCGTCAGGGCCAGATTGCACGCCTTGCCGCCACGCGCGCATCACGTGATGAAGCGGCCTGTCAGGCTGCGTTGAATGCGCTGACCGAAGGCGCTCGTGTGTTCCCCGGCGAAGGCCGGGGTCCAGCGCCGCAAAACGCAACGTCCGGGACTGGCCCCCTGCCTGCGCAGGGGAACACAAACCTTCTCGCGCTTGCAGTCGACGCCGCCCGCGCACGCGCGACTTTGGGCGAGATATCCGACGCAATGGAGGCTGTGTTTGGCCGCTATGCGACCACGCCTGTGCCTGTGCAGGGAATTTATGGCAGCGCGCATGAATTCGACAAACGCTGGGCGCAAGTGCTCGACGGCGTCGCATCGGTTGGCCGCCGCTTGGGCCGCAAACCGAAATTGCTCGTCGCCAAAATGGGGCAGGACGGCCACGACCGGGGTGCGAACGTCATTGCCTCTGCATTCTCCGACATGGGCTTTGACGTTATCAGTGGGCCATTGTTCCAGACGCCGGAGGAAACCGTTGTTCTGGCGCTACAGCATGACGTGGATGCGGTGGGCGCCTCAAGCCTCGCCGCGGGTCACAAAACGCTGATCCCAGAGCTGATAAAGGGTCTGCGTGAAGCAGGGCGCGGCGATATCAAGGTCATTGCCGGTGGCGTCATACCGCCGCAGGATTATGATTATCTGCGTGAAGCCGGTGTTCAGGGCATTTACGGCCCGGGCAGCAATGTTGTGGAATGCGCCGCCGATGTTTTGACTTTGCTCGGCCACAACATGCCGCCTTTGGGAGAAGCCATGTGACTGTCCGCACCGATTGGACCCGCGCAGAAATCGCGGCATTGTTTGACCTGCCGTTCGACGAGCTCGTCTATCAGGCGCAAACTGTCCACCGCGCACACCATGCGGCGGGGCAGATCCAGCTTTGCACATTGCTATCGATCAAGACCGGCGGTTGCCCGGAAGACTGCGGCTATTGCTCACAATCGGTAAAAGCGGACAGCGGTGTCGAGGCAACCAAGCTGATGGACGTGCAGGCCGTGCTGCAAAAGGCAGCCGAAGCCGCAGACGCCGGTTCGCGTCGTTTCTGCATGGGTGCTGCGTGGCGCAATCCCAAAGATCGGGACATGCCCGCAATTGTCCAGATTGTTCAGGGCGTGCGCGCGATGGGTATGGAAACCTGCATGACGCTTGGTATGCTGACGCCCAGGCAGGCCGATATGCTCGCCGACGCGGGGCTCGATTATTATAACCATAATATCGACACCAGCCCTGAACGGTATAATGAGATTATCACGACGCGGACGATGGACGACCGGCTTGATACGCTGGCCGAGGTCCGCCGTGCGGGCATCAATGTCTGCAGCGGCGGCATTGTTGGCTTGGGCGAGACCCGCGCCGACCGCGTCGGTTTCATCCACACGCTGGCGACATTGCCGGCCCACCCCGAAAGCGTGCCCGTCAACGCACTGGTGCCAGTCAAGGGCACCGTGCTGGGCGATATGCTTGCCGACACGCCGCTGGCGAAGATTGACGACATTGAATTTGTGCGCACGATTGCTGTCGCCCGCATCACTATGCCTATGAGCATGGTGCGCCTAAGCGCGGGGCGTGAAAGCATGAGCGAGGCAACACAGGCGCTGTGCTTCATGGCTGGCGCAAACAGCATCTTCACGGGTGACAAGCTCTTGACCGCCGCCAATGCAGGCGATGACAAGGACGCCGCAATGCTGGCCAAGCTGGGACTTGTGCCAATGGAGGCCGAGGAGCCGCTGCGCGCGTGTAAAGCGCTTGAGGCAGCAGAGTAAGGCGCATGAGAGCGTGTTGGAAACAAACATGGTAGGTTCCACACAACCTCTGCCGCTTTCCGCGAGCGGCAACGCCGCGCAACTTCCAAAGGCCTATGTCATTGCCGAGGTTGAGGTGCGCGATGCCGCTGCGTACGAAGATTACAAATCAGCTGTTGTCCCTATCGTTGCCCAATATGGTGGACGTTACATTGTTCGTGGGGGACAAATCGAAAGCGTTGAGGGCAGTGATCCCAGCGGCCGCATGGTCGTCATTGAATTTCCGCATTTTGCAGCTGCTCAGGCATTTTTGAGGTCCGAAGAATATCGTCCTGTCGCTGATATCCGGCATAAGACAGCTATATCCCGCATTATGATTGTTGAAGGAACGCTTCCTTAATGTTCAAGAAAATCCTGATCGCCAACCGCGGCGAAATCGCTTGCCGTATTATCAAGACCGCACGCCGGATGGGAATCGCGACTGTCGCGGTCTATTCCGATGCCGATGCGCGCGCACCATTTGTGCAGATGGCGGACGAGGCGGTGCATATCGGGCCTTCGCCTGCTGCGCAGTCTTATTTGATTGCCGACAAGATCATCGCTGCGTGTAAGGCGACGGGCGCTGAAGCGGTGCATCCGGGCTATGGCTTCCTGTCCGAACGCACCAGCTTCGCCGAGGCTTTGGCCAAGGAAAACATCGCATTCATCGGACCGCCAGTGAATGCAATTGCGGCGATGGGCGACAAAATTGAATCCAAGAAACTAGCCATGAAGGCAGGCGTCAACGTCGTTCCCGGCTTTGTTGGTGAGATTGACGACACCGAGCACGCGGTGCGGATTTCGGAAGAAATCGGCTATCCGGTGATGATGAAGGCCAGCGCCGGCGGCGGCGGCAAGGGGATGCGGCTTGCCTATAATGAGCAGGATGTCCGCGAGGGCTTTGAAGCGACGAAACGCGAAGGGTTGAATTCATTTGGCGATGATCGCGTCTTCATCGAAAAATTCATCCTCAACCCGCGCCATATTGAAATCCAGATTTTGGGCGATCAGCATGGCAATATCCTGTATTTGAACGAACGCGAATGTTCGATCCAGCGGCGGCACCAGAAGGTCGTGGAAGAAGCACCTTCGCCTTTCGTCACACCCAAGATGCGCAAGGCGATGGGTGAGCAATGCGTCGCATTGTCACGTGCAGTAGGCTATTATTCGGCGGGTACTGTGGAACTGATCGTATCGGGTGCAGACCCGAGCGGCGAGAGCTTTTACTTCCTTGAAATGAACACCCGTTTGCAGGTGGAGCATCCGGTGACCGAATGCATCACCGGCATCGATCTGGTCGAACAGATGATCCGCGTTGCCGCTGGCGAAAAGCTCGCCATGACGCAGGACGATATCAAGATTGACGGTTGGGCCATCGAAAACCGCGTCTATGCCGAAGATCCCTATCGCGGATTCTTGCCCAGCACGGGCCGCCTGACGCGCTATCGCTCGCCAGTCGCTGGCTGGACTGAGGACGAGGACGCTAACGGTCGTCGCGGTGTCGAAGGCGTGCGCGTTGATGACGGCGTCTATGATGGCGGCGAAGTGTCGATGTTCTACGACCCGATGATCGCCAAGTTGATCACATGGGGCACAACCCGCGACGAGGCAGCTGACTTGCAAATCGCAGCACTCGACCGTTTCGAAATCGAAGGCCTTGGCCACAATATCGATTTCGTCAGCGCCATCATGCAGCATCCGCGCTTCCGTTCCGGCGAATTGACCACTGGGTTTATCGCCGAGGAATATCCTGACGGTTTCCACGGCGCGGCATCAACGCCGGATTTGGTCAAATCACTCGCGGCCATCGCAGGGTTCGTGGCGACGGCAGAAGCCGACCGCGCACGCCATGTTGATGGTCAGTTGGGCGACACGCTTGAGCCGCCTGCGCGCTGGCAAGTGAAGATCGGTGACGCTGTCCACGATATCGAAATGGTCGATGGCGACATGCACGTCGATGGGGACCATTTCGATCTTTCGATGGAATATGATCCCGGTGATCGCTTGATCGAGGCGGAGGTCGGTGACGAAGAGCTAGCGGTCAAAGTTTCAAAGATGCGGACTGGCTTCAAACTAACGACACGCGGCGCAACGCATATCGCACGTGTCTTGCCGGGGCATATCGCGCATTTGGCTGATCATATGATTGAAAAGATCGCGCCGGATCTGTCCAGATTCCTTATTTGCCCAATGCCCGGCCTGTTGACGACATTGCACGTCAATGCGGGAGATGCTGTGGAAGCAGGGCAACCGCTCGCCGTGGTGGAAGCCATGAAGATGGAAAATATCCTGCGCGCCGAGAAATCCGGGACGGTAAAGATTGTCAACGCGAAGGCAGGGGACAGCCTTGCCGTGGATGCCGTCATTCTAGAGATGGAATAGGACGCGCGCGGTGGCTTAATCCAAAATAGCCACCGCCCGTATCCATCCCGCACTCGCACGCTCAATCTTCACGGGGAAACATGACAGCGTAAAACCAAATGCTGGCAATGCTTCCAAATTGGTAAGCTTTTCGATTTGGTAATAAGGCTGGATACGTCCGGCCTTATGCCCTTCCCAAATGATCGACGGGTCGCGCTTTTCGGCCCAACGCTTTGCGGTGTGGCTGAATGGCGCATCCCAGCTCCATGCGTCGGTGCCGACAACCTCGACACCCAGTGACGTCAAATAAAGCGTTGCTTCCGCGCCCATGCCAACGCCTTGGTCGGTAAAGTTATCCGTGCCGTAAACGGCTCCAGACTGCACCAGAACAATGTCGCGTGGTTGAAGGGTGTAGCCAATACGCTTGAGCTCCGCCTCAACTTCGGCCGCACTGACGACATGGCCAGCGGGCAAATGCGAAAAATCCAATTTCACGCCCGGTGCAAAAAACAGGTCGAGCGGCGCTTCGTCAATCGATGGGGCAGGGCTTGCCCCGCCATCGGTTGTCGAATGGAAATGCCACGGCGCGTCCATATGCGTTCCATTGTGGGTGGACAGAGTGAGGCTTTCGACGGCCCAACCCTCGCCATCGGGAAGGTCGTCCTTTGTCAGCCCCGGGAAGAACATCGCAATCTGTTCCCACGTGTTTTCGTGCGTCATATAGGAAATCTGCGGCCGCATGACGGGCGGATCGGAAATCACGTCGTTGGTAATCGGGATCGACAGATCAATAAATTGCGGCATGCTCTTCTCCTCTCCCAAATCGATAATCGGCCTTGTGGATAAGCGCAACAAGCCGCTTGAACGGCACGACATAGCGATTAAGACAAGGATGAGGGTTTTTAGGGGAATATCATGGCCGCTGCTACCGAGAACGAGATTACACTTGATCCGAAACGTGACCGCCTGGTCATAACGGCGTCATCGCTTGGCACCGTGTTCGAATGGTATGACTTCTTTGTCTACGGCATCCTTGCGGCACTGATCGGCAAGTTGTTCTTTCCTGCAGATAACCCCACGGCCGCAACGCTTGCTTCGCTGGCGATCTTCGGTGCCGGCTTTGGTGTTCGTCCGCTTGGGGCCATATTATTTGGCTATTTTGGCGATAAGATTGGACGGAAATATACGTTCCTCGTGACCATCTCGCTGATGGGCGTGGCGACTGCAGCGATTGGTCTGTTGCCGACATTTGAGACCGCAGGCGTGTGGGCCGCGGGACTGTTGTTGCTGATGCGCTGTCTTCAAGGTTTGGCATTGGGCGGTGAATATGGCGGCGCGGCGATATATGTTGCCGAACATGCGCCCGACGGAAAACGCGGCCAATATACCAGTTGGATCCAAGCATCGGTCGCTGGCGGCTTTTTGCTTGCGGTTATTGTCGTCCTTATCACCCGGCATGCGATGAGCACCGAAGCGTTTGAAGCTTGGGGTTGGCGGGTTCCGTTTCTGACATCGATCCTGTTGCTTGCTGTATCGCTGTATATGCGGCTCAAACTTTCGGAAAGCCCGGTTTTCAAGGCCATGAAAGCGGCGGGAACGACGTCCAAAAATCCTTTCGTCGAAAGCTTTAAATATCCCGGCAATATCGGCCGTCTCTTCGTTGCGTTGTTCGGCGTTGCCGCAGGTCTGACCGTTATTTATTACACGTCACAATTCGGCACGCTCTATTTCCTGACGGGCACAGCCCGCGTTCCAGAGGAAGATGCCCTGCTATATATGGCCGTGGGTGCCGCGCTCGCCGCTCCAACGTATGTTGCATGCGGTTGGCTGTCGGACAAATGGGGTCGCAAGCGGATGCTTTTGCTGGGCTACGGCCTTTCCATCATCGGCGTGTTTCCAATTTTCTGGATGATGGCGGATGCGGCCAATCCCGCACTTGCGCGGGCGACGGTCAGCAACCCAGTTACGCTTTCCCTGCCGGAATGTGATTTCAACGTGCTCAACCGCACGCATGAGACTGAATGTGCGCAGGCGCTGAATTTCCTAACCAAGCGCGGGATTGCGTACAGCAAGCAGCCGTCCGAAACATTGGCGTTGACGGTCGGGGGGTCGCAGCTTCAGGGTTTTGACGAAAAAGCCTATGTCGCCGCGTTGGAAAAGGCGGGCTATCCTGATAAATCTGACCCAGCTCAGCGACAGCCATGGAAAATCATTCTGGCGGTGTTCCTGATGGTCGCGTTGTCTGGCATGACATATGGACAGGTCGCGGCCATTTTGGTCGAGATGTTCCCCGCGAAAATCCGCTACACCTCCATGTCGATACCCTATCATATTGGCGCAGGCTATTTCGGTGGGTTTCTGCCCTATATCTCGCAATATATTGTCGCGCAGACCGGGCAGCCTTTCTCCGGACTGTGGTATACGGTCGGCGTTACAGCATTGGCCTTTATCGTTGCGTTGATTTGGCTGCCGGAAACATCTGGAAAGACCAAGCTGGATTGACACGCAATGGGGTAGGGGCAAAAGGCCGCCGATGACCGATTTTGAACCTCCGCTGCGTTTAATCCTTGATGGCGAAGCTCTCGCTTCAAACTGGAAAGCGCTCAACGCACGCAGCGGCTCGGCGCAGGCTGGTGCAGCGGTAAAGGCCAATGGCTATGGCCTTGGCGCGCGCGAAGTGGCTGCGCGGTTGCGCGATGCGGGATGCCGCGACTTTTTCGTTGCCCATTGGGGCGAAGCCGCTGCGATCGCGGATATTATTCCTCCGGCATGGATTTCGGTCTTAAACGGCATTCAGGCCACTGACATCCCGCACATACGCGCTTTAGGCGCAG